>JAIOPG010000002.1:0-300000 GCA_021414025.1 Planctomycetota bacterium | reverse complement strand
TCTCGCGGTGGTTCATCTGGTAGTGGCCGATCGATCGCTGCACTTCCTGCACCAGGTCTCCGAAAACCGGTCGCATGGCCTGCATCATTTGGCGGGCGTACTTGCTGGTGGCGCTCTCCGCCTTCAGCCGGTCGGCCTTGCCGTAGGAGATCTGGAAGGCGCTCTGCAGCGCGTCGGTGAAATGGGTTCCGCCCAGGGGGAAGGTCCGGATCCAGCAGCGACTGCTGTCGGCGACCACCACATCGCTGGATTGGGTGCCGATGTCCAGCACCACCACCGGCTTGTGCTCCGCGGGCAGGGCAAGGTCGTAGGAAACGGCGTTGAAAACCGCCAGCGGCCCGAGCGTGACAATCTCGGGGCGGATGCCGAACTCGGCATAGAGCGTGAGCCGCTCCTCGATGCGCTGCTTGGTGATGGCGAAAATGCCCACTTCCACCTCAGGATTGTCCGGGGTGATGAAGGTCTGGTAGTCCCACTCCACATCCTCGATCGGGAAGGGAATCTGCTGCACCGCCTCGAACTTCACGATGTTCGGGATCATCTTCGGCTCCACCGGCGGCAGCTTGGCGAAGCGCGCCAGCGCCGAATGCCCGGGCACGGAGATGACGATGGTCTGATCCTCGAGGTCCTTGGCCGCGACCAGCTGGCTCAGGGTGAGCCGGGTCATCTCGGCGATGTCCAAGTCGGGCGTGGTCAGCGGCTTGTTGTGCGGAATGCACGCGAAGTCGGTGATGGCGGCCTCGTCGCCGTTGCGCTCCAGGCGAACGGCCTTGATGGCGTGCGCGCCGATTTCGATGCCCCAGGCGGATTTATTCTTGGCCATGCGGTTGCGATTTCCTGGTTGGGTTCGAAGTCCGTTTCAAGATCGAAGTCGTGTGGGGTGTGGTGAGGGAAGGGTCGGGCGAGGGGCTTCTCAATCGAGGCGGGTGAGGACGGGGAATATACCTCTTGAGCAGACCTCTTGGACAGCGGGTGTGAGCTTGCGGAAACTTTACGCACCCCCGGGACGAACTGTTGCCTGAAGTTGCCCCCAAAGTGGCCGAATAGCGGATACGCTTCGGATGCATCCCGGAATCACCATGTCCAACCCGCCCATCGAGCCCTCCCAACCGCCCGCCACCCAGTCCGCCGCCTCGAGCCGCGTGGACGATCTGCTCGAGCAGGAAATGGCCCAGGCGCTGGCCGGACTCAGCGAAAGCGACCTGCTGGGAATCTCCAGCGAGAAGAAATCCCTGCCCAAGGTGAAGGGCGATGGCCACACCCGAACCGGAACCATCATCCGGGTCCAGGGCGGCGACGTGATGGTCGAGTTCGGTCCCAAGAGCCAGGGCGTCTGTCCGCTGAGCCAGTTCGAGACCCCACCGGAAGCCGGGACCGTGATGGATTTTTCGGTGGAGCGCCTCGACGCCTTCGAGGGCCTGCTGATCCTGTCGCGCATCGGCATGCGGGCCAAGCCCCAGTGGGACAACCTGCAGGTGGGACAGATCGTGGACGCGCGCTGCGTCGGCATGAACCAGGGCGGCCTGGACATGGAGGTCGCCCATCACCGCGCGTTCATGCCCGCGGGCCAGGTCGACCTGCGGACCGTGCCTGACATCAGCATCTTCCTCGGTGAGAAGCTGCAATGCATGATCATCGAGCTGCGCAAGGAGCGCGGCCGCATGGTGCTCAGCCGCAAGGCGGCCCTCTCGGTCACACGGCGCAAGGAACAGCAGAAAACGCTGGAGGAAATCGAGCCCGGGCAGATCCGCGAGGCGACCATCTCCAGCCTGCAGCCCTTCGGTGCCTTCGCCGACATCGGCGGCGTCGACGGACTCATCCACATCAGCGACCTTGCCCACGAGCGCCTGAAGAACGCCTCCGACGCGGTGAAGGTGGGCGATGTGGTGCGGGTGAAGGTGATGCGCGTCGACCGCGCCCAGAAGCCGCCGCGGATCTCGCTGAGCCGCAAGGAAGTGATGGACGATCCCGTGGTGGGCAAGTTCGAGACGCTCCAGGCGGGCGAGACCGTCTCCGGACGGGTGACCAAACTTGCCGAATTCGGTGCCTTCGTGGAGCTTTCCCCCGGCGTCGAGGGTCTGGTCCACATCAGCGAAATCAGCCACGACCGGATCTTCTCCGCGGACAAGGTGCTCAAGGTGGACCAGGTGGTCACCGCGAAGATCCTCTCGATCGACGCTCCGCGGCGGCGCGTGAGCCTGTCGATCAAGGCCCTGCTGGACCGACCCGCCCCCGCTCCCGGTGCCCATCAAGATCGGCAGCCCGCCAAGCCCACCCGCGAAGATGACCCCGCAATGCGGAAGCTGCGCTTGAAGTTCGGCTCGACCAGCGCGCTCAAGGGCGGCTTGTCCTAGAGATCGGGTTCGCCGCGCTCCTCGCGACGCTGCGAGGGCCGCCTGGGTTTCGCCAGCATCTCCTCCAATTGCAAAAGTGTCTTTTGCTGAATCGGCCGGCCGTGGCGCAGATCGAGCCCGGGATGCGTCAGCTGCTTCGGCGGACATCGCGTCAGCGTGAGCGGAGCGAATTCGAACGCGGAGTGAACCTGATCGAGCATGCCGACGCGCGACGCGAGCGAGCGCACTTCCGGTTCGGGGAAGCCGCCGCGCACCAGCGCGTCCGCGATGCGATGGATCGGCGCCTCGCCGACGAAGCGCAGATGAACCTGCGGATCGGCGTCGAAGTGCCCGTCGCATGCACGACCGATGAGCGCCACGCGGGCGCCGGGAAAATCCCGTTCAAGCCGTCGGATCAGGTCAATGATGGCCACCATCCGCTGATAGCGCCGATCCTCGTAGCCCTGGTCGCCCAGGCTTTCCCGCGCCAGGCCCTCGGCGTGGAGCCGAACCCGATCGACCGAGGGCGGCGTGACGCTGCGCGAGAGACCCATTCGATCGATCGCCTGCGCGATGGCGTCTTTCACGGGGATATTTTGATCCTGCGCCATCATGCCTGCGGCGCGGCGGGCAATCTCATCCTGCAGGTCGCTCACGCGCGCCCCCGGTCTCGCGGACTCACGGACGTTGATCTTGGCGCGATCCCGCCACCGTGCCCGGCTCCCACAGATCGTCGAAGGGCTGGTCGTCGCAGGTCTTTCGAAGCGCCAGATAGGCGGCCGTGGCGACCGCCCAGAACGCGGCGAAGCAGGCTCCCGCGGCGAGGGCCTTGATCACGGTGATCCACATTCCCACGAAGCCGGAGGCGATCGCGCCCGTGAAACCGAACGTCCGGATCGGCGCCACATCGTCGGGCTGCAGCAGCCGCACCGCGGCGAGGCCTGAGAGCGGGCCGTCGCCCGCCGTGATGCCGACGAAATTGGAGGCCAGCGTGAGCGTGGCCATGGCGAAGAGATCGGAGACGAAGATCACCAGCGAGATCCCCAATGCCGCCATGAGAAGGTAGAGCAATCCCTGCAGCGGGCGGCGCAGTACATAGGCCACGGTGCGCTGGGCGGCCTCGAGTCCGTCGCAGCCCTCGCACGCCGAAGCCGCCACCGCCAGCGGCATGCAGAAGCCCCAGGGAATCAGGGCGATGGCGGCGAAGAACGCCAGCACGATCACCAGCCCGTAGGCCAGACCCGCGGCAATGTCCAGCAGCGGAACCCGGCTCAACCATCCGAGCAGGGCCGCGACGGGAAGAAGGACGGCCAGGGTCAGCAGCGGCCAGAGCGGCACCAGGGAGTGATTGACCCAGCGCGGCTTGATAAAGGCGAAGGCGTCGGCCGCCGAGAGCTTGGTCTTGCCGGCAAGATCGACGGCGGCCATGCGGCAGAGGGCGGCGCCGCCGGCGCCAATCGCGATCAGGAACGCGATGCCAAAGATGAAGCAAAACCAGCGGTCCTCGCGCCAGCACGCCAGCGGCAGCTCGATGAAGAGATTGGCAAAGGCGGTCACCGCGATCGCGGGGCTCACCGTTAGTACTCCCAGCGCAAGCCCGTCCACGCAGCGGCCAACGGCGGTAGCGAAGGAATCAAAGGTGCCCTTGAGCCGGTAGGAATCGATCCGCTCGAGGGCGCGGCGAATTCCATCGGCTTCCGTTTCGGATGCCGAAGCAAGGCGATTCTGCAGCAACCCGTAGACGGTTTCGATGTCAACTCTTCCGCGACCCTCGATGTCGGCGGGACGCTGCTCCGGGGTCAAGTAGTCAAGGGCCGCGCGGCGGGCGACATCGGAGGCCACGGCGGAATTGATCGAGCTCCGCGCGGGAGCCAGCAGGCCCGTGGGCTGGATCACCGGCCCGCGCAGTGCGTCGTAGAAGCGCCCCGTCACCGCCAGCGCCAGAAGAATGAAGGTGGCGGCCAGCAGCCGCGAAGGCTGGAACGCGCCGGTGGCCGCGGAAAGCACCCTTGGAAACACCAGCGCCGATCGAAAGTCAATCTGATCCACCACCACGCGGTCTGCCATTTTGATTCTCCTGTTGCTCGAAGGACCTTCGGCGGCGGATGCTAACCCATCCCGGCGCGGGAGGTTTCTCCTTTGGCCGGGCGCGGTTAGCCTCTGCCGCATGAACGTCTCCACTCCCGGACAACTCGACAGCGTGCTCGCCCGAACCGACGCCAACCAGCCCGCGGGACTCGCGCGGCTCACCGATTTCCTGAGGATTCCCAGTGTGAGCACCGATCCGGCCTTCGCCAAGGAAGTCCGCCGCGCCGGCCAGTGGGCCTCCGACATGCTCAAGGAATGCGGCTTCGAATCGCGCCTTGTCGACACGCACGGACATCCGATGGTGCTGGCCAAGCACCCCGGACCCAAGGGTGTGACGGCGCCGCGCGTCCTCTTCTACGGCCATTACGACGTGCAACCCGCCGATCCGATTGAGCTCTGGAAGAGCCCGCCCTTCGAGCCCGCGATCGTGGAGGGCCCGACGGGCAAGCGCATCGTCGCCCGCGGCGCGGTGGACGACAAGGGACAGGTGATGACCTTCCTGGAAGCGCTTCGCGCCTGGCACACCTGCGCCGGCGGCCCGCCCTGCCCGGTCACGGTGATTCTGGAAGGCGAGGAGGAATCCGGCAGCGAAAGCCTGGAGCCTTTCATGACGAAGTACGCCAAGGAACTCGACGCGGACATCGCCATCGTCAGCGACACCGGCATGTGGGACATCGACACGCCGGCGATCACCACCATGTTGCGCGGTCTGGTCTACATCGAAGCCCGCTTGAAGGGGCCATCGCACGATCTGCACTCGGGCCTCTACGGCGGCTCGCTTTCCAATCCGATCAACGCGCTGGCGCGGATGATCGCCAGCCTGCACCACGATGACGGACGCATCGCCATCGAAGGCTTCTACGACCTGGTGAAGCCGCTGCCCGACCGCATCAAAGCCCAGTGGGCAAAGCTGGGATTCAACGAAAGCGAATTCCTCGCCGCCGCCGGCGTGAGCAAGGGGTTCGGCGAGCCGGGCTTCTCCGCGATGGAGCGGACCTGGTGCCGCCCGACCTGCGACTGCAACGGCATCAAGGGCGGTTACCAGGGCGAGGGCGCCAAGACCGTGATCGCCTGCGAGGCGAGCGCCAAGATTTCCTGCCGTCTCGTGGCGGACATGGATCCCGAGGTCGCCTTCAAGAAACTTTCGTCGCATCTGCAGGCGCGGGTGCCCGCGGGGTACACGCTGGAGATCAAGGCCTTCGGCAAGAATCCGCCGATCCGGGTCAAGGATGAGAGCCCCTACCTCTCCGCCGCGGAGCGCGGCTTGAAGAAGGTGTACGGAAAAAATCCGGTGTGCATCGGCAGCGGCGGCAGCATTCCGGCCGTCGGCTCGATCCAGCGGATTCTCGGAGTGGAAAGCCTGCTGGTCGGATTCGGTCTTGACGACGACCGCGTCCACAGCCCCAACGAAAAGTTCGAGCTCTCCTGCTTCCGGCGCGGCGCGCTGAGCCACGCCGCGATTCTGGCGGAGCTCGCCGGGCTCCGGCCGTAAATCACCGATGGGTTTCCTCCGTTCCAATCGCCTGAGGCGGATCGCGATGGCGCTGGCCCTGTGCGCCGCGGCGCTTCCCGCGCAGGCCGACGAAGTGGAGATCCACGTCGAGCGCTTCGGCGCCTGCAACGCCTACCGACCGGGGGACATGACGGGTCTGCGACTGCGGCTCCGCAGCGACCTGCCCGACCCGACCTCGGCGATCGTGCAATGGGAGGTCGAGAACGCCGACGGCGATGTCGCCTCATATTGGCGCGAAGTCACGCTGCCGCCGGCGCAAAATGTTTCGCGCTGGCTCTATGCCAAGCTCCCTCCTTCGTCAGCCGCCGCGCTGGCGGGACACATTTACTCGGTGCGCGTCTTCGAGGCGGACCAGGGCCGCCGCGTCCGACCGCTGGGGGCGATTCGATTCACTCCCGCGCAGGCCGAGGAGGCCTCGCTTCCCATCGAGGCCAATCAGGATGTGATCGCGATCGTGGGTGACGGCCGCATGGGGCTGGATGACTTGGCCGCAGTTCCGCCCTCCTTTGGCTTCGTGCCCAGCATGAACTCGCTGACGCTGGCGGCTCGCGGCGTCTCGCCTGCGGATTTCCCCGACCGGTGGGAGGGATTGTGGAGTTTCAACGAGGTGATCTGGTCGCAGGCGTCGCCGCAACTGCTTGCCGGCGACCGCGCCGCGGCGCTGCGCGAATGGATTTCACGCGGCGGATCGCTTGTCATCACGTTGCCTTCCAGCGGCAACCCCTGGTCGATCGGCGGCGGCGCGGCGCACTTCCTCACCGACCTGCTTCCGGCCAAGGGCATGGTCCAGGTCGACGGCGTCCCGGTCGAGTCCTTGCTGCCGGCGCTCTCCCGCGCCACAGAATTGCGCCGCGAAAATATGCGGGTGCCGATCTACGTCTTCGATCCGAAGTCGCTCAGCGCGCCCTGGAAGCCGCTGGTGGGTCTGCCTGATCTGAGTGCCTTCCCCGGCGCCGGGGAAATCCTGAAATGGAACGGCCGCGGCAGCATCGTGGCTCGGCGCTCCTTCGGCCACGGCAGCATCACGCTGATCGGCGTCGACATCGACTCGCTGCACCGCGGCGGCTTTGCCGCTGAATCCCTGCCCCAGGTGGACATCTTCTGGAACCGCATCCTGGGCCGCCGCGCCGACGCCATGAGCGTGAACGATTTTCAGCGCCTCCAGGAGCACAAGCCGCCGAGGCTTGCGATCGCGCGGCAATACGACGAGTACGACTGCGGCCAGGGCGAACTGGTTTCAGGCCAGATCGGTTTGCAGGGGCGCGCCGCCGGCGGCGTGCTGGCGACGCTCGGGCTCTTCATTTTCTACTGGCTGCTGGCCTGTCCCGTCGCCTGGCTGGCGCTGCGCAAGAAAAAACTGGAAAGGCTCTCGTGGATGGTCTTCGCGGGCGTTTCGCTGATCGCCTCCGCCGTCGCCTATGGAATCGGCGGGATGCTTGGCACCGCAGCGACCGAGCTTCGACACATGACGGTGCTCGACGCCATCGGCGACGCCTCTCCCGCGGCCGCCGGCGGAGCGACACCGGTCCGCGCCTCGGTGTGGCTCAGCGCGCTGCTTCCTGGATTCGGCCAGTCCGAGGTGGCCATGGCGCCGGAGGCCGGCCCGCGAAATGTTCTGGCCACGTGGTCGCCGCCGCCCTCGGGGAGCGGCCTTCGCTTCCCCGACACCGCGCGCTTCGACCAACCCGTTGATGATCCGGCGCGGATCGCCCTGCCCTCCCGCGCCACCACGAGCGACTTCGAGGCGCGATGGATGGGGTCGCTGCCCGCGACATGGGGATCGCTTCCCGCGCCGGTCGAAGGGAAACCGGTCACGGCGACCGCGACCACTTCCAGTCGCAACCTGATTTCACTGAGCGGATCGCTCACGCACCGATTGCCCGCGGCGCTGAAGAACGTGACGCTGATCCACGTCTCGCCCTTCCGCTTCGCCACGCCGAAATGGAACGGCGACGCCAAGCTCAGCCTGAAGCCCAGCGCCCCGCTTCCCAACGCGGGCCGCTGGATGATGCCGCCCGGAGATTGGAATCCGGGCCAGGAGATCGACCTCGCCAAGGTGCTCTATCAGAACGGACCGGTCGATCCCGGGAAATTGGATTCCGACTCCCTCACGAAAGCGCTGCTCGAACGCTATCAGCGGCCGCTGCTGAAGAACTCGCAACGCAATCTTCCGATCCGCAGCGGCGACGTGTTCGGCGCCGAACGCTGGCAAAGCGACATGACCATGCTCTCGCTCTACCAGATGCTCGAGCCGCCCGCCTACCAGATGAATCCCCCCGACGCGCCGACGCCCGTCCGCGTCACCCGCGACCTCGGCCGCTCGATCGACCTTTCGCGCTGGCTGACCCAGCCCTGCCTGATCGTCATGGGAACGCTGGAGAACGTCGCCAGTCCGGTGCCCTTCACCCTCAAGGGCGCGGCGCCGGAGAGCCGCGGCGACGTGCTGGTGCGCATCGTCATCCCGCTGCCGGAGGATCCCGCCCTCTTCGCCTTCCCCCTTCCCGTACCCTGAGAACACTGTGGCGATGATCGAGACTGTCAACCTGACGAAGAAGTACGGCGAGCTGGTCGCGCTGGACAACCTCAACCTCTCCATCGCGGCGGGCGAGTGCTTCGGCTTCATCGGGCCCAACGGCGCCGGCAAGACCACCACGATCAAGATCCTGGCCACCCTGCTCAAGCCCACCTGGGGCGAGGCCCGCGTCGACGGCAAGACCATCGGCTACCAGAACAACCTGATCCGCCCGCTGATCGGCTACGTGCCCGACTTCATGGGCGCCTACGAGGAGATGACCGTCTGCGAGTACCTGGAATTCTTCGCCTCCTGCTACGGCATCCACGGCAAGGAGCGCTTCAAGGCGGTCCACGACGTCCTGGAGCTGACCGACCTCAAGTCCAAGTCGATCACCGAGGTCAACGGCCTGAGCCGCGGCATGCAGCAGCGGCTGAGCGTGGCCCGCGTGCTGCTGCACAACCCCAAGGTGCTGCTGATGGACGAGCCGAATTCGGGGCTGGACCCACGGGCCCGCATCGAAATGCGCGAGCTGCTGAAGGAGCTGCTCCGCATGGGCAAGACCATCCTGATCTCCAGCCACATCCTGCCCGAGCTCGCCGAACTCTGCACCAGCGTCGGCATCATCGAGCGCGGCAAGCTGGTCTACGCCGGCAGCATGAAGGATGTCATGTCGCGGGCGCACCGGGGAACGCTGGTCAAGATCGCGGTGGACGAGCGCCCCGAGGCCGCCGCCGAATTGCTGCGCAAGGTGAAGGGCGTGAGCATGGTCGAGCTGAAGCAGAGCGAGGGGCGAACGCGCATCGAGGTGACGCTCGACTCGGAGGCGGGGCTTCCGGTGAGCGACCTGCCCAACCGCCTCGTTGCCGCGGGCTTTCGGATAAATTCCCTGCAGCAGGCGGAGGCCGATCTCGAAACGGCCTTCCTCCGCCTCACCAAGGGGCTGGTGGCGTAAAGTGGGGATCCTGACATGACCGACGTGCTCCTCATCGCAGATCGACGGCGCAAAGGCGTGCCCGAAGCCATCGAGGATGTGCGCCGCATCATCACGCCGCACGGCCGCATCGTGGAGGAACTCGAGGCGGACCTGCGGCCGATTCCACTGCGGACACTTTTCGATCTTGTCGTTGTGCTCGGCGGCGATGGAACGCTGATCGCCCAGTGCCGGCGCCTGCTGGACCGCGGCGTGCCGATGGTGGGATTGAATTTCGGGCGCCTGGGTTTTCTCGCGGAGTTCGATCTGGACTCGCTGCGCCGCCACGCCACCACGATCTTCGGGCACGATCCGATCGTGCGCAACCGGATGGTGCTCGACGCCATCGTCCGCAATTCGCGGGGCGACCTGGTGCACGAGGGGCTCGCCATCAACGAGGCCGCGATCACCGCGGGCACTCCCTTCCGGATGATTGAGCTGCGCCTCTCCTTCGGGCAGGAGCAGGGACCGAGTCTTCTGGGCGACGGCGTGATCGTGGCCACGCCCATCGGCAGCACCGCCTACAACGTCAGCGCCGGTGGGCCGATCGTGCAGCCCGACCTCGAGGCGATCATCGTCACGCCGATCTGCGCCCACAGCCTGGCCTTCCGGCCGATCGTGACCGCGAGCCATCTGGAGATCATGATCGAGGTCGTCCGCGCCAACGAGGGTTCGGCCCTGGTGCTCGATGGACAGGCCATTGTTCCACTGAGCGCCGGCGACCGCGTGCTGGTGGGTCGCCACCACACCGCGGCGAAATTCATCGGCAATCCTGATCGGACCTATTGGGACACGCTCGCCGACACCATGCGCTGGGCGGCGGCGCCGAGCTACCGGCGCCCGAATTCGCCCTGACTTGGTCTTGATTTCGTCGGGGTTACAAAACAAAATCACCGCCGCACAAGTCCCCCGCTTTTTCTACACTCGCTCATTCCATGATCGACATCAAAGCGCTGCGTGAAGACCCTGATCGATTTCGCAAGGCCGTGCGCCTCAAGGGCGCCGACGCGGATGTGGACGGGCTGCTGAAGATCGACGCCGAGCGCCGCGACCTGATCGGCAAGCTCGAGGCGATGCGCGCCGAGCAGAACAAGTTCAGCAAGGATGCGGGACCGGAACTTGGAAAACTGAAGGGCCAACTCAAGTCAGCGGCGGCCGGTGCCGATCGCGAGACAATTGAAACCCGCCTGAAGGAACTGGAGCGCCGCCCCGCCGAGCTCAAGCAGGAGGCCGCCGAGATCGACCGCCGGCTCATGGAGACCGAGCCGAAGTGGCGCGAGCTGCTGCTGCGCGTGCCGCAGCCCCCCGCGGCGGATGTGCCGGTGGGCGCCGGCGCCGAGGACAACAAGGAGATCCGCCGCTGGAACGCGCCGGGCTTCGATCCCGCCAAGAGCTTCGAAAGCCAGCGCGGCTTCAAGCCCAAATCGCATCTTGAACTCGTGCGCGACCTTGGCCTGGTCGACTTCGAGCGCGGCGTCAAAACCGCAGGCACCCGCCACTATGTGCTCACCGGCCTGGGCATGAAGCTGCACCTGGCGGTGCTGCGCTTCGCCTTCGATTTCATCACCGAGCACCGCGGCTTCACCGCCATGGGCGTGCCGGTGATCGTGAAGGAAGAGTGCATGCTGGGCACCGGCTTCTTCCCCTTCGGCCGCGAGCAGGCCTACCACATCGAGGAGTCGCGGCGCGGAGCCGGACATGATCTGTATCTCACCGGCACCGGCGAGGTCGGCCTGATGGGCTTCCACGCGGACGAGATTATTCCGATCGAGCGGTTGCCCCTGAAGTACACCACTCAAAGCACCTGCTTCCGTCGCGAGGCCGGCAGCGCGGGCAAGGACACCGCGGGCCTCTACCGCATCCACCAGTTCGACAAGGTCGAGCAGGTGGTGATCTGCCGAGCCGACGACGCCGAGAGCCGCGGCTGGCACAAGCACATGCTGGAAACCGTGGAGATGATTCTGCAGAAGCTCGCGCTGCCCTACCGACTCCTGCAATGCTGCACCGGCGACCTGGGCATGAAAAACGAGGACATGATCGACGTGGAATGCTGGATGCCCGGCCGCGGCAACGCCGGCCCCGATGGCGTGCCGACCGGCGAATGGGGCGAGACCCATTCGGCGAGCCGACTGGGCGACTACCAGTGCCGCCGGCTCAATCTTCGTTACCGCGATTCCGACGGCAAGATCCACTTTGCCTGGGCGCTCAACAACACGGTGATCGCGAGCCCGCGCGTGCTGATTCCCATTCTCGAGCTCAACCAGAACAAGGATGGTTCGGTCACGGTGCCCGAGGCGCTGCGCAGCCACATGGGCGGCCTCGAGCGGATCACGCCGCGCTGAAAATCAAACAACGAACGGCACTGGACGGGTGCGCTTCGTGCCGAAATTTCGAGTGACACTCAGCGTCCGCGTGCGCCGCCGAAGCCCGATCGCTTCTGACCACCGCCGCTGATGGGTCCCGACCGCTTGCCGGCGCCTTTCTTGGAGCCCTTGCTATTTCCAAAGGTCGCGTTCTTGCCGTGGAAATTGAATCCGCCCGGCGTGCCGTGGGCAAACGGTGAAGGTTTGCCCGCGTTCTCCGGTCCGGCGCCGAAGACGCCGCCCGAATTCAGATCATTCTTTTTGTCGCCGCTTTGTGGGTTGTTCTGCTGCATGGAATGTGTCCGTTGAAAGTCTTGGGAATCGTGAAGGCCGTCAGTGTAGTCGAGTGCAAAGCATTCGCGATTTCTTAACAATTCAATAGCGCAGATTATGAGGAACCATCACAAACAGGGGGCATGTTATCGATATCAGGATTCCCTTTCCTGAGTTCCCTTTCCTTTCCCCCCTTTCTGGAGTTCACCCCATGAAGTCACTCAAGCCACTGATGATCGCCACTGGCGCGATCGCCCTCACGTCAGCCGCCTCAGCGGCACTGGTCTCTGGCGATATTGCAATCGTTCAGTTCCAGGTTTCGGGCGTCGGCAGCGACTCGATCTCGTTCGCGACCCTGGTCGATCTGAGCCCGGGCACCGTCCTTTACTTCTCCGACAACGGCTACACCAATCCGACCGGTTTCCGTGGAGTGACTGCCGCCGACAATGACGGCAACGAAAACCTGATGAAGTTCACCGTGGGCGCGGGCGGCCTCCTCGCGGGCAATGTTGTCAGTTCCAAGTCGGCTGCGTACGCCAGCAACTGGACCCTGTCCGGAACCATCTACACCACCGGCAGCGGCGCCTACCAGCAACTCTCGCTCAGTTCCACGGGCGAGCAGGTCACCGTGTTCACCAGCACAAATGTGCAGCCGATGCTGAGCGGCTTCAGCAGCCTTTACAACTTCGACAACACCGGCGCGTACGAGGCGGCCACGACTTCATCCACCGGCGAGCTGGCACCCGGGCTCGTTCAGGGAACATCCGCGTTCCTGACCTCCACCCAGAGCGCTCTTTCCAAGTTCAACTTCGCCGCCTTCAGCGGCGCGGCTGACCGTGCGACATGGCTCGCCCGCTTCGGCAATACGGCGAACTGGACCTTCTCGGCTTCCACGGCCGACACAACGGACGGGACCTTCCTGATTCCAACTCCGGGCGCTGCAGCATTGCTGGGTCTCGCAGGCTTGGCCGCTCGTCGTCGACGCTGAAAACCGATCCAAACATTTGTTCTGTTGTTCCCGCCGCCCTTGTTCAGGGCGGCGGTTTTTTTGCTGTTTTTGGCTCAATGCACCAGTTCAATTCGCGATTGGCTTTGTAATTTGTCAACAAAACAAAAATAGCGTTCTTCATGCAACTCCAATGATCAACTGACCGAATTCAAAGTGACCCTCACTTGATTCCGGATCTCCTCGTGAGCCACAATTCATTGAAAGGTCGCCAGGCCATGCACTCTCTGATTCCATTTGTTGCAGGTTCCGCAATCATTCTTGCCTCTCAAGCCCTTGCCGGCATGATGGGTGGTGTCATCAGCGCCACTGCATTGGAGGGAACTGCAATCACCGGGTTGTTGCCAACCGGCACCACCGACACATTGTTTACATTCACCGCCACCGTCACCGACAGCGTGGAGTATCAATTCAGAATCCCTCCACCGCACGCGTTTGGGATCGACGTTGACATTTCTGATTTGGCCATCCGTATTAATTTTTATTCAAGCAGTGCAGCTGTAGGTTGGATGAACATCGGCCCACCGGTCAACCCACCAAATTACTTCTATGGGTATGTCTTTCGAGATGTCAACCACCTTATCCCTGCCTTCACAGGGTTCTCCATCGGCGCAATGAGCCCCGGTGTGCCATACACCGGCAATTCCAACTCCAACTTTGGTTTGCCTTGGATGGGCCAACTCTATGTGCTGGATGAAGACACTCTGGTGCTGAATCTGGCCGGACTCGCGGGCCCGGACAACACATTCATCGAGTTCAATGTGGCCACGGTGCCGGCTCCCGGCGCGGCGATGTTGCTGGGTGTGGCCGGCGTGATTGCCCGTCGGCGACGCTGAAAGCGACAATCAATTTTGAATTGAACGATCGCGACGGTGAACACACCGTCGCTCTTTTTAGCGCCCGCTGCCCTTGAAGCTGCCGCTCTTTTTGAATCCCGATTTTTTGAAACCGGATTTCTTGAAACCGCCGCTCTTGAAGCCCCCGCTTTTAAATCCGCCGCTCTTGAATCCACCGCCGGTTGGAGCGCCTCCTCGAGAGTCGCCACCGGAGGTTGAGTTGCCGCGGAAGCCGCCGCCGGATGGAGCGCCCTTGCGGAATCCCCCTCCGGACGAAGCGCCGCCGAACCCACGGGACTTGCTTTGCTTGAATCCGCCGCGTTTGCCGAACCCCACATGCCCGCCTTCGCGTGATCCCCCGTGGGATCCGCCCTGAGTTCGTGTCTGGGACCCACCTTGAAAACCATTCGGACGCTCGCGGGTGTCGCCCTGGTGAACATGGCCGCCGCCTTCGTCGCCGCGGTCGGACTCCACCTCGACTCGGGTCTCGAGCGGATGGGGCTTGCGCGGGGAGTACATCTTCTTGCCGAAGTCCTTCTTCTCGCCGAAGGTCTTCTTCTCGAAGGGCCGCTTCTCGAATGGCTTCTTCTCAAAGGTCTTCTTCTCGAAGGCCCGCTCGGCGAATGATTTCTTGTCGGCCGGCTTGTGCTCCGTCCGCGGCGTGCGCGGATAGTCGCGGCGCACCGATACATCCTCCGGAAGATCCTCGCGAATCGCCGGCTCCTCGGGCACATGCTCCACCTTCGGGCGCTCGGTCCGTGGATGTTCACGCTTGGGATGAGTTTCGCGCGCCCCGCCGTCTCGGCTCTCGCCTCGAATTCGTCGTCGTCCGCCATCGCGAGTCGCGCCGCGATCTCCGCGGCCACCGCGCTCACGGCGTCCGCCGCGCTCGCCGCCACGATCTGAAACTTCCTCGACCATCGCTCCCGGTGCCGGCTTCATGTCGGGCAGCTCCGCAGGCAGCTTGCCGCGCGGAATCGGCTTCTTGATCAGCCGCTCGACGCTCCGGAGCAGATTGCGCTCCGAGTCATCGCAAAAGGCAATGGCAATGCCCGTCGCTCCAGCCCGCGCCGTGCGTCCGATGCGGTGCACATAGGCCTCGGCGTCGATCGGCAGGTCGTAGTTGATCACGTGCGTGATGTCGTCCACGTCCAGGCCGCGGGCCGCGACATCGGTGGCCACCAGGACGCGGGCGCGCCCGGAACGGAATCCGTCCAAAGCGCGGGTGCGCTGGCTCTGCGGCTTGTTGCCGTGGATGGTCTCGGCGCGCTCGCCGCAGGCGCGAAGCCGTTTGGTGACCTTGTCGGAGTTGTGCTTGGTCTTGATGAACACCAGCACCTTCTTCGCCTCGGGATCCTTCAGGATGTGCCCCAATAGTTGAAACTTGCGGTCGCGCGACACCGCGTAAACCAGCTGCTCGATCTTGGGGGCGGCGCTGGCCACGGTGTGCACGGCAACGCGGACCGGATTGTGCAGCAGCGACGCGGCGAGTCCGGCGATCTCAGGCGGCATCGTCGCCGAGAAAAGCAGCGTCTGCCGCTTGGGGGCGAGCTTCTTGGCGATCTCGCGGATCGGGTCAATGAAGCCCATGTCCAGCATGCGGTCGGCCTCGTCCAGGACGAAGGTGTGAATTGAAGACAGCGAGATGATGCCCTGGTCGATCAGGTCGATGAGACGGCCCGGCGTGGCGACGAGGATGTCCACGCCGCGCTCCAGCGCCCGCTCCTGGTGGTACTGGCTCACGCCGCCGAAGACCACCGTGTGGCGCAGCCCGGTGCCGCGGCCATAGGTGGCGAAGCTCTCGGCGATCTGCGCCGCCAGTTCGCGCGTGGGCGAGAGAATGAGCGCGCGGGGCTCGAACATCTTCTTGGAGAGCTTCTCGTTCTGCAGCTTCTGAATGATGGGCAGCGCGAAGGCCGCGGTCTTGCCGGTGCCGGTCTGGGCGATGCCCAGCACGTCCTTGCCGGCGAGCGCCGGCGGAATGGCCTGGGCCTGAATTTCAGTGGGAGTGGTGTAGCCCTCCTCGACAAGCATGCGGAGGGTCGAATCGTCTAAGCCGAGTGTGGAAAATAGAGACAAAATGTGCCTTTCAAATACAGGCCGTGTGGCCAGCCCCAAAATTGTTGTGGATGAGGGCGATGCGAAGTGCACGCGCCTCTGGAGGGATCAAGAATACTACAGGAAATCCGCGTTCCAATGGTGGCCTTTGGGCGTTTCTTTGCCGCTTATTTCGCCGCAAAGCACATCGGATGAATCTTTAACTACTTCGACGCAGCGATCCAACGGATGATTTTGCTGGCGAGGCGGTCAAAAGCGACCACGCAGGCCTCCAGATGCTCTTCCTTGGTGTCCTCGATCTTGTTGTGGCTGATGCCGCGCAGGCTCTGCACGAACATCATGATGGTCGGCACGCCGGAGCGGCAGACTTCCGCGGCGTCGTGCAGTGGACCCGAGGGCAGGCGGAATTGCGTGTTGGTGGTTTCCTTGATGGACTCGTCGCAGAGATCCAGAAGTTGCGGATGAAAAGGAATGGGCTCGATCTGCCAGAGTCGCTCCCAGGTCACGGTTACATCGCCTTCGCGGGCGAATCGCTCGCTGGCCTCGCGCGCCGCCTGCAGCATGGCGGCCAGCGCCACGGGATCAAGGTGCCGCTGGTCCAGCGTGATGCGACATTCCTCCACCACGCTGGTGACGATGCCGGGCTTCGTCACGCACGAGCCGATCGTGCAGACGCCGCCGTGCTTCGCGGTGATGTCGTAGATCTCCGGGCTCATCCGCGCCGCGGCAAGAAATGCGTCGCGCCGCCGGTTCATCGGCGTACTGCCGGAGTGCGCGGCCTGCCCGTGAAAGGTGATGGCGTGGCGCTCGACGCCGCAGGTTCCCAGCACCGTGCCCAGCACAAGGTCCTTGTCCAGCAGCACCGGCCCCTGCTCGATGTGCAGCTCCATGTAGGCCGCCGCGTTCTTCAATTCCACGCGGCTCTCCTTGACGCGCTCAAGGTCGATCCCGACTCCCTTGAGCGCCGCAGGAAGCGTGACGCCATCCTTGTCGACGAGTCGGCGCGCTTCTTCCATGTTCAACGAGCCGGCACAAGCCGAGGAGCCGAACAGACTTTTTCCAAATCGTGCACCTTCTTCGTCGGCCCAGTCCACCAGCCGCACGGTCACCGGCGGCTTGCCTTTGAACTCGACGTTGATGCGGCGCAGGATTTCAAGACCGGCCAGGACATTCAGGCATCCGTCGAGCCAGCCGCCGTTGGGCACCGAGTCCATGTGGCCGCCGATGAGCAGCTCGCGGGGCGATTCGCCGCGCAACGTGGACCAGAGATTGCCCGCGGCGTCGCGGTGCGTCACCACGGGTAGAGCCGCGAGCTTCCGTCCCAGCCAGGAACGCGTGGTGGACCACATCGGGGTGAAGGCGACCCGCTGAGCCCCCTCCGAGTCGCCGGTGAGAGCGCGGAGCTCCTTGAGTTCGTCGATCGTGCGTCGGGGTTGAAGCGTGTCGGCCATGCGCCCGAGTGTGACCGCGAAGCTCGCGTTCGTCGAGTCGGCGGAAGGGCCGACGCCCCGAATTCTTTTGCGTCCCTGCGGAGTCTGCCGATACTCTTTCCGTCGACACCGATCCCATGCCGCTCCAGCCCCTGCTCTCAGCCGAAAAAGCCGCCGCCAACATGGCGGAGATTCATCCGCCCATGCGTCCGCAGGAGGCGCTGGTGGAGGCCGAGCGCTGCCTCTATTGCTTCGACGCGCCGTGCATCGCCGCCTGCCCGACCGGCATCGACGTGCCGGCCTTCATCAAGAAGATCGCCTCAGGCAACGATGCCGGCGCCGCCCGGACGATCCTGACCGCCAACATCCTCGGCGCCTCCTGCGCCCGCGTCTGTCCCACCAAGGTGCTCTGCGAAGGAGCGTGTGTGCTGCACGACCGCGACGAGAAGCCGATCGAGATCGGGCGACTGCAGCGCCACGCCACCGACTTCGTCCGCGATCACCATTTGAAGGTGCTCCAGCCCCCCGCCAAGCGCAACGGCACCAAGGTCGCAGTGATCGGCGCCGGTCCCGCGGGATTGGGGTGCGCCGCGGAGCTGGCACAGCTGGGGTACAGCGTGACCATCCTTGAAAAGGAAAAGCTTCCCGGCGGATTGAACACCTACGGCATCGCCTACTACAAGATGACTCCGGCTTTCAGCCTGGAGGAGATCGAGCTGGTCAAGAGTCTTGGCGTGGAGATCCGCTGCGGCGTCGCCGTCGGACGCGACGTGAGCGGTGCCGATCTGCAGCAGGAGTACAAGGCGATCTTCGTCGGCATCGGACTCGGTGAAGGCCATCGACTGGGCGTACCCGGCGAAGACCTGCCCGAGGTGCTCGACGCGCTCGCCTATATCAAGCGCGTCCACGCCGAGCCGCTCGACCGCGTGCCCGTTGGCCGCCGCGTGGTGGTCATCGGGTGCGGCAACACCGCCATCGACGCCGTCTCGCAATCTCTTCGGCTGGGAGCCGAACACGCCTGCATTATCTACCGCCGCGGTGCGAGCGACATGACCGCGTACGACTTCGAGTACGAGCTTGCCAAAAAGGAAGGAGCCGAGTTCCACTTTCACGCAGCGCCCGTCGAAGTGCTCCATCGCGAGGGCCATGTCAGCGGCCTCAAGCTGGTGCGCACCCGCGTGACGGGCGCTGGAACACTTGAGCCGATCGCCGGCTCCGAGTGGATCGAGCCCTGCGACATGATCCTGAAGGCCGTCGGCCAGGAGAAGCAGGTTCCGCTGCTGAAGAAGCTCTTCCCGTCGCTCAAGCTGAACGATCGCGGCGCTGTCGCGATCGATCCGCTGACCGGCGCCACCAACCTGGCCCATGTCTTCGCCGGCGGCGACTGCGCCAATGGCGGTCGCGAAGTGGTGAACGCCGTCGGCGAGGGGAAAAAAGCCGCCCATGGCATCCACAAGTTCCTGAGCGGCAAGTCACAGCCTTACCCGGAGCAACCCTCAAGACTGGGCGCCCAAAGCGGAGCTTCGGGCTCGGGTCTGCTGCATCCGATACGCGCCCACGAACTCGAAGCGGAGCTCGCCCGGAAGAATCACGCACCGCGCAAGCCGGGGGCGCCGCAATAAATCATGGCCGATCTTTCCAGCAATCTTGCCGGCATCAAGTCGCCCAACCCCTTTTGGGTGGCTTCGGGGCCGCCCGCCAACACCGCCTATCAAAGTCACCGCGCCTTCGAAGCCGGCTGGGGCGGCGTGGTGTGGAAGACCATCGGCACGCCGATCGTGAATGTGGCGTCGCGCTACTCGGCCCTCAACTTCGGCCGGCAGCGCATGATCGGTTTCAACAACATCGAGCTGATCAGCGACCGCGCCCCCGAGACCAACTTCAAGGAGATCGCGGAGGTGAAGAAGCGCTGGCCCCACCACGCCGTCATCGCCTCGCTGATGGTGGAGACCCGCGAAGAGTGGCATGAATTCGTCAAGCGCTCCGCCGACTGCGGCGCCGACGGCATCGAACTGAACTATGGATGCCCCCACGGCATGTGCGAGCGCGGCATGGGATCCGCAGTCGGGCAGCAGCCGGCCGTGGCGGAGCGCATCACCGGCTGGGTCATGGAAGCCGCCACCATACCGGTGATCGTGAAGCTGACCCCCAACATTACCGACGTCACCGCCGCGGCGCGAGCCGCCAAGCGGGCCGGAGCCAACGCGATCTCGCTCATCAACACGATCAATTCCATCACCAATGTGAACCTGGACACTTTCGTGCCCGAGCCGACGGTGCGCGGCCAGTCGTCGCACGGCGGCTACTGCGGCCCCGCGGTCAAGCCCATCGCATTGAACATGGTCCAGAATTGCGCCGCCGACCCGGAGGTCGGCCTTCCCATTTCCGGCATCGGCGGCATCGCCAACTGGCGCGACGCCGCAGAGTTCATCGCCCTTGGCGCCACCAACGTGCAGGTGTGCACCGCTATCATGCACTACGGCTTCCGCATCGTGGAGGACATGAAAGAGGGCCTGAGCGCCTACCTCGACTCAAAGGGGATGAAGTCGATCGCGGGCCTGTGCGGTCTAAGCGTGAAAACCCTCGATCAATGGCAGAATCTCGACCTGAATTTCCAACGCGTGGCCCGGATCGACTACGACAAGTGCATCGGCTGCAACCTCTGCTACATCGCCTGCGAGGATGGAGCCCATCAGTGCATCGATCTGCTTGATCCCGCATCCCTGGGCGTGGGCTTGGGCCCGGGCCGCGTCCCGTTCAAGGTCGTCCCCAAGGTCCGCGAGGAGGATTGCGTCGGGTGCAACCTCTGCTCGCTGGTCTGCCCGGTCGATCAGTGCATCACCATGGTTGAGATCGACAATGGAAAGCCGAAAATGTCCTGGAGCGACCATCAGGCCAAGGTCGCCAGCGGGCAGATGAAGCCACTTCCTCCGCATCCGTGATCATTTGCGAATTCAATCAACAAGGGGTGGCCAAATGATTTTCAATAAAATTTGAAAATTGCTTTGACTCCGTATGTTTCAGTGTTATTAGTGGTTTGCGGGTCGAATCCGACCGATCCGGCTGTTCCCAGTTGTCGGACGAGTGAGCTGGTTTAAAGGGTATTGAAAAATTATTCGGGTTTGGAGTGCAAGGTTTGTGACTTTTTCTTTGAGTCACAGACACGACTTGTTCTTTCAATCTCAGCCGGAGTGCGTGTGGCTTTCGCCTTCTTAAAGGGAGAAGGTGATTGATATCGCTGTGCTATCGACTGGACTGAAAGACTTGGCGACGTAACAGAACTCCAGCACGCCGCTGCCGGAGATCTCAGTGAAAGGGACTGAGATCTCCGGCGATTGCGGTGCTGCTGAAAAAGTTTTGTTTCAGGCGCCGTCGGCTGCCTTCCAAATTCATCAAGGTTCACTTGCGGATCATTCCCCGATCCGCGCATCGTGCTTGGCAGACTTTCCCCCTGCCTCAATCCCCGCGAGTCTTTCGCGATTCGCAGTTCCCCTCACTCTTTTCCCAAAGGTTTCGATCATGAATAAGTTCCTTCTCAGCGCTTCCTTCGTTCTCGCAGCAACATTCGCACCGTCCTACGCCGACGACCTGACCCCGCCCACCTGGCGCGGAAATGCCGGCACAACCGTTCAACACTGGGATTTCAGCAGCGGCCCCACTGGCACCGCCCCCGACGCCGGCCCGTTCAACAATCCAAACGGCGTGCCGTTTCTCACCGCTCCGAATCCCACCAATTGGCTCTCGAGCTTCGCCGGCCGCAACGATGTCTGGGCGCTCAATGGAACCGATTCCCTCAGCTTCTTGGTTCCAAACTTCAACCAGCCAAACCATCAAAAAGAAGTTGTCGTCCAAATCACCTTCTGGGCACTTGCGGCGTTCCCGCCATCCATTGGAAGCACCCTCGCCGGCCCAGGCGGACTCTTCACGCCAATCAGCTCCAGCATGACCGCCCTTGGCAACGACTGGTTCCATGAAGTGACCGTGTGGCACACCAATGTCTGCCCGCCTTTCGAGCGGCTCACCATTTCGCCGCCAATCCCCGGGGTCACTTCGTGGGTTGATCAAGTCGTCATCGACACGCGCTGCTACCCGATCCCGACTCCGGGAGCACTGGCCTTGCTGGGCGTTGCCGGCGTCATGAGTCGACGTCGCAGGATGTGATCTCCAAGCCATTCCGTCTGCAATCCCGCGAATCCTTCCCGATTCGCACCTTTCCCTCACACTTTCCCAAAGGTTTCGACCATGAACAAGTTCCTTCTTAGTGCCACTCTCGTTCTCGCCGCAGCAATCACTCCGGCATTCGCCGACGATCTGACTCCGCCCACCTGGCGCGGCAGCGCCGGCACCACCTTCCAGCACTGGGATTTCAGTGCCGGTCCAGGTGGCGGTGCTCCCGACGGCCTGCCGCCCTGGATCAATCCCAACGGCACTCCGATTCTGACGCCACCGGCGCCATTCCTGTGGACGCCATCGATCGGTGGACGCAATGATGTCTGGGGCCTCACAGGTCCAAACGCCATCCTGACTTTTGACATTCCCAACTTCAACCAGCCCACGCATCAAAAGGATCTGGTCTTGCAGATCACTTACACGGATTTCACAGGTGCGCCTCCATCGATTGGCACCTTGGTCATGGGACCAAGCAGTTTTTTCACCCAGGTCGGCGCGTCGGTTCAAACCTTTCTTCCGGGCGGCTGGGTTCATGAGGTCAGCACATGGCACCTGAACACATGCCCGCCCTTCGAGCATGTCCAAATCTTCTCGACGTTGGTCGGGTCGACGACTTATGTCGATCAAGTTGTCATCGACACCCGCTGCTACCCGGTTCCAACCCCCGGGGCCCTGGTTTTGGCCGGCATCGGTGGATTGGCGGGCCGTCGTCGTCGATTGAGTCACTAATCGGTTATTGGCCGAGATTTTCAGGATTTTCAAAAAGGCGCCTCCAAATTTTGGGGGCGCTTTTTTATTGAAATTCCAATATTTTTGCTTTGACAGGGTGGTTTCCGGTGTTATAACTGTCCCTGAGTCGGGATCCCTTCCTGATTCGTTTCCCTAGTTTGTCCCTTTCTTTCCCTTTAACTCGAGAATAAAAATGAAGACATCGTCCCTTTCCGCATCGATTTTTGCTGCTGCCATTTGCGCTGGTGCATCTGCGGCAACCGTTGATCTGCAGTACACGGGCATGGGTGCCAACGAAATCGTCAACCTGATCTCCCCCGGATACAACGGCCAGGCCTACACCGGTGCGATCATGGTCACGGCCACCAACAGCAATGCCATTGGGATCCCAAATGGCAATTACCTGATCTATTGCGCTGACCTGTATCAGGACTCCAGCCCTGCAGTGAATACCTATTCCGTTGTTTCGATCTTGACGATCCCGACGTCAGCTCCAATGACTGCACTCGCGGCTGGCTTGCTTTCGAACATGTACGCATTCGCCGGCGGAGCGCAATACGGTGCCAATGCTGCCTTGAACTGCGGATTCCAGTTGGCAGTTTGGGATATCGTGACCGATGCCATCGCGGGACTTGGACTCAATGTCGGTGCCTTCCAGGCCAATGGAGAGTCGGCGGCAGCAGATGCCTTCTATAACGCCTTCATTGCTGCGGCTTTGGGTGGCCAGCAAGGTTCTCCGCTTGTCGGACTTTCCAACGGTGAGTACCAGGATTACATCTGGGATGGTGACCATATCGTTCCATCGCCAGGTGCCTTTGCCCTCATGGGTCTCAGCGGCTTGGTGAGTTCGCGTCGTCGTCGGGCCTAAGTCCGCCTGACATCTCATTGCAACCCTCAGCGAGAGGCGGTTCATCCCGCCTCTCGCTGTCTTTTTCCCCCTGGCTGACGACTGCCTACGACCCCTGGGCATTGACCCTATCTTTTACGCGGTCATGATTCGATCCGCTACGACAAACGACGCCCAGGGCATCTGCGACATCTACAACCACTATGTCGCCAGGACGGTCATCACCTTCGAGGAGGAGGCCGTGCCTTCCTCTGAGATGCAATCACGGATCAAGTCGGTGGTCCCCACCCTGCCCTGGCTGGTGGCAGAAATCGACGGGGTCGTCCAGGGATACGCCTATGCCTCTCCCTGGCGAGCACGATCGGCCTACCGCTACGCCGTGGAAAGCACGGTGTATCTGGCGCCGGAGCGGTCGCGCCAGGGACTGGGGAGCGAGCTCTATGCCTCGCTTCTGTCCAAACTCAGTGAGCGCCGCCTGCACTGCGCCTTCGGCGTGATCGCCCTGCCAAACCCAGCCAGCGTCGCCATCCACGAGAAATTCGGATTCCACAAGGTCGGTGAATTGAAGCAGGTCGGCTGGAAATTCGACCGCTGGGTTGATGTGGGCTACTGGCAGCTCATGCTGTGAGCCTCTCGCCGGGTCGCGACTTCCTGAATTGATCCCAGGATTCCTTTGACCCGACCCCATTCAGTGCCATAGTGATTTGCGGACAGCATTCCATGCGGCCTGTCCTGCGAGTCGATTCCCCTGCATATGAAGAAAGAACATTCCCATGAAGAACCCGATGTCGTGCCGTGCCTTGGTCCTGTTTGTGGTTGGCCTGACCGCCTTGACGGTCTTCACCCCCGCCGCATGGGCCAGGCCGAAAGTGCCGCGCAATATTCTCAAGACCTATTTTGAGACCGGCGATAAGCCGTCGTCGGCGCAATTCGCCGTCCTGATTGATTCGAGCGTGTTTCAATTTCAGATCACCAGCGGAGTCGGCGGGGCGCACACGATCGAAGGACTCGAGCCCGGCAACGGCATTCTCATGGACACATCGGGGATCAAGCGCTTTGGCATCGGCGACACCATTCCCACGGACTCGCTCTATGCACAGGCGGTCAATCTCTCCGCCTTTACACTTGACGACCGCTATCTCATTGGCATGCGGTTCATGCAGAACAACCAGGCGCACTTCGGATACATGGATGTCTCGGTCGATTCGCCCCTTCCCGGCCAGGACGGACACTTCGGACTGACGATCCATTACTGGGCCTACGAGGATCTGCCGAATACGCCCATCACCGTGGTGCCGGCACCAGGGGTGCTGAGCGGTGCTTTGGCGGGTGCGGGGTTGATGCGAAGGAGACGAAAGGTCTAGGCTCATGTCGTTCGCCTGCACATTGCAGGGAACGAGCATGACCATCACCGAAAAATCCATGTCGGGCAAGACCTGCCTGATCACCGGCGCCACCGCGGGAATCGGCGAGGCGACGGCGCGGGAACTCGCCCGGCGAGGCGCCCCTGTCATCATCGTTGGACGAAACCGCGAGCGGTGCGAATTCACTGCCGAATCGATTCGGCGGGCCACGGGCAATCCTCGTGTGGAATTCATCGCGGCGGATCTCTCATCGCAGCGAGAAATCCGGCGACTTGCGAGGGAGTTCCATGAGCGGCACGACCGATTGGATGTCCTGGTCAACAACGCCGGCGCGCTCTTTGCGCTGCGCCGGGAGAGCGTCGACGGCATCGAGATGACAATGGCGCTGAACCACCTCGCCTGTTTCCTCTTGACGAATCTCCTGCTCGACACGCTCAAAGCCAGCGCTCCTTCACGGATCGTGAATGTCTCATCCTCGGCCCACGATGATGTCAAGGGTTTTGACTTTGAAGATCCGCAGGTCCGGACGGGCGCATCCGGCCGGAAGTATGGGGACTCGGAGTTCATGAGCCTGATGTACACCCTCGCAATACCCATGAAGCATCCCGGTTTCATGCAGTATGCGCAAACGAAGCTTGCCAATCTTCTCTTTACTCATGAACTTGCGCGACGCCTTGAAGGGAGCGGTGTCACGGTCAACGCATTGCATCCTGGACTTGTGGCGTCAAATTTCACCTCTGGAAACGGCGCCTTCGGATTGTTCATGCGGGCCTGGACTCGCCTCCTGGGCGTGAGTGCGGAGGAAGGAGCGAAGACGCCGATCCACCTGGCCTGCTCGCCGACGATGGAGGGAATCAGCGGGCAATACTTCGTCAAGGAGAAGTCCGTTCCTTCATCACCGGCCTCGCTCAACGCGTCAGCCGCTCAGCGGCTTTGGGAACTCAGTGAAGCCTTGACCGCGAACTCCGGGAGCGGCCGTTCAATTTGACCCAGACATGATCCCTTCAAAGGCATTTGGTGCGCCATCGCATCTGCACGAAGGCGCCCCAGCAGACGATGGCGAGGGCGAAGTACACCAGGGCCGTGTTCGGGGACTCGATGATGAGCCAGTAGGTCTTGTCGCCGGTGTGCAGGAATGAAAATGGCACCATGGTGAAAAAAATCGCAAGGGCTTCAACCCACGAGCTGAGTCGCACGCAGCGCTTCGCTTTCCGGAGCGACTGCGCTTCCCCGAGGTCCGTAGCCTGTGGCGCCGTGCCTGGAATCGAGGCGTTCAAAATGCGCTTGAGCTCCTCGGCGTGTCCGGGGTTGAGTCGCAAATACTCCTCCACCAGCGCCTGGGTGTCGGCGCTGCATTCCATCTCGGCATAGAGCGGGTAGAGGTCGGTGATGACATTCTTGGTCACGTTCATGTTGATTCTCCAGCGTGCGATTTCAGGATCGCGGCAAGTTTTTCACGGGCACGAAACACTTTCACCTTGGCGGCGGTGACGGAGAGGCCCGTCACCTCCGAGATTTCCTGGTAGGAGAGCTCCTCCTTGGCGCGCAGCAGCAGCACCGCGCGGTCGATTTCCGGAAGGGCCTGGACCGCGGCCATCGTCCGCTGGAAGTCATCCCGATGCTCCGCGACTTCGTGGGGCGCCGCGGCGACCTTGGAAAGTCCTTCATCGAGCGCTTCGTATCGCGAGGCCCTGCGAAGCTGCTTGAGATGGAGATTCCTCGCGATCGCGAAGAGATAGGCCTTCACGGACTCCATCCGGGGCTCGCCGGGGGAGGTCCAGGCGCGCACGAAGGTCTCCGAGGCGATGTCCCGGGCGTCGTCGGCGTTGCCTGAAAGCCAGTGGGCGAATCGGTGCACATCCTCGGCGTACTTGGCATACAGCTCGTGGAAGGTCGTGGCCCGGGCGCTCATGCTGACAGTATCCCGCATCGGCGGATGGGTGACCGCGGACGCCGCCAGGTTTCGATCTTCAAGAGTTGGCGGGTGGCCGTCAAGATCGATCGTGGTCGCGCAGGTGCCCATGCCAACAAGATCCCGATGGTGAGAAATGGTTACAGACAGCCGCGAATTTCCCGCCCGCGGTCTTCAATCAAACGCCATATGGAACACATATTCGGTGATCGTGTGTTCGGAGGCGATGCAGCAGGCGTAGAGAATAAGGGCCACGGCGAGCGGCCAGAGATGCAGGCCGTGGTCTCCCGAGGGATCCGTGCTGTGCCTTACGCGGGTGCCCCCGATCCAATCACCGATGCGGCGGGAGTCCCGCGCATCCAAGAGCGAGCACAGACCCTCGACCACCACGAAGAACGGAATGAACAGCAGACTGTTGCGGACGATGCGCGACCACACGGCCGCGGGCGCATCCGTTCCCTGGCGCACCACGCGCAGTCCCATCAGCTTTTTGCCCCATGTGAGCCCGGGGATCGCATCACGCATAAGGAACCAGAGCAGATCGACACCCGCGTGCACGATGATTGCGGTGGTGGCGCCGATCAACTCGCCGCGCTCGCGCGTCCACGGGTCGTAATGGCGGATCGCCTGGGCGATCACCGGACCGCAGGCCACGGCGCCGATGAGTTGGATGGGCAGAACCTCGAATAAAAACGCCGCGGCGCGTGCGTTGAACAGGCCGATGCGCTTTCTCCAATGGCGGATTTTGTCGGGCGCCTTCATGCGTGTCACGATGCTAGGCCACCGGCGCAGACCGCAAAGTGCCGTGAGGAATGATTAATGTGGCTATAAATGAAATAATATTATTCCTTGACTCAGAATTATAATTGTGCTATAGTGGGCGTTCGTCTCTATTAAGCCATGCCGTCTCGTTGATTTTGAACGAGGCACACACAGCGCACTCATCGCTCACGCGCGAGGCGCACTACTGAAGGACAAAAAATGTATCAGAATATAACTTCTCTTCGAAGGTTGGTTGTCTCATGCGCTGGGATCGGGGCCCTGGCTCTGGTGTCGGTCACGGCATCGGTGGCACGAGCCGATGACGCCGGCATGGTCGCAGCCTGGGGTGCGGGAACCACGAGCTCGGGCGTCTGGGAGGAGTACGGTCAATCCGTGGTGCCGGAGACTCTCGGCTCCTGCAAAGCCATTGCCGTCGGTTACTACCACAGCGTGGCTCTCCAGGACAATGGAACCGTCGTGGCATGGGGCGCGACGGGCGATCAGAACTACGGTCAAACCGCCGTTCCTGAGACTCTTGAAACTTGCAAGTCCATCACCGCGGGCGATTACCACACGGTCGCTCTCCAGGACAATGGCACGGTCGTGGCCTGGGGTGCAGGAATGACCGACACCGCGGTGCAGCCGGAATTCGGGCAATCCATCATCCCCGTCGATCTTGGAGTCTGCAAATTCATTGCGGCTGGCGGCTATCACACGGTCGCCATCCAAAATGATGGAACGGTCGTGGCTTGGGGATTCAACGGTTACGGACAATGCAATGTGCCTGCCGACCTGGGCCCCTGCAAGGCAGTTTCCGCGGGCCTCTTCAACACCTTGGCTCTCAAGGAAGATGGAACGGTCGTGGCCTGGGGTTCAAACACCTACACGGAATGCAATGTGCCTGCCGATCTTGGCGCCTGCAAAGCCGTGGCTTCGGGTCGCTTCCACTCGGTGGCTCTCAAGGAAAATGGAACGGTCGTCGGCTGGGGAAACAACCAGTACGGTCAATTCGACATTCCTGCAAATCTCGGTGCCTGCAAATCCGTTTCAGCCGGCTATTACCACACGGTGGGTCTGCAGGAAAATGGTGTCGTTCTGGCTTGGGGCGCCAATCCCTTCAGTCAATGCGACATGCCACCCGACCTTGGCCCCTGCAAGGCGATTGTTTCGGCCGGCTCCCACAACATTGCGATTCAAAATTCCTGCCCGACCGACCTCGACGGCTCGGGTGAAGTGGACGGCGGGGACCTTGGTTTGATGCTGCTTGATTTCGGCCCCTGCAATGGCTGCGCTTCAGACCTGGACAACTCGGGTGAAGTGGATGGCGGCGACATTGGTTTGGCGCTGCTCAGCTTCGGACCCTGCTCCTGATGAACTTCTGAGATTGGTGCGAAGCTCGCTTGGTGATGGCACCAAGCGAGCTTTTTTGTGCGCCCCGGGAATGTGATTGCCGCCATGCGAACCGTTCAACCCGCGTTTTTCGTGTGGCGGCGATTGAAGTTAAACTGCCTCCTCGCATCTTTCGAGGATTTCCCATGTCAGCCACCATGACCGCGACGCTCACCCCCTGCCCGATGTTCCTGGACGGCCAGTGGATCAATCCGCGCATCGCCACCACGCCGGTCTTCAATCCCTCCACGGGAGACGTGATCGCCGAGTGCCCCGCGGGTGGAGCGGCCGAGGTGAATGCCGCCGTCGAATCCGCTGCGGCGGCGTTCCCCGCCTGGCGCGACACGCCCCCGATCGAGCGTGCCCGGGTCTTCTTCAAGTACCGCCAGTTGGTCGAGCAGAACTTCGACCGCCTCTGCAAGTGCGTCTCGCGCGAGCATGGCAAGACCTTGGCCGAGGCCCGCGGCAGCATCTACCGCGGCATCGAGAACATCGAGTACGCCTGCGGCATCCCCTCGCTGCTGATGGGCGACACCTTGGAGATCGCCCGCGGCGTCGACTGCGAAACCATGAACCAGCCGCTTGGAGTGTGCGTCGGGATCACCCCCTTCAACTTCCCCGCCATGGTCCCGCTGTGGATGTATCCGCTGGCCCTGGCCTGCGGCAACACCTTCGTCCTGAAGCCCAGCGAGAAGGTGCCGTTGAGCGCGGTGATGCTGGTGGAACTCCTTCACGAAGCCGGGCTGCCCAAGGGCGTGCTGAATCTGGTGCACGGCGGACGCGAGAGCGTCGACGCGCTGCTGCGACATCCCAAGGTGCGGGCGATCTCCTTCGTGGGATCGACCCCGATCGCCAAGTACATCTACGAAACCGGCACGCAGCACGGCAAGCGCGTGCAGGCCAACGGCGGCGCCAAGAACTACATCGTGATCATGCCCGACGCGGACATGCCCAAGACCGTCGAGGCGCTCTCGACCGCGGCCTTCGGCTGCGCCGGCGAGCGCTGCATGGCGGGCTCGACCGCGCTGACCGTCGGCGCGGCGGCGGACAAGCTCCTGCCCTCGCTGGTCGAGGCGGCAAAGAAGATCAAGGTCGGCCCCACGGACCGCGCGGCCCAGCCCGACATGGGTCCCGTGATCACGGCGCAACACCGGGACAAAGTCCTGAGCCTGGTTTCGGGGGGCGAAAAGCAGGGCGCCAAGGTGATCTGCGATGGCCGCGGCGTGAAGATCGCCGACGCCCCCAAGGGGTTCTACGTGGGCGCCACCATCGTCGACCATGTGGCCGCCGGCATGACCATCGCCGAGGAGGAGGTCTTCGGACCGGTGCTCAACGTGATGCGGATGCAGGATCTGGACAAGGCGATCGAGCTGGCCAATCGCTCGAGCTACGGCAACGGCGCCGCCATCTTCACCCAGTCCGGCGCCGCCGCCCGCGAGTTCAAGCAGCGCGTGAAGGCCGGCATGATCGGCATCAACGTGGGCGTGCCCGCCACCATGGCCATGTTCCCCTTCACCGGCTGGGACGAATCCTTCTACGGCGACCTGCACATCCAGGGCAAGGAGGGCGTGCAGTTCTTCACCCAGCAGAAGGTGGTCTCGACGCGATGGTTCGGCGGCGATGTGGGCGACGTGTGGCGCAAGTGATTCAAAGACAAGCAGCATGAATCTTCCGATGCGCGACCTGATGCGAAAGCCGACACCATGAGTCTCCTCATTCGCGGCGGAGAGATTGTGACGGACACGGGGCGGTCCGTGGCCGACGTGCTGTGCGAGGGCGAGACGATCTCCAAGATCGGAAAGGATCTGACGGCGCCCGCGGGCGCGACCGTCATCGAAGCCAAAGGCAAATTTGTTTTCCCAGGCTTCATCGACCCGCACGTCCACATCTACCTGCCCTTCATGGGAGCCTTCGCCAAGGACACCTATGAAACTGGAAGCCGGGCGGCGCTCATCGGCGGAACGACCACGCTGATCGAGATGTGCTGCCCGTCGCGCAAGGACGACCCGCTGGAGGCCTTCGACCTGTGGATGTCGCAGGCCGCGCGCAAGTCCGCCTGCGATTTCTCCTTCCACATGGGGGTCACCAAATTTGATGACTCCACCGAAGCCAAGCTGAGGAAGATCGTCGACCGCGGCATCAGTTCTTTGAAGGTCTTTTTGGCCTACAAGGGCGCCTTTGGCATCGATGACACCGAGCTCTACCGGACGCTCAAGCTCGCCAAGAGCCTTGGCCTGATCGTGACGGCGCACTGCGAGAATGAGACGCTGGTCTCCGAGCGCTGCAAGGAGTTGCTCGCCGCCGGCAAGACCGATCCCGGCATGCACCACGAGAGCCGCCCGCCGCGCGTGGAGGCGGAGGGCGTCCACCATCTGATGACGTTCGCCGAGCTGACCGGCGCCGCGACCTACATCGTGCATCTCAGCTGCCAGGAGTCACTGCAGGAGGCGCTGGCCGCCCGCGCTCGCGGCGTGAGGGTGAGCATCGAGACGCTCATCCAGTATCTGGTGCTGGACAAGACTTACGCCGAGCGGCCCGGCTTCGAGGGGGCCAAGTTCGTCATGTCCCCACCGCTGCGCGACGCGAAGAATCAGGCGGTGCTCTGGCGCGGCCTGCAGAGCGGCGACATCGACACGGTGGCCACCGACCACGCGCCCTTCGACTTCGCCAAGCAGAAGGCCATGGGCGAGAATGATTTCACCAAGATTCCCAACGGCATTCCCTCGCTGGAAGAGCGCATCAATCTGCTCTACACCTTCGGCGTGAAAGCGGGCAAGATTTCACTGGAGCAGATGGTGAAGGTTGCCAGCACCAACGTGGCGAAGAACTTCGACCTCTATCCGCGCAAGGGCGCCATCGAAGTGGGCTCGGACGCCGACCTGGTGGTCTTCGACCCCGGATATCGAGGCGTGATTTCCGCCAAAACCCACTCCATGAACGTGGATTACAGCGCCTTCGAAGGGTGGAAGATCGAGGGCCGACCCAGCGTGGTGACGGTGCGCGGAGAAGTCGCGGTGCGCGAAGGAAAGTTCGTGGGCACATCCGGCCGCGGGCAGTTCCTGAAGCGAAAACCAAGCCACTTCTAAACGCCGGCGCCGGCAAACGCCGATAGAAGCGCCTGCCGATGGCCCGTTCGACGAACGAATCCGAATTTTCGACCACGGGACTCGAGGACTCCCGCCTCTACAACATCGACCTGGCCCCCGTGCCGCAGTCGAAGCGCAAGTGGGGCCTGTGGAGCATCGCCGCGCTGTGGATCTCCATGGCGGCATGCGTGCCCACCTACATGCTCGCCTCCTCGCTGATCGAGGGGGGCATGAACTGGTCGCAGGCGATCTTCACGGTCTTCCTGGGCAATCTGATCGTGGTGATCCCGATGGTGATGAACGCCCACGCCGGCACCAAGTATGGCATTCCCTTTCCCGTCTTCTGCCGCGCGTCCTTCGGAATTCTGGGTGCCAACATCCCCGCGCTGATGCGCGCGATCGTGGCCTGCGGATGGTTCGGCATCCAGACCTGGATCGGCGGCGAGGCGATTTTCAAGATCACCTCCATCTTCGCACCGTCGCTGGCCGATCCGTCGTGGGCGCCGATGCTGGGCATCACCCTGCCGCAGTTCGTCTGCTTCATGCTCTTCTGGGGCATCAACATGTTCGTCGTTTACAAGGGAATTGACTCCATCCGGATCCTGCTGCAAATCAAGGCGCCGCTGCTGATCGTGCTGGGCATCGCCCTGCTGGTCTGGGCTTACGAAGCTGCCGGCGGCTTCGGACCGATCCTCGCGCAGCCCTCAGCGTTCGCCCCGGGACAGCCCAAGGACGGCCAGTTCTATTCATTCTTCTTTCCGGCGTTGACCGGCATGATCGGATTCTGGGCCACGCTCTCTCTGAACATCCCTGACTTTTCGCGCTACGCGCACACGCAGCGCGACCAGGTGGTCGGGCAGATCGTCGGCCTGCCCTTCACCATGGCGCTCTACGCCTTCATCGGCGTGGCGGTCACCTCGGCGACGACCATCATCTACGGCAAGGCGATCTGGGACCCGGTGAACGTGCTCATGCAGTTCAAGAATCCTGCGGTGCTGATCGTGGCCATGGTCGCGCTCTGCATCGCCACGCTCGCCACCAATCTGGCGGCGAATGTGGTGAGTCCGGCGAACGATTTCGCCAACCTCGCTCCGCGCCGGATTTCATTCCGCACCGGTGGATTCATCACCGGAGTCGTGGGCATCCTGATGATGCCGTGGAAGCTGATCGCCGATCCGTCGGGCTACATCTTCGTGTGGCTGGTCGGATACAGCGCCCTGCTGGGTCCGATCGGCGGCATCCTGATCTGCGACTATTTTGTGATCCGCCGCACCACGCTGAAGCTGAACGACCTCTACCAGCACCACGGCGCCTACCGCTACCACGGGGGCTTCAGCGTGACCGCCATCATCGCGCTGGTGGCGGGAATCGCCCCGAATATCCCGGGATTTCTAGGCACCATCAAGGTGCTCGACGCCGCCCGGGTCGGACCTTTCTGGATGGGGCTCTACAACTACTCCTGGTTCGTGGGCTTCGCCATCGCCTTCGTGGTGTACGGGCTGCTGCGCATGATTTCGCCGCTGCGCCGCAAGAACGCCTGAGCGGATTTCCGCAAGCCGCGCCGCTGAACTATCCTTGCCGCCGTGACCACCCAACTCTCCAACGCTCCCGTTCAGCTTCCCCCCTGCTCCTTCACACCCAAGCCCTACACCGGGCCATCGCCCGAGGAAGTGCTCGCGATGCGCAAGCAGTTCCTCTCGCCGGCGATCTTCCACTATTACAAAAATCCGATCATGATCGTGGAGGGCAAGGGCCAATGGCTCTTCGACCACGCGGGGCGGCGCTACCTCGACGGCATCGGCGGCATCGTCACCGTGAGCGTGGGTCACTGCCATCCGGAAGTCACCAAGGCTGCCATCGAGCAGCAGGAAACAATCGTCCACACCACCACGATCTACCTGAATCCGCAGATCGCCCTTTTCGCCAAGGAGCTCGCCGCCAAGATGCCCGGGGAGTTGAAGGTCTGCTATTTCGTCAACTCCGGCTCCGAAGCCAACGACCTGGCGATCACCATGGCCCGCGCCGCCACCGGCAACTACGACGTCCTTGCCCTGCGCAACGCCTACCACGGGGGCAGCCCCGGCTCGATGGCCCTGACCTCGCACCACACCTGGAAGTTCAATGTGCCCCATGGCTTCGGCGTGCAGCACGCGATGATGCCCGACCTTTATCGCGGCCCCCATGGAGCGAACGATCCCGAGGCGGGCCGCAAGTACGCCGATGACGTGAAGAACCTGATCCAGTTCGGAACCTCGGGCCAGGTGGCCGCCTTTATCGCCGAGAGCATTCAGGGCGTGGGCGGCTCGGTCGTCTTCCCGAACAACTATTTGAAACACGCCTACGAGCATGTCCGGGCCGCCGGCGGACTTTGCATCGCCGACGAGGTGCAATCCGGTTTCGGACGCACCGGCACGCACTTCTGGGGCTTCGAGACGCAGGGCGTGACCCCCGACATCGTCACCATGGCCAAGGGCATCGGCAATGGCTGTCCGCTCGCTGCGGTGGTGACCACGCCTGCGATCGCCAAGAGCATCGCCAACCGGATCCACTTCAACACCTTCGGCGGCAATCCCGTTTCCTGCGCCCAGGGCCGCGCGGTGCTGCGGGTGATCGAGCGCGAAGGGCTGCAGGCGAACTGCCTGAAGATCGGCCAGCAACTCAAGACGGGCTTTGCGCAACTGGCACAGAAACATTCGCTCATCGGCGACGTGCGCGGGCTCGGCCTGATGCTGGGCGTGGAGTTGGTCAAGGATCGCGCCACCAAGGTCCCCGCCAAAGAAGAATGCGCCGCCGTCTTCGAGAAGTGCAAGGACCTGGGGCTGCTCATCGGCAAGGGTGGTTTGTGGGGCAACACGCTCCGCATCAAGCCTCCCATGTGCATCACCAGCGCGGATGCGCAGTTCATTTTGGCCGTGCTCGATCAGGCGCTGGCCAGCGTGTAAGCCGGCACCACGGGATGGGCTCGGCGTCGGTGCACGCGACGATGTCGCGCCACCGGCCTCGCTCAGGGATTGCCGAAGTAGCGGCGCTGCAGCTCGTCGAGGTAGCCGGATTCCTGCAGCTTCAGCAGCTCGAAGTTGATTTCGTGGCGCAGGTCGCTCTGTTTGGGCAGGCCGAAGGCGTACTTCTCCTCGTTGAAGACCGCGCCGACTTCGGTGACCGGCACCTCGGGGTGGGTATGGTCGAAATACTGCAACTGCGGCGCGTCGGCCACGATCGCCTGGATCTGGTGGGCGACCAAGTCGTCGATGGCGGCGGGAAGCTGGTCGAAGGACTTCGTGAACATCTGGTGCGACTCGCAATACTCGTTCGCGGCGGAACCCTCGATCACGCCGACGGACTTGTTGGCCAGGTCGCGGACGCCGTGGATCTCGTGGAGCAGCTTGTTGGCGGTCATGATGCTGGTGACCGACGAGGTGATGTAGGCCACCACGCCGACCCCGCACACCAGCCAGATCCCCCCGAAGACCTTGCCCAGCGAGCCGACCGCCCCCTTGTAATTGGTCTTGCCGGTCATCACCACCGACATCACGTGGTAGAAGGACTCGGCGAGCCCGTGGTGCCATTGCCTGTGAAAGGCCGCGTCGACGCGGCGCAGCACCGCGGTCACGATCACCGTCAGCACGAGGATGATCAAGCCGCCGTACATGAAGATGTCGACGAAGCCGTACTGGTGCAGGCTGTTGAAGAACCGCGCGAAGCCGAAGCGATGGTCCTCGTTGATCATGATCCGCAGCCCGGTGTTGAAATAGGGGTGCGTGAAGTCCAGCAGCTTGAGACGCGAGCTGGTCACGGTGAAGTTGACCACGGCGATGTCGGCCTGGTTCGAACCCAGCTTCTGGATCATGTCCGTGATGGATTCGCACTTCTCGTAGGTGAACTTCACGTTCATCAGCGTGGCGATCTTCTCCCACAATTCAATGGAAAATCCGGTGTAGACCCCGGGCGCGTTCTCCATGACGAAGGGCGGACTCACGTAGACCGCGGCCCGAACTGTGCGCTCCTTGATGGGCGGCGACGTCTGCGGCGACGCTTCGCCGGCGGCCGGCGCCAGACCGGTGGCCAGTGCCAAAGCCATCGCCACGATGCCCTTTCGAAAAGTCATGCGGCGGATTCTACTGAGGTCGTTTCGGCGCACGGCGCCGACTGAATGGCGTCAGGCATGCCAGTGCGTGTCCCGGACTCCCTCGAGCTGGCCGATCCGCTGCGTGACCTCGACCGGGAATCGCACCAGATCCATCTTCTTGAACTTCAGATGAAAGGTGATGCGCTGGCGGGGCTGCTCCTGCGATGTCTGGATGTCGATGCTCTTGATCTTGATCGAGAAGGTCTTGAGCTCGCTCAGGATCCGGTCGATCGACGCGCCGCCCTCGTTCAGGTTGACGGAGAAGTCCGCGTACCAATCATCCTGGATCCGGGATTCCACCACGGGCAGCAGGTAGAGGATGATGAAGGAGGCCCCCGAGGTGAGCAGGCCAATGCCGATGGCGCCTGAGCCGAAGGCCAGGCCGATGACCGTCGCGGACCAGAGCGTGGCTGCGGTGGTTACGCCGCGCACGATGTGGCTGGTCTGGCGGATGATGACACCCGCCCCGAGAAAACCCATGCCCGAAAGGGCTCCCGCCGCAAGTCGAGCCGGATCGGGATGCGCGGCCTGGGTGACGCCGGTTCGTGCGACATCATTAAGGTAGAACGAATCGGAAATGATCATCACCGCGCAGGCCGAGAGGCTCACCAGCAGCGTGGTCCGAAGACCGGCGGCGCGGCCATGCCGCTCGCGCTCGATGCCCAGGATGAAACCCGCGGCCAGCGTGAGTCCGATCCGCAGCAATATGTCCGGTCGCAAATCAACGGCGATCTCATTCCAAATCATCGACATGCTGGAATATCGGCATTTTCAGGGCACAATCAACACACCCCATCCTGCGCGCCCGCGATTCCGCGGCCAACCGGCGCGTATGCGATCCGCCGAGGGTTACTTCGACTTCTGCGGCATCAAGAACCACAGAGCAATATAGATCAGGATTCCCGGAAACCCGGCGCTCATGACCGAGAGCAACGCATAGATCACACGGACCCGCGTGGAGGGCCAGCCGAGATGCGCGGCGATGCCGCCACACACGCCGGCGATGACCCGGTCATTGGTTCGGAGCATGGACATGGAAGATCCTTGGGTTGGAATGAGCAGTGGAGGGCATGCCCAGGAAAGTACCTCAATCGCCGGATTTTTTCCGCAGGAAGACCACGTTGGGTGATGGAATGTCGCACTCCATGTCGAAGCGCCGCGCGATGACCTGGAACGTCTCCTCCCGGTAGAAGGTGACATGGGTCGGGTCCCTCCGGTAGTGCCAATCCGCAAAGCGGCTGTCCTCGGTTTGAAAGTTGGTCATGATCGCCAGCACACCCCGGGGGCGAAGCATGCGGTGCAACTTGGTGAACTCCTCAAGCGGCTGGTGAAAATGCTCGGCCACTTCGGAGCAGGCGATGAAGTCGTAGGTCCGCTCCAGCGCCTTCCGGTCCGGGAAGAACGAGGGGTCGTAGAGATGCATCTCGTGCCCCGCCTGCGACAGCATCTGCGCCAGCGCGGGACCGGGGCCGCACCCATAGTCGAGGCCGGTCTGTCTCGGGCCGAGCCGAAGCAGCAGCGGCGCCGCCAGGCGGTTCAGGAAGGATCGGTAGCGTTGATCCTGCGGATCATTCTGATGCTGCCGATATTTTTCCAGTTCCACCATTGGAGTGGGCAGCTGGTCCGACGCCATCAGGGTCGCCGCGCACTCCCGGCAGCGCAGGTAACGGAATTCATCCTTGGCCAGAAATGGCATCAGCGACTCACCGCCGCACACGCGACAGCGCGCTTCCGAAGCGCCGCCCATCAATACTTCTCAGCCACGAACTTCCGCTTCCGCAGCGGGGCCTCGTCGTCGTAAGCGTGCTTCATCGAGCGCTTGGGCAGCTTCACCTTTTCGCGGGGCATTTTCTTGTGCGGAATCAGCTCCAGGATGTGATGGATGCAGTTCAGGCGGGCGCGCTTCTTATCGTCGGAGCGGAGAATGTGCCAGGGCGCGTGCTTGGTGTCGGTGGCCTCGAGCATCTTGTCGCGGGCCCGCGAATACTCGAACCACTTGCTGCGCGAAGGCAGGTCCATCGGGCTCAGCTTCCACTGGCGCAGTGGATCCTCCATACGGGCCTCGAAGCGGCGCTTCTGCTCCTTGTCGCTGGACTCCAGCCAGATCTTGATGAGCTGGATGCCACCGCTGACGATGTACTTCTCCATCACGGGACAGAGCTGCAGAAACCGCTGGTACTGCTCCTTGGTGCAGAATCCCATCACATGCTCCACGCCGGCGCGGTTGTACCAACTGCGGTCATAGATCACGACCTCCCCCGCCGCCGGAAAGTGCTGCATGTAGCGCTGCATGTACATCTGCGACTTTTCGCGGTCGGAAGGCGCCGGCAGTGCCACGGTCCGGAATACGCGCGGGCTCACTCGCTCGGTCAAAGCCCGGATCGTGCCGCCCTTGCCGGCGGCATCGCGACCCTCGAAGATGATGATGACGCGGAGCCCCATGTGCTTGACCCATTCCTGGAGGTGGCAGAGCCTGACCTGAAGATCATGGAGCTCGCGCTCGTACTTCTTGGCTTTCATCTTTCCCGGATCGCTTGTCTTTGAATGCTTGCTCATGGGCGAGTGCCGTTACCATTGCGCCGTGGAATCATTCCCTGGCAGTGTACTTGCCGGGCCCGCTCTCGCGATGCTACGATGCCGATCCCACTTTCCCGAGGACCTATGAGCCAGTTCTTCAATCCCACCGGTTACAACAAGGCGGACCTGCAGTTTCACGAGCATGATGAGCGGCTGCTGCAGGAACTGCGCGGCAGGCTGGACACGCATCGAAACGAAGTCGCGGCGAAGAATGCCAAAAGCGCGTACTGGATGAAGTGCCCCAAGTGCGGCCAGGACATGAAGGAGGTCCATCTTCATCTCAAGGAAGTGAAGTCCCGCGACGTGGTGGTGGACCAGTGCCCCAAGTGCGGCGGCGTCTACTTCGATGCCGGCGAACTGGCGATCCTGATCGGTCCCGATCCCCGTTCTCACAAGCTGATCGAGAGACTTTTCAGCTGGCTCCCCCGATACCAGGAAGCCGTGGATCTGCTGTGGCCTCGCAAAAAATAGCGAACTCGGGCTTGAATTCATTGACAATTTGGTTTGCGTGACCGGGAGCGCGCGGTCCGTTCACCCGCTTGAAAATCAGGGTTCAATGTCCGCATACTCGGGCTTTGCCCGGGTATTCTTTTGTGTTTTCGATTGTTTTTGCGGCATTTGGGGATATTCTTTCCGCAGAGTTTGGCCGATGGACCATCGCGAAAGGAATGACCCGTTGAAATTAAATAACCTCATCATCACCGCCGTCGCTTCCGCACTTCTGGTCGTCCTCGCCGGCACGGCCATCGCCGCGGGCCAGGGCTCGCCGGCGCGCGGCCCGGCCACCACCGGCGCCCGTCAGGTCGCGACCGCGCAGCTTCCCTTGGAGATGCTGCCCGTCCTTGATCGCTCGATCAAAATCGGCCATGCCGACCCCTCGACCAAGATGCATGTTTCGGTGAGTTTCCCCTACGCGGATCCCCAGGGCATGCAGGAGTTCGCCAACAGCGTCAGCGATCCCAAGAGCCCCAACTTCCGCAAGTTCATCACCCCCGAGGAGGTTGGCGAGCGATTCGGCATTCCTCAGGAGCGTGTGCAGGCCGTCGTCGACTACTTGAAGTCCCAGGGAATCAAGGTGACCTTGGTCTCCAAGAACCGATTGGGCGTCACCTGCGAGGGCACGCTGGCGCAGTTTGAAAGCGCCTTTGGAACGACGATCGACCAGTATGCGACCACGCCGGATGAAGCCGGCAACGCGAAGTTCGTGGCGCCTTCGAAGCCGATCAGCGTGCCGGCCCACATCGCCGGTGACATCACCGATGTCTTCGGCCTGGAAACCTTCACCAAGCCGATGTACCGCGCTCTGACGTGCACGCAGGCGCGAACCGCCTACAACTCCGCCCCCATCTACAACGCGGGACAGCAGGGACAGGGCCGGACGCTCGCCATCTCGAGCTGGGATGGATTCCGCCTGACCAATGTTCCGCTGTACTACAGCCACTTCGGCCTGCCGACCCCTGTGGGCGGCGTGGGCAGCAATGTCCACGTCGTGCCGATCAGCGGCGGCTCGGGCGCGGGCACGCCCAATGCCGAGGGCGACCTCGACATTCAAATGGTGCTGGGCATGGCGCCATTGTGCGAGTTCTATGTCTATGACGGCGGATCGAGCAACCTGATCGGCGTCCTTCAGCAGGAGGTCAACGACAACCTCGCCGATGTCATCAGCGAAAGCTACGGCTGGAACCTCACCACCTCCTCCGCCAACGCGGCCCACAACCTGCACGTATCGATGACCGCACAGGGCATCACCTACATGTGCGCCTCCGGCGACTCCGGCACCACGATCGAGCCCTACTCCTATCCCAACTCCGACCCCGAAGTTTTGCTGGTGGGCGGCACCCGGATTACGCTCAGTGGTTCGAGCGTTCGAACCGCCGAGGTGGGCTGGAGCGGAAGCGGAGGCGGCTGGAGCACCAAGACTCCCGCCTTCAATGTGCGACCGCCATGGCAGACGGGAACGGGCGTGAACCTGACGATCAACAAGCGCATGGGTCCGGATGTGTCGCTTCACGCGACCGGCAGCGGCACCGGCGCCTTTCAGTTCTACCTCAACGGAGTGCTGAACTCGGGATACTCCGGGACCAGTTTCTCCTCGCCGGTCCTCTGCGGCATGCTTGGCATCGGCGAGCAGAAGCTCATCAGCCTGGGCGGACTGCCCCCCAACGGCGCCGGCAAGCAGCGCTTCGGCCGCATGCAGGACGTGATCTACTCCCAAGACGGTCGGCCGGATGTCTGGTACGACATCACATCGGGCAACAACGGGACGCTTCCCAACGGATCCTCCTCGAGCTGCACGACCAAGTTTGACATGGTCACGGGATGGGGCGCGATGAACATCGACGCCTTCATCGCGACGCAGGTTCCCTGCTTCGGCGACTTCGACCTCTCCGGCGACGTCGATGGCGGCGATGTCGGTCTGCTGTTGCTGGATTTCGGCAACTGCCCCGGCTGCTCGACGGACCTGGATGGCGACGGCGTCGTGGATGGCGGCGACATGGGTCTGCTGCTGCTGAGTTTCGGCCCCTGCCCTTGATGATTCACAACTAACTAGGAAGTTCCCCATTGAGACTTGATAAATCGATCGTCGCCTCCCTCTCCGCTGTCCTTTGCGTTTCATTCGCCGGCCCGGTTCTTGCCGATGCCACGGGGCATGGCCCCCTGCTGCCGCTGAACGACCCCAAGCCCGTCGATGGCGCGCCCTCCCGGATGCTCGGTCTGGAGTTCATTCCCGTGCCGGCCATCACGCTGGGCGATGTGGACCTTTTCCAGATCTATCTGGAGGATGATCGGGCGCCGCAACCAGCGCCGCTTCGGGTGGGTGTCTCGCAGGCCGTGGAAGCGACCATCGGAGACGGTCAGTGGATCAACGTCGAGGGCGGCCGCCTCTGGCAGCTTGAGATTTCCGGAACGGGATCCATCTTCAACCGCCTCCATCTCACCGGCGTCATGCTCGGTCCGGGCGAAAAGCTCTGGCTGGTCTCCGGCAACGGCGCCGATGTCGCCGGTCCGATCGAGGCCCGCGGCGAGTTCGAGAATGGCGAGGCGTGGGGCGTCTTCGCGCTGGGCGAAACCAGCCGCATCGAGTGGTTCGTTCCCGACGCCGCCGATCCCCAGTCGCTGCCCTTCGAGAGCGTCGATTACACGCACGGCTACCGCGACCTTTTCAGCACTGAGGCCCAGGAAGCCGGCTGCGACCAGGATCCCGCATGCTTCGCAGCCTGGGCCAACGAGGCCAACGCCGGAGCCCGGATGCTCTTCACCAGCGGCGCCAGCAGCTACTACTGCTCCGGCCAGCTGATGGCGACCGACGCCGCCGATGAAACTCCGTACTTCTCCACGGCCAACCACTGCATCTCCATCCAGTCGGAGGCCAACAGCTGCCAGTTCCTCTTCAACTATCGCGCCACCACCTGCGGCGGCGCCACCGGCACGACCCACAACGCCGTCGGCGGCGACCTGGTGAGCACCTACGCCACCAGCGACTGCACGCTGCTGATGGTCCGTGCGACGCTTCCCTCCAACGCCTTCTGGGCGGGTTGGATGTCCACCAATCCGGCGACCGGCGTGGCTTCCACGGGCATCCACTTTCCGGGCGGACGCCGCGAGACCATCTCCTTCTGCAACAAGGCGGCGGCCTCGTCGCTCTGTGGAACCTCCTCGCAATGGTCGACCGTCTCCTGGTACTCCGGCGTCACCGAGGGCGGCTCCTCGGGCAGCGCGCTCTACCTGGACAGCGACCACAAGATGTACGGCGTGCTGACCTGCGGTCTGAGCAGCTGCACCAACCTGACCGGCAAGGATGGCTATGGCCGCTGGGACCGGGCGGTGACCACCGGAGGCTTCTCGGTGCCTCTGGCCGTGGGCAGCGACGACTCCCTTGAGCAGAACGACACCTGCGCCACCGCCAAGGCGGTCGCCCCCGGCACCTACTCCGGGCTGGTGGTCAAGCGCCTCGACGAAGACTGGTACGCCCTGACAGTTCCACCCACCGGCACGGTCACGATCACCGAGACCTTCGTCAACGGCAATGGCGACATCGACACGCAGCTCTTCGATAGTTGCAGCGGCGCAGCGCTGGTCACCCGCAATGGCCACGTCAACAATGACTCCTTCACCTACACCAACACCACGGCGAGCAGCACGATCCTGATGCGGGTCTACCTCTACAGCGACACCCGCAACGACTACTCCTTCAGCTACTCGGTCAGCGTGCCCCCGCCGGCCAACAACGAATGCGCCACCGCCACGCCCGTCGGCGTCGGCACCACCGCGTTCGACTCGACCTACGCCACCAACAGTGCGCTCGCAGTCGCGGCAGGCTGCGACGGCGGCACCTCGATGAACAAGGACGTCTGGTTCCGCTTCACGGCGCCGAGCGCCGGCAACGCAACAGCGAGCACCTGCGGACTCGCGAATTGGGACACCCGCCTGGTGATGTACCCCGGCAGCGTCTGCCCGAGCAGCTCGGCGGATTCGATCGCCTGCAACAACGACGCCTGCGGCTCGGCCAGCAGCGTCACCTGGCATGTCGACGCCGGCAGCCAGTGGTACATCCGCCTGGGCAGCACGGCCAACATCGGCGGGACCGGGTCGCTTCAGATCAGCGTGGCGTGCGACGGCGACTTCGATGGATCCGGCGAGGTCGACAGCGGCGATGTCGGGCTCATGTTGCTGGATTACGGCAATTGTCCGGGCTGCTCCTCCGACCTCGACGGCGACGGCGTGGTGGATGGCAGCGACATGGGATTGCTGCTGCTGGGCTTTGGACCCTGCTGAGTCAGTCGAAGTTCAAGAGGACCAGACCCACGTCTCCGCCATCGACCTGGCCATTGCCGTCCAGGTCGTAGTCGCTCTCGATCTCGCCGAAGGAGAGCAGCACGAGGCCCAGGTCTCCGCCATCGACGTCTCCGCTGCCGTCCAGGTCGTACTGGGCGGGCGGCTCCTGCGCGTCGAAGCTCATCCACCAGTTTCCGGTGAAGAAACCCTGCGTGGGAGGATTGTCGCCCCAGGGATTGTCCGGATTGTCCTCCATGCAGGGCTGACCGTAGCGCAGAGCCTGCATCGGCGTGGCCATGCCCACGGTGACTCGCCATTCACCCGGCTCGAGGATCCGGTCGATACGGCATTCCTCGCCCGCGGCCGCCAGTGACTCTGTGTAGGTGATCAGCGGCCCTTCGCAGGGACCTTGGGCCAGCACCAGTTGCGCCGGGAAATCGGCGTGCAGGCGCAATGAAATCATCGTGCGATCGGTCAGCGTCAGCAGATGCGCGTCAAGGTCGCGGGCGCCATCGCCATTGAGGGCGCCCTTGCGGATGTCGCCCGGCGCCACCGCCACATGGACCGGACTCGAGCGTCGCCCGCAGCCTTCACTGAGACGCTCGTAGCAATGCTCGTTCTCGTCGATCGCGTTGCCCGGCGCGATCACCTGCGGCGCCGTGTCGATGCACGCGTAGAGTGAAAGTTCCACGCAGAGCGAGTCCCAATTGGAGAGGCAACTGGGATCGAGCCTTGTCACCCGCGAACAACAATCAGGATCTTCGCAGCCGGGGCCGGCGTGCGCTTCGCCACAAGCGCCGCGGCTGGGGCAGACGATGCCTTTGCATTCGGTGCCGGCCAGGCTGACGCAATCCGCGTCCCAGGAGAGTTCGCAGCATTGCGGATCGAAGCCGCAGACGATTTCGCAGCATGGCGTGGTGAAGCAGTAGGGCGCCTCGTGCACGACCAGGCAATCCCCCGACGGCGGACCGCAGGTCGCGGAGTACGAGGAGGGCTCCATGCGGATGCCGCCCTGAGGCTCCGGCGCGAAGCCACGCGGCAGCGATGGGCCGACATTGGCCAAGGCGATCGCCAACTCCGGGCCGGAAGTGTCGTCGACCAATTCACTGGAAGTTTGAACCGTCGATGAAAGCGCGCCGGCGGTGTTCGCAAATGAAGCATTCAAATGAGAAGACGCTTGAGCCACGGCGATGGTGCCCGCGGTGACCGGAGCAAATCCCGCGTTGCGCAGCATGAACATCTTGTGTTTGGTCAGGTCGACCACGGCGATGTCGGGCCGGCCGTCGTGGTCAAAGTCGAGCACCGCGACATGCCGGGGAAAATCGCCGGTCAGAATCACCACCGGACCGGCAAGATCCAGCGGTCCGCCCGGCAGAGTGCGATTCTCGATGATGGAAACCTGTCCCGGAGTCACCGCCATCGCGATCAGGTCCTTGTCGCCGTCGCCATCCATGTCGGCGGCGGTGATGTTGAAGGCGGTGCCCACCGTGGCGCCGTCGAAGAATTGCGGCGCGTCAAAAAGACCGGTGGAGCCGCCGCGCCACACCGCCACCGGATTGGAGTGGTTGGTGGTGACCAGGTGCGCGATGACGTCGGGGCTGCCGTCGCGGTCGAGGTCGGCGATGTCACCGAAGGTGAATCCCGCGGTCGAGTTGGCCACTGTGGGCGCGCTCCACGCCTTCTCGCGGCCCAGCGAATCGCCCTTGTTCACCCGCGCGTTCAGTCGACCGCTGCCGGCGGTGAGGTCGATGATGTCGATGAAGCCATCCTGGTTGGTGTCCGCCAGCGCGGCCCAGTTGGGAAGCGCGGATCCCACGGTCCAGCGGTTCAGGCGAGTCTCGGCTCCGTGGATGAAATTGAGGCTGCCCGGGGCGCTGAGGTTGCGGAAGACCTGGATGGAGTTGGATCCATAATTCACCGCGACCAGATCGAGCTGGCCGTCGCGGTCCATGTCCGCCACGCGGACGCAGCGGGTCTCGCGCTCGGTCGGGAAGAAGACCGCGGGATCAAAAGTGCCGTCGCCATGACCGCGCAGCAGCGCGACGGCGCCGAAGGTGGCCCGCACAGCGAGGGCGATGTCCGCGTGGCCATCCCCGTCGAAGTCGGCGGTTTCCGCCCAATCCGTTTGCACGCCCAGGAGAATGGCGTTGTGTGCGTCGAAGCTGCCATCGTTGTTGCGCAGCACGAGGTAGACCAGTCCGTCGGTGTCGCGGCCGGGGACCACCAGGTCGAGCTGACCATCCTCATCAAAGTCCGCCACCGCGGGTTGGGTGGGAAAATGCTTGTTGGCGAAGGTGATCGTGATCGGCGGATCGAAGGTGGGCACGCCGCCTCCCGAGGCGACGATCATGGATGCAAGGAGTGTGGCCGCACCGGACATGGGTCCAGTTTATCCGCGTGCCCGGTCGATCCGGTTTGCAATTTCGGAAGTTTCCTCGCGATCGACCCAATCCCCGGACCCTGAGCTTGACCGATCCGCGCCGTGAATCCTGAGAAACGGCAGAATGGTCAGCGCCGCCACCGCGAATCCGCTGCTGATCCAAAATGCGATGGAGGGGTGGCCATAACTCCACAGGATTCCCGTCGCGACGCTGGCGATCAGCAGCGCGGCCCCCTGAAAAAATCCGAACAATCCCAGGGCCGTCACCAGCCGTTCCTTTGGGGCGTGGTCCACGATCAAGGCGCGGGCAATGCCATCGGTGCAGGCCATGCTGAATCCGAACAGGACGAAACAGATCCAACTCATCCACGCCGTTTCGGGTGTGAGCCAGGCAAAGCCCGCATAGCTGACGGCATAAAAGACCCATCCCATGAAGAGCACCGGCCCTCGGCCGAACCGGTCGCTCAACTTCCCCATCGGATAGCTGGCGATGGCGTAGGTCGCGTTGGACCCTGCATAGAGAAGGATGCTCGTCACCGGTGAAAATCCGAGATCCAGCACGCGCAGCAGGAGAAAAGTGTCGCTCGAATTGCCGAGCATGAAGATCAGCAGCGCACTGATGGCGATCCAGTACGACTTTCCCAGCGGAAGGCGAACCGACCGTGCATGGTCCTCGCGGCGCCGTCTCACCTGCTCCGGGGTGGTCCTGGGAATGAGGCAGGTCAGGCCAAAGGCGATGGCCGCCGCGGATGCGGCAATGAGGAACATGATCCGGAATTGCGGTGCGTCGGCGGGCGTGGCGGAGCGCGAGCCGATGAGCCAGGCCAAAACGCCGGCAGCGATCAGCGATCCGCCGGCGCCTCCGAACGCATTGCCGCTGCGGTGGAATCCGAACCCGCGCCCGCGGTCAACCCGGGCGACGCTCTCAGCGATGAGGGCGTCGCGCGGTGCCTCGCGGATTCCCTTGCCGATCCGATCCAGTGTGCGGCCGCCCAGCACCATCCCCCACTGCGTCGCCGCCATGACGCAGAGCTTTCCCAGGAACGCGATTCCGTAGCCCCGGCGAACCCAGCGCACCCTGTGGCCGGTGGCGTCGCTGTAGTAGCCCGTGAAGCCGCGCATGACGCTGACGATGGCCTCGGCGCATCCCTCGATCAATCCAAGGGCCATCGGGCTCGCTCCAAGGACACCCGTCACGAACAAGGGAAGCAGCGGATAGGTCATTTCGCCGGCCACTTCCGCGAAGAGGCTGATGGAGCTCAGGACCAGCAGCGATGTGGGAAGTGGGCGGCGTTGTTGTGGAACGGAAGGGTTCAATTCGATGTCCGGCGAGGTGGATGCACGCCGGCAGAGTTCATTTCAGGGGCGAACCACTTGGTTCCACAGCGCCGAAATCGAACATCTCCGAGCGGGCCCACTTGGACTTCCACTTGTTGACCAGGGCGACATGCTCGGGATTGATCTGGAACGCCTTGTAGTCCTCGACGCTGGCGAACTCCACCAGAATGCCCAGGGTGTAGTCGTGGCGCACGTTCTTGCGGCCGACGTCGATGTGCGGGCCGCATGCGTAGGCGCGGACGCCGGGGATCTTGGGAATCACCGCGTCGGATTCTGCCTTCATCGCGGCGGCCTCCTTGGGATGGATGAGGGTCACAAAGACCAGGTGCTGGATGCCGGGAGTCGGGCTCTTGGACACTGCGCCGCTGCCGGCACAGGCGGTGAGGATCGCGGCGAAGGTGCATGCCGGAAGAGCACGCCTCAGGAGCAACGACATCCATGTGAAATGATTCATAGGCGTAACGATATCAGAGGCGCACAACTTTCACGCACGCCGCGGCGCGAGTGGCCTTGCGACGCGCCTCGGCCACGGTGCGGCCGGTCGCCAACGCCGCTCCCATGCGGCGGAACTTGCGAGTCGAGGGCTTGCCGAAGATGCGGATTTCCGTGCCCGACGCCTTCAAGGCTTTGGCAATGCCGCGATAGCCGGGCGGGCAATCGCTCTCATAGTCGGCGAGGATGACGGCGCTGGCGCTTGGCCCTCGATAGGTGATCGCAGGAATCGGCAACGCCAGAATGGCGCGCAGGTGCAACTCGAACTCGCTGAGGTCCTGCGAAATCATGGTGACCATGCCGGTGTCGTGCGGTCGCGGCGAGAGCTCGCTGAAGATCACGCGGTCGCCCTTCACGAAGAACTCCACGCCGAAGAGACCGGCGCCCTCGGGACCGGCGATGCGATCGGTGACGCGCTTGGCCATGGCTTGGGCCTTCTTCACCAATTTCGGTTTCATGGAGCAGGGCATCCACGACTCCTGATAGTCGCCGCGCACTTGGCGATGACCAAGCGGCTGCACAAACACGGTCTTGCCGCCGACGGACTTTCGCTGCTTGACTGTGAGCAAAGTAATCTCGAAGTCGAAGTCGATGAATTCCTCGGCGATCACCACTTGCTTGTCGCCGCGCATGCCCGCGATGGCGTAGCGCCAGCTCTTTGCGAGCTCGGACGTGTTGCGGGCCACCGACTGGCCCTTGCCGGAACTGGACATGACCGGTTTGATGACACAGGGGAAGCCGATGGGCTTGCTGCGACCACCAACCGCACGCTTCAACTTTGCCCCGTTTCCAACAACCACACGCTCCAACTCGGCGGCGCCGGAGGCGTATGCGAACCTGGCCGTCGGCAATTTCAATTCATCGGCGGCAAGCGAGCGGATCGCGTCGCGGTTCATGGTCAGATGCGCCGCCAGCGCGCTGGGAACCACGGTGATCCCCCGCTTCTCCAGATCGAAAAGGGCCTCGGTGCGGATGGCCTCGATCTCCGGTACCACGTAGTGCGGCTTGTGCTTGGCGGCCACGCGCCGGATGGCCTTGGCGTTGAGCATGTCGATGACTTCGAAGTCGTCGGCGACCTGCATCGCCGGTGCGCCCGCATAGCGGTCGACCGCGATCACGCGGCAGCCGAGCCGCTTGGCGCAGATCGTGAATTCCTTTCCCAGCTCACCCGAACCCAGCAGGAGCAGCGTCGTCATTCGCTTATCCTACGGTTCCCAATGTCGCAGCAACCCACCACGACCAAACCCGACTATGTGCTGGGCACGCACGATGAAGAGCTCGCCCGCCTGGGTCGCCAGCATGCGCTCTGGCAAGCGGATGTGATGGAAGCATGGCGGCGCGCGGGCATCAAAGCGGGCAGCTACGTGATCGATGTCGGCGCGGGACCGGGATTCGTCACGACCGATCTTGCCAAGTTGGTCGGCCCTACCGGCCACGTCACCGCCGTCGAGATCTCGCCGAAGTATGTGCAGACTTTGAAGGAGCGGGTCAAGACGCAAGGCTTCACCAATGTCGACGCTCATGTCGTCGACTTGATGCACGATCCGATTCCGCTGGCGCATGGGCCCTTTGACGCAGCGTGGTGCCGATGGGTCGCCATGTTTGTCCCTGATCTTGCGGCGCTGGTCGGCCGCATCCACGACGCGCTCAAGCCCGGCGGCGTCGTCGTGTTCCATGAATATGTGCTCTACGAAACCTTTGGCGCATTTCCGCCCGACGAGGCGATCGCCGACTATGTGCGCGAGGTCGTGAAGAGTTTTCGCGCCAACGGCGGTGAGCCGAGCCCCGCCGGAAAATTGCTTGGCGAATTGCGCGGGCGGGGCTACCAGATCCTGGCGGCGAAACCGCTGGCCAAGGCGGCTCAACCCCACGAGCCCTTCTGGAGCTGGCAGGCGGAGTTCATCCGCACCTATGTGCCGCGGCTGCGCGAGTTCGGCCAGGTGGACGACGCCTGGTGCGCAAAGGTGTTGCGAGCGCTGGAAACAGCGGAGAAGAATCCCAATTCCGTGGTGATGATGCCGACGGTAATGGAAATTGCGGCGCGGAAGCAACCTTCAAAGTAGATCTTCAGGCCATGAATCACGGATCGCCAATTCACTTTCATCATTCATGAATTCGTGGATTGGCCGACATAGCATCCGCGTATGGGACTGCACCCAATGACACGCAAGATCCCTCGTGGGCTGCGCGCGGCCACAACTTGCGTGACTTCGATATTCCTTGGAGGCGCGTTTGGCGTGATCGCCAATTTTGGGATGAGCATGGGAGCATCGGTCGACATCGCGTTGATGTTCGGTGTCGCCGCGGGTTTCCTGTGCAGCCCGGCGCTGATGTTCGCCCTGTGGCACGGCCCCTGGCTCCTTGGCCTGGTGTGCATCGCTGCGCCCACCGCGACCGCCGCCTACATCGCAGGTCAATTGACCCCGACCAACGGCGGCCCGTTCCTGAGCATGGAAGTCTCGCTCGGTGTTTTCCTGATTGCGTCGATGGCCCGAGGGATCATCGGCATGAAATGCCACCGGCCCGCCCCGCCCGGGTCCTGCTCCCAGTGTCATTACGACCACTCCGGCCTCGCGCCGGGAACCAAATGCCCGGAGTGCGGAAGCACCACGATTGCGGCTTAACGGACAGCCTGGCCGTCCACGGTGAAAAGCTGGACCGATACACTGATCCCACTTTGAGCAGGGACATGCCCGCCACGACCGCTGCGCTCGAACCCGTTCAAGTTTCTCAGCGCATCGAAGCGATGGACATTGCCCGCGGCTTCGCGCTGCTGGGCATTCTCAGCGTGAACATCTCCGCGTTCGCCCAGCCCATGGGTCGTCTCATCGAAACCACCGTGCCGAGCGGCCAAGGAACGCTGGGCACACTCCTGCACTACGTCGTGCAACTTTTCTTCATGGGCAAGAGCTACCCGCTCTTCTGCATGCTTTTCGGCATGGGGCTCACCATCCAGCAAGTGCGGGCCAAGAGAGCGGGGCGCTCGGCCGATTGGCTGCAGGTGCGGCGGCTGCTGGTGCTCGCCGTCTTCGGCCTGTGCCACATTTTTCTGCTCTGGTATGGCGACATTCTGCTGACCTACGCGACCATTGGGCTGGCGGTGTTCTGGGCGCTGAAGTTCCCGGCGCGCGGACTGTTGAAGGCGGCGGTGCTCTTCATTCTCTTTGGTTCGATCCTGTGCGGCGGCTTCCAATCCCTGACCACGCCGGACCCCAAGGCCGAGGGCATGCACACCGCTGCGAGTTGGGTCGTGCCGCCCGTGGGCATGGCGCTCGAAGGCGGTCACCCCGTGACTCATCTCACGGCCGCGCTCGAGCGGACTGATCCGCCCTTCGATGGTCCGCAGGACAAGGCCTGGATGGACGCGGAAACGATCGCGTCGCGCGACGGCCCCTACCTCGATGCGATGGTCATGCGACTGGTGAACTACGCGGGCTATCTGATGTTCCTTGCGTTCGGCGGCTGGCAGATGGTGGGGTTGGTGCTGATGGGTTCGGTGCTGGTACAGACGCGCTTCCTTGACGCCGACCGACGCGCGTGGCAAGTACGGGCGGTGATCGCGGCGGCGCTGATTGGCGTGCCTGCGGCTTCCGCGGATTTTTGGCTGGGGAGCCATCCGAGCACGCTCATGCGGGTGTTGACCGCAGCAAGTGACATGTTCTTTTCGCCGCTCATCAGCCTGGGCTATCTGGGCGCGGCGGGTCTGGTGGCCAATTCGGGAATTCTCCGACACGCGATGAGACTGCTGGCCAGCGCCGGGCGGATGGCGCTGACCAACTACCTCATGCAATCCCTGATCTGCTCGATGATTTTCCAGCATTGGGGCTTCGGGCAATTCGCCTCATGGACGATTCCGCAGATGGCGGCGCTGGTCGCGGGGATCTACCTGGTGCAACTGCCGCTCTCCGCCGCGTGGCTGAGCGTCTTCCGATTCGGCCCGATGGAATGGCTGTGGCGAAGTCTGAGCTATATGCGGCTTCAGCCGATGCTGGGGCATGCCGCAGGCCGGTACGCCCCTTCCTGATCAGCACCCTTGACCGGTTCTTCAGCGAGCTGTGGGCCGGGCTGTTCGAGCCATAGATCCTTGGTGCGGAACTGGTGTTCCCGGCCATGGGAACTCAGAAGGTGATCAACGGCTTGATCATGTTGTCTTCCTTGGTCCGCATCATCTTGAACGCCTTCTCGATGTCGGCGAACTTGAAGCGGTGCGTGGTCATCGGCAAAGGATCGACGCGCTTGGTCTGGATGAGCCGCATCAGCCGGCCCATGCGCTCGGAGCCGCCCGGGCAGAGCGCCGTGCGGATGGTCTTGTCACTCATGCCCACGCCCCAGTCCAGCCGCGGAATGGGAACCGTGTCGCCGTCGCCGTGGTAGCCGACATTGGAGATGGTGCCGCCGGGCCGCGTTGCGCTGACGCAGGCCGCGAAAGTCGCGGCGCTGCCCAGGGCCTCGATGGCGACGTCGACGCCCTTGCCGCCGGTCAGCCGCTTGATGGCCTCGACCGGATCTTCCTTGGAATAGTCCACGATCGCGTCGGCGCCGTACCTTCGGGCCATCGTGATGCGGTTGGCCTTGCTCTCGACGCCAATGACGAAGCCGGCGCCGCAGAGCCGCGCCCCGACCGTGGCCATCATGCCGATCGGACCCTCGCCGAACACCGCCACGCTGCCGCCGATGGGAATGTCCCCCTGTTCGGCGGCGATGAATCCGGTGGAGAGCATGTCGCAGCAGTAGGCCGCCTGCTCGTCGGTGAGGTCATCGGGGATCGGCGCCAAGTTCGCCACCGCGTCGTTGACGTGGAAATACTCCGCCATTGAACCGTCCTTGACGTTGGCGAACTTCCAGCCGCCGAGCATGCCGCCGCACTGCGACGAATAACCGCGCTGGCAGTTGTCGCAGCCAAAGCAGGGCGTGATGGCGTTGACCGCGACGCGCTGGCCGATCTTGAAGAGGCCTGACGCGGCGACAGCCTCGCCGAGCTCGTGAATCACCCCCACCGCCTCGTGGCCGAGGGTCAGATCGTGGCGCGGTCCGATCGCTCCGGCGACGGTGTGGGTGTCGGAGGTGCAGATCAGCGCAGCGGTCGTGCGGAGGATCGCGTCGTTGGGCCCCGGACGCGGGATCGCCTTCTCGATGACGCCCACCCGGCCGATCTCGTGCATGACGAAGGCGCGCATGACCTGGCTCGATCCGGACCGCGACGCGGCCGGCTTCTTCAACGACGCCGGGGTCAATTGAGTCTTGGAGCTCATTCCTGGTCTCCCCGGAGCAGCTGCTCTCCGCGGTAGCGGGCGGCGGTTTCGCGCTCGGCCTGGAGCCAGTCGGAGAGCTCGTCCCCTGCGTCGTCCTGTCCGCCGCGCTCCCGGAAGATCTCATGCGCCCGCGCCCGGATCGCATCCTGAGTTGGAGGGGTGATCCGCGGGGCCGTGGGAGCGAGTTTCGGGACGGGCTGGTTGCGCAAAGGGTTTTCGACGGTCGATTTCATGATGTGGGTCTCCATGGGGTGAATTCTCTTGTCGAACAGTAGGCGCGCAAGTTGACCGACCGACGCGAAAGTTTGGGGGGTGCGCACCGTATAGAATCCACGGGTAAGTCCATGATGCGACCGCTCCATGCCATACTCGCGCTGCTCTTCTCGTTCGGGCTGTTGCTGCCTTCGGCCGAATGCTCGCCGTGCGGAGCGGGTGGCTGCGGCGGCGCGCCGACCAAGCAGACATGCTGCTGCTGCCAGGGCGAGAGCGCGTGCGACACGAACGACCCGACGGGGGCGAGCGACCGCGAGATTGCGAGCGACCGCCATCATGACGCGCTGGCGGCGGCTACGTTGGCTGCTTCCAACCCGAACCACGTCGTTCGCAGTTGCTGCTGCTGCCCGAGCGGCGAGAGGCCGTTAGCCGTTGCTGAGCGCTCGGACACGATCAACAAGCGAACTGTAAGAGAACTGCCGAGCCATGCCGGCGCCTTGATCGGCGTCGGCGAGTCGTCTCACGCGGACGCCGTGCTCGTCACGGCGGCGCAGAGCCAGCCGCCCCCGCTTCCGGCGTGGACGCGGCGCGCCGTGCTCTGCATCTACACCATTTAAATCCTTGCTGCCCCCTGTGCGCCTCGCACGTACCGTCGGATGTTCCGGCGGGGCTTTGTCGCACGAACCGATTTTTTCACAAGGAGATCAACATGATCAAGTTGATTTATGCGGCCGTCACGGCTGCGACACTGCTCTCGCCGGCACCGGCGAGCAATGTGGCCGACGACTCGGGAAGCTGCACCTGCTGCAAAGCCGGCTGCACTTGCCCGTCGCCGTGCACGTGCGGCAGTGGCTGCTCATGCGGCAGCAAATGCTCGTGCGGCAGCGACTGCAGCTGCTCGAGCAGCGCTTGCTCTTGCGGCGCCTGCGGCTGCAAGTAATGCGAAGTAGTTTTTTGGAAGCCGGCCGGGCGCGTCAGCGCCCGGCCGGTTGCTTTTTGCAGGAAGGATCACGCGGGCGTCACCTGGGCGCGGGCGGCAAAATGCCAGCGGGCAATGTGCGCGGTGATCGAATCCGCAACTGCTTGTTCACGCTGGTCCGGCCGAAGACCACTTCGACCGCGCTCTTGGAAACACCGAACTCCTTGGCGAGAAACCGCACCATGTGATCGGTGGCCTTGCCATCCTCCGGGCTTGCCGTCACGCTGACTTTCAGCTGCTTGCCAAGAACTTTGCCAATGGCGTCGCGCTTGGCACTGGGCTTGCCCAGGATGTTGAGCACCAAGGTGTCGCCATCCCAGGAGAAGAATGAAGACATGCTCGACTCCTTCATTGTGGCGCCGATGCGGATCGTTGCACCGCCGCGCGCGCCGCGTCGAGAATCTCCACCACGATCACGTTGTTTTCGAGACTCGACAGCGGATCGACCGGAGTCTTGCCGCGCACGACATTGGTCAGATATACCCACTCGTTCTGAAGCTCGGCGGGTTTTGCCTCGGGCTTGACCGTCTTCGCGGGCTGGTCGGGAGCGCGCGTCTGAAGGTCGTCCCAGCGCCCGGCGTGGATCGAACCCTTCTCGGTGAAGAGATCCATCTCCTTGTTGTCATGCGTCCATGCCCACGATGCCTGGATGACCGCCGTGGCAGTTGGATAGGAGAGCACGATGGTCGCGTCGTCGTCGACGCGCGGATACATCGCGGGCTTGAGCGTGCTCGCCGCCGCGGTCACGCGCGTGGGACGCTGGCCATCCATGAGCCAAGTCGAAAGCACGGCGCCGTAGCAGCCGAAATCCACGATCGCTCCGCCGCCGTTTTGCTCGGGGTCGGTGAGCCACGCGACGAACTCGGGAGAGCAGCCGATTTCCTTGGGGCCTTTGTGGCCGTGACGGAACGCCATGCGGCGGATCGGGGCCATTTCGCCGCGGTCGATCAGCCGCTTGGCCTCGCGGACCGATGCGTACCAGCTGGTTTCGTAATTGGTGAGCACGAGCACGCGGTACTTCTTGGAGAGCTCGGCCATTCGGCGGGCGTCGGCGTTGCTGAAGGCGAGGGGCTTTTCAAGCAGCGTGTGGATGCCGCGCGGGGCGCAGGCCTCGACGGCGGCGAGGTGATTCTTGATCGAACCCATCACGCTTGTGGCCTCGGGCTTGGCCGCATCGAGCATCGCTTTCAGATCGTTCGAATAGAGCGCTGGGTCGAGTTTGTATTTGGCGGCGAGACGGTCGAAGACGGCGCGGTCGGGCTCGTAGGCGCCGACGATCTTGATGTCGCTGTTCTCCATCGCATGCCGCAGCAGCCCTTCGACATGCCCGTGAGTCATGCCGATGATGGCGACCCGCAGCGGACCGGATTCGTGCGACACGTTGTAATCCTGGGACTTCGAGGCAATGGAAGCGGAATCGCCGTAAGGTTGAGTTGAGAACGCCATTGCAGGTATGAGAATGGTCAACGCAGCAATGGCGGAATGAACCATTCGAGGAAGTGTACTGGCGTGAAAACCTGGGCCGGCGAAAGTCGCACGATTCAGAGCGACGCGAGCAACTTGACCAGATCCAGGCTAGTCACGATGCCGACCGGAGCCTTGTTCGTGTCCACGACGATCACCCGGTGCACGCGGGCCTTGTGCATATTCTGCGCGAGATCCTTCAGGAGCGTTGACGGCTCCGCGGTCACCGGATCGCAGGTCATGAAATCTTCGATGGTGATCAGGCTGGCGGGCTTCAGGCCGGACTTGCCGTCGTTCTTGCCGCCGAAGAGCTCGATCAGCATCATTGGGTCGCCGTCGATTTCGCCGACGGCGTATCGCTTGACCAAATCGGTGCGCGAAACCACGCCGACCAGCTTGCCGCCCGCGTCGACCACCGGCGTGCCGGAGACCTTGTGCTCGTCGAAGATGCGGGCGACGTCGCGGATGGTCATGCCCACTCGGGCGCAGACCGGCTTGGCCGTCATGATGTCCTTGGCTTGACGATTGTCGCGAGTTGCAGTGCTCATGGCCCCAGAATGCTACTTCGCCGCCCGTGCCGCGTCGAGGATCGCAACCACGGTCACGTTGTGTTCAAGGCTTGAAATCAGATCGACGGGCATCTTCCCGCAAACGAAATGGGCCAGGTACACCCATTCGTTCTGGAGGTCGGCGGGTTTGGGCTCAGGCTTGATCGTCTTCGCGGGCTAGTCGTTCACATGTGTCTGGCCGAAAAGTACATCGATTGTGCTCATTACTACGTCGAACTCCGTAGCAAGAAACTCGCACAATGCAATCGGTGGCTATGCCTTCTTCGGGGCTCGCCGTGACGCTGACTTTCAGCTGCTTGCCAAGGAACTTGCCGATGGCATCGCGCCTGGCACCGGGCTTGCCCAGAACATGCAGCACCAAGGTGTCGCTATCCCAAGATCAGAGTTTTGTCACTTGAGCTATCTCATGACGAAGTCGTTTTTAAAAAACTTTCTGCCTTTTTATTTCGATTCGAGTTTTCGGTTACTTGAAAACTTGGCCTACGGCGAAGTGATTCAAGAAACTCTTGGTACATCAAGACCGCTCTTTTCAATTGCGATCGAACTGACGAAGAACATTTACACAACTCGGTGTGGTTGATTGCGAATGCCCACGCATGGGGCTCTTCTGAAAGTCGATCATGATCGACATATCTTCGCACACGGCGATGCCTGGAAACGATGTCGCGTGCAGGGCGTGCTCCCATCCCTTCGGTAGTCATGAGCCAGCGATAAAATTGGACATCAAGTTCTGTTTGTGTATCTGCCTTGAACTTCATCATTTTCGTGCCATTGCAAATGCGTCGCAAACCGCCGTCCCTACAAAACAAGCCAAAGCCACAGGTACTGCGTTGCCAATCATCTGCTCGACATCAGTCTTTGTACCAACCCATTGAAATCCACGCGGAAATGTTTGAATTCGGGACCTTTCAATTGTTGTAAGCGGTCGGAGTGATTTGGATTTCTTTCCGGCATCGCCTGGGTGGCCCGGATACCCCGCCGGAACAGGTCGATTTACCCCTCGCATAGTCGGTGCAGGCTCGTTAATCGAGTAGATGGCACGCCGTGAATAGTTTCGTGGATGGCGATAATAAAGCGTGACATCGAGTTCCTTATGCATGTACTCGCGAACGGTCATTTCTCGCTCAGACAAGCGGGAATCGAGCAAACCAGCAACTTCAGTCGCCAAAGATTTGGATCGCAATCCAATGCAAAAAAACCTCTTTCTAAGTTGCGGAACACCGCAAAGCGCGGCATTCAAGGTTCTTTCAACCAGGTGGTAACCGGCGTTATTAAAGTTCACTCTCGCGGCAGCGTACGCATTGCTGTTCTGCGCTCGATCCACATTCTCCATTATGAATACCTTTGGCTTCGAACGACAGACGATGTCGGCAAAGCAACCCGTTAGAGATGCTCTTGCGCCTTCTTCGCGCTTTCCGGCATGCGAGAAATCTTGACAGGGCGGGCCTCCAACAATCATGTTGAAGTCGATTGGATTAAGCCTTTTTAATGTTCCTTCGATGTCACTTAAATCCATTTGATTGCATGGGTGATCGAGATTGGCCTGATAAGTCTTGATTGCTGGGAGCCATGAATCAAAGGCGTGAACAATCTCAATACCAGATGCTTGCAGTCCGAGGCTGAGCCCGCCGCATCCCGAAAACATGTCGATCGCCTTCAATTGAATTCGCAATTTGGACTTTGACTTGCATCGACTAGAAATGGCCGGTTTCGATGGTGATAGGCGTGTCATTGGTGGCAAACATAAACAGGCCGAATTGTGGCGTCAAGTTATTGACGTCTTGAGCACGCAAACCGTCGACAACTTAGTGTTGCCGTAATGCCCACACCCCCCGAACCATCACTTTACGGGATCGGCCTCAGCAATCGACGCGGGGATGATTTATGGGGCAAGAATCAGTTCAACGGTTGTTTTCCTGCTGCGCTTGCCTGCTGGATGCGCGACAACCGCGTCAGCCTTCTCCAAGTGACTGCCGACGATGGAGTCCGCACGGAAATTGTGGAGGTGGATGCAGGCGAAGCCCTCGCTACAAAGCGCGCCGATCGACCATTTTACAATTTTGAGTCGCCATTCGAACCATATCGCGATTATCTCTACGACCCAGAGAATATTGAGAGAGCCGACCTTGTAATCGGGAACGCATCGGCATCTGGAACCGGCATAGGAGATCAATTGCGACCGTTTGAAATCAAGCTAACAACTGTTCCTGACAATACGACACTAACCAAACCAGAGTGTGAGTGGGCCCCCGAGTTGGTTGTACGGCCTTCAACCACGATGCACTGTGCCCTCGGCTTGTTCCACACGGCATCTGTAGATGCGAGGACTCAACTACGCGAAATTGTGGAACCGATCTGCCAAAACGTTAACGATTGGGGACACCAGCAGGAAATGCTCGCCCTTCTCCCCCGTGTAATAGAAAGAATGCAAAATTTGCAGGCATGCCTCGCTCCATTTCAGACACCATTAGTGCTGCAGCCTGTATGGAAAACAAAAGGCAAAAGCCCCCATCTGGCTGACAATGCGTTTGACATTTTCCTCTGGACGGATCTCGCTCTTTTGCGAGTGGTGGCAGATCGAGTCAACTCCCAAAGGAACCCGGGGGACATCTCCAGACATGCTCGCGCATTGCTGCGTGTCTGGCGAATACTCTTCGAGGTCACTCGTGTGGGAAGAGTGCAACTCGCAAATGTGTTCGAACAGATGACCTATGGACATCAAAGCGATAAGGAATTCGCGCTAAGTGGTGCAATTACGCATTCCTATCTTCATCATCCAAGGCTTCTGCGTCCAGCGGTCACAAAAGACCGCCTTAGGGTCATCATTCTCAATGGCGGCCACGAACGACTCTCGCCAGAACGCCGATTTGATCAGACGGTTGTCTTGGCAGCGGCTGAAATTTTCCCGCATTAGTCAAGCCCTCGAACAATTAACCAAACAAGCTCGCAAATGAGAGCTATCTCGGTTGTCAGCCTAAAAGCCAAAATGTCGATGTCTTACGCGCCCGCCGTGAAAACTCCCCCGACTGGACTTGAACCAGTGACCTAGCGGTTAACAGCCGCTCGCTCTACCAACTGAGCTACAGGGGAATCGGAGCGGCAAGCATACCCAAGTCGACCAAAACCGCCACTTTCGCACATTTGAAGCCGGAATCAGCCCCGAAGCCGCAAGCCAAACCACCCGCGCCCCGCACTCTTCAACCCCTTGAGCCGGCGGCCAAAACCCGCTAGGATTCTCGACCCCTCGGAGCAAGCCATGAAAAAAGAAACTCATCCAAAGTGGTACCCGGACTGCAAAGTGAACTTCCGCGGACAGCACGTCCTGACGGTCGGCGCGACGGTTCCTGAAATGAACGTCGAAGTGTGGTCGGGCTCGCACCCGTTCTACACCGGCCAGAAGTCCTTCGTTGACACCCTGGGCCGCGTGGAGCGCTTCCAGAAGAAGTTCGCCGGCGAGTACTTCAAGAAGGACGAGAAGCCCGCCAAGGAAGTCAAAGCTCCTGCTGCCAAGGAGAACAAGGAAACCAAGGCGGCCAAGGACACCAAGGCTTTCAAGGAATCCGCCAAGGCCAAGCCTGCCGACGACAAGAAGTAGTTACTCAATTTGAATGATGTTGCAGCCGCGCTGAACTCAGCGCGGCTGTTTCTTTTCTGATCCCCCACTTCGCAGGATCCATTCATGGAACCATCGCCCCGGCTTCTTGAAAAACTCGACGAGATCGAAGCCAACTTCCAAAGCGACGAGCGGAAGATGTCCGATCCCGACATCCTTTCCGACCACCGCAAGGTGACGGCACTGGCCCAGCGCCGCGCCGCCGTCGAGCCGCTGATCGCCAATTTGCGCCAGTGGCGGCGGCTGGATCGCGAAACCCGCGAGTGCGAGGCGCTCTCCAAGGACAAGGACGCCGAGATCGCCGCCATGGCCCGCGGGGAAATCCATGCGCTGCAGACCGCCCGCGATCAATCGTTGCAGTCGCTCATCAGCACGCTGGTCATGGCGGATGATCGGGCCATCGGCAGCCTGATCCTGGAGGTGCGCGGCGGCGTGGGCGGGCTCGAAGCCGCACTGTGGGCGGGCGACCTGTTGCAGATGTACCGAGCCGCGGCGGAGCGCAGCGGCTGGAAATGGGATGAGATGGAAATCAAGCATGGCGACGCCGGCGGCGTGACACACGCCATCGTCCGCATCGAGGGAACGGGCTGCTGGAACGCGCTCGGTTACGAAAGCGGCGTGCACCAGGTGAAGCGAGTACCGGCCACCGAGGCCGCGGGTCGCGTGCACACTTCGACCGCTACGGTGGCGGTGCTGAGCGAGCCGGAGAATGTCGAATCTGAAGTCGACCCCGCCGAGGTCCGCGAGATCCTGACCACGGCGCAGGGTCCCGGCGGGCAAAACGTGAACAAGGTCGCCACCGCTGTGAACCTGATCCACGAGCCCACCGGCATCGAGGTGCGCATGCAGGAGACGCGCAGCCAGCTGCAGAATCGCGACAAGGCGTGGCGGCTGCTGCGAGCGCGAGTGCATGAGCGGCGGCTAGCCGACGCGGCGGCCAAGCGCGGCGAGCAGCGGCGCAGCATGATCGGCGGCGGCGAGCGGGCGGAGAAGATCCGCACCTACCGCTACAAGGAGAACATCGCGGTCGATCACCGCGTGGAGCAGTCCTTCAATTTGCAGAAGCTGCTCGCAGGCGACCTGGATGAACTGGTGCGGGCCTTGGAAACTCGAGACATCGCGCAGCGCATCGAAGTACTGTGAACTGTGGCGCGGAGCGGCGACTTATTGTTTGCCGCGAAGGCGGCACACTCACCTAGTGCGGCAGCGGAAACTTTTCGCAGAACACGCGGATTTCCTCGCGCACCGTGTTGGCCACGGTGGCGTCGCCCTTTGAAATCATGACGCGGTCAAGCCACGCCGCCACTTGCTTCATCTGCGGCTCCTTCAAGCCGCGCGTGGTCAGGGCCGGCGTGCCCAGTCGCAGGCCGCTGGTCTGCAACGGCGGACGCGGATCATTGGGTATGCCGTTCTTGTTCACGATGATGCCGGCGTTCTCGAGCCACTTCTCCGCGTCGGCGCCAGTGAGCGCCGCGTCGCGCGGACGCAGATCGACCAGCATCAAGTGATTGTCGGTGCCGCCGGTGCACAATCGATAGCCATGCGACTGCATCGCCTCGGCCAGCGCCTTCGCGTTGGCGACCACCTGCTTGCAATAGGTCTTGAACTCCGGCTTGAGCGCCTCGCCGAACGCAACGGCCTTGCCCGCGATTACATGCATGAGCGGTCCGCCCTGGCTGCCGGGGAACACCTTGCGGTCGACCTTGGTGGCCATCTCTTCGTCGTCGGTCAGGATCAACCCGCCGCGCGGCCCGCGCAGCGTCTTGTGCGTGGTGGTGGTCACCACGTGGGCATGCGGGAAAGGACTTGGATGCACGCCGGTGGCAATCAGACCGGCGATGTGGGCGATGTCCGCCATCAGCAGCGCCCCCGCCTTGTCGGCGATCTTGCGGAAGCGGGCGAAATCGATCACGCGTGAATAGGCGGAGTATCCGCAGATGATCACCTTGGGCTTGACCTCAAGCGCGATCTTTTCGATCGCGTCGTAGTCCAGCAGCTCGCTCTTGGGATCGAGCCCGTACTCCGCGATCTTGTAGAAGGTGCCGGAGAAATTCGGCTTCAGGCCATGGCTCAAATGCCCGCCGCTCTTGATGGGCAGGCTCAGCACGGTGTCACCCGGCTCCATCATGGCCATGAAGGCCGCGACGTTGGCGTTGGCGCCGCAATGGGGCTGCACATTGGCGAACTTGCAGTTGAACAATTTCTTGGCGCGGTCGCGGGCCAGGTTCTCGATCTCGTCGTGATGCACGCAACCGCCGTAGTAGCGCTTGCCGGGATAACCCTCGGCGTACTTGTTGGTCAGCCAGGAGCCAACCGCATGCATGACCGCAGTCGAAACATGGTTCTCGCTTGCGATCAACTCAAGTGTTGTGGCCTGTCGCTCCGCCTCACGGGCCATGATCCCCGCCACGGCCGGATCCTGCCCCTGCAGCAGGTCAAGCAGCCCCTGCGAAAGTGCGTCCAGCGGAACGGAAGTTTTCATGTGCGAGGTGGCGGCGTGGCTCATTCGCCCATGGTAACTGGTGCCGTAGTGCTAACAACCGCAGCACATGCTCCGACTTTGGCGATGACCCGGCGAAATAGGGATATTTTGCGGATGAATCAACGTTCCGTCCTCGCTCAAGTCTGGATTTTGTTTGCCCTGGAGGTGTTTGGAGTTAGACTGCGAGCATTCCGGAAGTCATATGAAAACAACGCCGATTTCACTTCCCAACCCAGGCCACGCCCTGGTTCGACTCTTGACCCTAGCCGCGATTGTTTTCATGGTGGTGCCTGCATCAAGTGCGCTTGCCCGTGACGCCGGCACAGTTGTTGCCTGGGGGGATCCTCCTCTGTTTGTGAACTGCAAGGCAACCGCTGCAGGCAGCAACCACACGGTGGCCTTGCTTGAAAACGGATCGGTCGTGGCGTGGGGAGCAGGCTCGTCAAACATCATTTCCATTGGCACAGGCGAAGTCGGGCAATCCGTCGTGCCTCCCGGGCTTGGCCCCTGCCAGGCCATTGCCGCGGGATATGTCCACACAGTGGCACTGACCGCAAATGGAACCGTCGTGGCCTGGGGCGCGGGAATCACAAACTCCGGCACGGATCCTAATCTTGGTCAATCCATCGTGCCCGCAACGCTTGGACCATGCAAGGCGATCGCGGCAGGCCAATACCACACGGTTGCAATCCAGGAAAATGGAAACGTGGTGGCGTGGGGAGCAGGAATAACAAATACCGGTACGGATCCAAATCGTGGACAGTCCATCGTGCCCGCAACGCTTGGCGCCTGCAAAGCAATCGCCGCAGGCTGGAACCACACAGTCGCGATCAAGGAGAATGGGGTGGTCGTTGCATGGGGAGCGAATAGCCAAGGTCAATGCAATGTGCCTGTAACACTCGGACCTTGCAAAGCCGTTGCAGCGGGACAATTTCACACTGTTGCACTCCAGGAAGATGGCACAGTTATTGCATGGGGCGACAACACCTACGGCGAATCCACAGTCTCTGCGACTCTGGGTCCCTGCAGGGCAATTGCAGCGGGCAGTTTGCACACTGTGGCTCTTATGGAAAATGGCACAGTCGTAAACTGGGGTTACAACTTGTATAGCCAATGCAATATCCCGTCAGCACTTGGCCTTTGCAAAGCGATCTCCGCGGGCGCTTTGCATACGGTCGCCATCCAGGAAAATGGATCCGTTATGGCGTGGGGCCAGAACTACGCCAGTCAACCCTATGTGCCGGCAACTCTGGGTGAATGCAAAGCTATTGCCTCAGGCTACGACCACACTTTGGTCGTTAAAGATAGTGGCACTGTTGTTGCGTGGGGAAACTCAGCCAATGGGAAAACCACTGTGCCTCCAACACTTGGAGCCTGCAAAGCCATTGGAGGAGGCCGTTCATTCTCCATCGCTTTGAAGGAAGACGGCAGTGTGGCCGGCTGGGGATCGAATTTGAATGGCCAACTCACCGTGCCGGGGACTCTTGCACAATGCAAGGCCATTGCGGCTGGCAACGCCCACTCTGTGGCTCTCCAGAACAACGGCACAGTTGTGGCGTGGGGCTTGAATAGCAATGGCCAATGCAATGTGCCTCCAGCTCTCGGACCATGCATGGCCATCGCCGCCGGAAATGCCCATACCGTTGCACTCAAGGAAGATGGCACTGTCGCAGCGTGGGGGGAAAATGCGAGAGGTCAGTGCAATGTGCCTGCGAATCTAGGGCAGTGCAAAGCAATCGCTGCAGGCAACGCCCACACAGTCGCGATCAAAAGTGATGGCACGGTTGTGGCTTGGGGTGCGGGGTTGACCAATTCCTGGACCAATGAGAACTACGGTCAATCCCTTGTGCCGGCGACTCTTGGAGTCTGCAAGGCGATCTCAGCGGGCGTGTATCACACCGCAGCCGTTCAGGAAAATGGATTCGTCGTCGCGTGGGGCCGGAATGACTACGGTCAAACTTCAGTGCCCGCGACCCTAGAAAGATGTGAAGTGCTCGCGGCAGGCAACCGGTATACCGTCGCAATCCAAGCGTCGAATGCGTGTCTTGGCGATCTGGACGGCTCCGGAGAAGTTGGATCGGAAGATCTTGGCCTGATGTTCCTGGATTACGGCCCATGCGGCGGATGCGCTTCCGATCTGGACGACTCGGGCGAAGTGGATGGAGCCGATCTCGGCATGCTGCTGCTCAGCTACAGTCCGTGCTCGTGACGCGTTGCAGGTGGTGCGACGACCGACACCTTTCAGGACTTATCAGCCCATTTCCTCGGTGAATCCCGACTTTTTGTTTGCTTTCAGCGGGTTTACGGTCATACTGCGAAAGCCCGATGAAGACCCAATCACCAAATCAATCGTCCTCGATCCGGCGACGACCCGGTGTGGCTGCTGCATTGCGGCACCTCGCGTCTCTGGCTGTTGTTGTCTGCATGTCGTTGTATGCCCCCGCGGCCTCGGCCAGCGATACCGGTTCGGTCGTCGCCTGGGGAGGCGAAGATCCGCCCTCCACTCTCGGCCCTTGCACGACCATTTCCCTGGGCTGGGTTCACATGGTCGCGCTGCAGCCGGATGGCACAGTCGTGGTCTGGGGTGCCGGCACCATCAGCGCGGATGAAACTGACGCGTGGCCGAGCTTCGGACAAATCCTAGTTCCTGAGAACCTTGGTGATTGCAAAGCAATCGCCGCGGGTCTGCTGCACACCGTCGTCCTTCAACAGGATGGAACGGTCGTGGCCTGGGGCACAGAAGGCATGGCACCCGGCAACTGGCCCAACATGGGTCAGTCGGAAGTTCCGGCGGATCTTGGTCCCTGCAAGGCGATCGCCGCCGGCTGGGCTCACACCGTTGCTCTGCGCGAAGATGGCACTGTGGTGGCGTGGGGTTCCAACGAGTACGGCGAATCCACTGTGCCCGCGGACCTGGGTCCGTGCAAGGCCATTGCCGCCGGTGCCGCCCACACCGTGGCGTTGAAGGATGACGGAGCTGTCGTGGTGTGGGGCAATGATGACGATGGCCAGTGCACTGTGCCGGCGGATCTTGGCGCGTGCAAAGCGATCTCGGCGTGGGGCCAGCAGGTCGTGGCGCTGCGCGACAATGGCAGCGTTGTGGTGTGGGGTTCCAATGACTACGGCGAAGCCAATGTGCCTGCTGATCTTGGCGCCTGCAAGACCATCGCCGCCGCCGGCGATCACACGATGGTCATTCTGGAGAATGGAAGTGTCGTCCTCTGGGGCAACAACGCCTACAGCCAGTCCACGCTTCCGCCCAATGTCGGCGCCTGCATTTCGATTTCCGGCACCACCGGCCAATCCGCACTGGTTCTGGAGAATGGCGATGTCCTGGCATGGGGCCGCAACATCAATAGCCAATGCATCGTGCCGGAGGAGCTGGGTTCATGCAAGGCCGTTGCCGCAGGCGACTATCACACAGTGGCGCTGAAGGACGATGGAACCGTTGTGGCCTTTGGCGGCGGAGCCAACAACGCGGGCACCTTCTATGAATTCGGCCAGTGCGATGTGCCGGTGGATCTGGGAGCGTGCAAGACCATCGCAGCCGGCGCCTTCCACACCATGGCGATCCGCGAGAATGGCACCGTCATCGCATGGGGCCGCAATGACTATGGTCAGTGCAATGTGCCGGCGGACCTGGGCCCCTGCAAGGCGATTGCCGGCGGCGGAAATCACTCCGTTGCGATTCGCGAGGATGGAACGGTCGTGGCCTGGGGCTCGGGAAGTGTTGACATGGGGACTTACCCTGACTTTGGTCAGTCCATCGTGCCGGCGGATCTGGGTCCGTGCAAAGCGGTCGCCGCGGGACTCTTCCACACCGTTGCTCTTCTTGAAAATGGAACCGTCGTGACCTGGGGCGAAGGATCCGGCGGCGCAAATGCTTGGCCGGACTACGGTCAATCCGTCGTGCCGGCAGATCTCGGCCCATGCACGGCCATTGCCGCGGGCAATCTGCACACGCTCGCTCTGCGCGAGGATGGAACGGTCGTGGGCTGGGGCGCCGGCGTCGAGGACTCCGATGACGATGCCGGCGACGATTGGCCGCAATATGGCCAGGTGCTCGTGCCGGCGGATCTGGGACCCTGCAAGGCGATTGCCGCGGGTTCATTCCACAGTCTCGCGATTCAGGAAAACGGAACACTCGTGGCGTGGGGTCTGCGCGACTATGGTCAATGCAGCCTTCCTGCGGGTCTCGGCGCCTGCATCGCGATCGCCGCCGGCGAGGTGCATGATGTGGTGATTCAGGCTACGCCATGCCCATCCGATCTGGATGGCTCGGGCGAAGTGGATGGCGGCGATGTCGGACTGATCCTGCTGGACTTTGGTCCCTGCGACGGCTGCCCGAGCGACCTCGACGGTTCCGGCGAAGTGGATGGCGGCGATGTCGGACTGATCCTGCTGGACTTTGGCGCTTGCCCGTAACGTGGCGCTGCAAACAATGTGAATAGGCGTGGTGTTATGGACCCAAGATTCCTTGGACACGGGGTTTATTGTTTGCTTCAAGTGTGATTTCGGTCATACTGAGGCGTCCTCCTCATGAACCGGTTGTTCCCTAGGTTTTTCCCCAGTTTTTTCCGAGGCGCAGCGCTGGTCGCGATTGGATTTTTCGCGATCACGACGCGCGCCTCCGATGTCGGACAGGTCGCGGCATGGGGCGCGGGAGATCCCCCCGCTTCGCTCTATGCCTGCAAGTCGATCGCCGCGGGCGACGATCACATGCTCGCCATCCAGGAAGACGACACGGTCGCGGCCTGGGGCAGCAACTACTCCGGCCAATGCAATGTGCCGGGTTTTCTTGGCCCCTGCAAAGCCGTGGCGGCCGGATATCGCCACTCCGTGTCCCTCTCAATGGATGGAACAGTCTTCACCTGGGGCCTGAACAGCTACGGCCAGACCACGATTCCCGCGACACTGGGGCCCTGCAAGGCGATCGCCGCCGGCGACGACCACACCCTTGCGCTTGAGGAGGATGGCCATGTCGTGGCCTGGGGCTACAACGGCAATGGTGAATCGAATGTGCCCCTGTCGCTCGCTCCCTGCAAGGCGATCGCCGCGGGCTTTTATCACAGCGTGGCTCTTCAGGAAGATGGAACGGTGGTGGCCTGGGGCAACAACTCCTATGGCCAGTGCCAGGTGCCGCCGACACTGGGCGAATGCAAGGCCATCGCCGCGGGATACCGACACACGGTGGCGCTGCAGGTCGATGGAACCGTCGTGGCCTGGGGCTACAACTATTACGGTGAATCCACGGTGCCTCCGACGCTCGGTCCCTGCAAGGCGATCGCCGCGGGCAACTTCCGCACGGTCGCGCTGCAGGTGGATGGAAGCGTCGTCGCCTGGGGCTACGACAACGACGGACAGATCACCATGCCCGCGTCGCTCGCGGCCTGCACGGAAGTTTCGGCGGGCGGCAACAGCTTTGCGGCGCTCCAAGAGGATGGCATCGTCGTCGTTTGGGGCATCAACGCCTGCGGCCAGGCGGTCGTGCCCGCGGACCTTGGCGATTGCAAGACCATGGCCGCGGGATGCAAGCATTCGCTGGCCGTCCGTGAGAATGGAACGGTTGCGGCCTGGGGTCTCAATGACTTTGGCCAGTGCTCCGTGCCCGCGGAAATGTCTCCATGCAAGGCGGTTTCCGCGGGCTTTGCGCACAGTGTCGCACTCACCGAGGATGGAAATGTCGTGGCCTGGGGGGATGACTTCTACGGTCAGGTCACTCTGCCCGAGGAACTCGGCGTCTGCAAGGCGATCGCGGCGGGGCAATTTCACACGGTCGCGCTTCAGGTGGATGGAACGGTCATGGCGTGGGGCTGCAACAACTACGGTCAGACCAATGTGCCGGCAAATCTCGGCGCCTGCAAGGCGATCGCCGCGGGTCGCTACCACACCGTGGCGCTGCGCGAAAATGGAAGCGTGGTGGCCTGGGGATGGAACGCCCATGGTCAGTGCTCGGTGCCGGGAAATCTCGGCCCCTGCACGGCGATCGCGGCGGGCTATGGCCACACCGTGGCGCTGCAGGACGATTACATCGTCAAGGCCTGGGGCTACAACTACAACGGCCAGTGCAATGTGCCGGACACGCTGAGCCCCTGCGTGGCGATCGCCGCGGGTTACTACCACACCATCGCGCTGCAGGAGAACGGCGTGATCGTGCCCTGGGGCTACAACGGCTACGGCCAGGCCAATGTGCCGGCGCACCTCGGCGCCTGCAGGGAGATCGCGGCGGGCTACGTGCACACCGTGGTGCTGCTGAAGACGCCGTGCCCAGCCGACTTGGATGGCTCCGGCACGGTGGACACCGGAGACATCGGCATGGTCCTGCTCGACTTCGGCCCCTGCCCCGGTTGCGTCGTCGACCTGGACGGCTCAGGCGAAGTCGACGGCGGCGATGTTGGTATGGTGCTGCTCGACTTCGGAACTTGCCCTTAAAACACATGAACTGGAATTCAAGTGAACCTCACATCGATTTCGTTTCGAAACCATTTCACATGCTTAACCATGGCCGTCATTGCGTTGTTCACGGCTGGGGAAGCCGCGCACGCCGAAAACGCGGGTGACCTGGTGGCCTGGGGGAGCAACAGCAATGGCCAAACCACATTGCCGGTGAACACGCACCGATGCAAGGCCGTTGCCGCCAGCGTTTCTCACTCCTGGGCGCTGGACAAAAATGGAATCGTCGGAGGTTGGGGCATCAACACCTACGGTGAGTCCACCGTGCCTGCGACCCTAGGAGCATGCCAGGACATTGAAGCCGGTCGTTACCACACTGTGGCGCTCAGGGAAGATGGAACGGTCGCCGCCTGGGGCGCGGGTACGACCAACACAGGAAGTACCCCCCACTATGGTCAATCCATAGTCCCTGCAAACCTGGGAACATGCACGGCGATTGCGACCGGCCGATACCACACGGTCGCGATCCAAGCGGCTGGGACCGTCGTCGCCTGGGGGGCGGGAACCACAACAACCGGCAGCGACAACTTTGGACAATCCATTGTTCCTGCATCCCTTGGGGCCTGCAAGGCGATCGCCGCGGGCTACTACCACACCGTGGCTATCAAGGCGGATGGAACCGTCGTGGCGTGGGGGGCGGGAACCACGAATACCGGATCCAGCAGCAACTACGGTCAATCCATGGTCCCGGCCAATCTGGGTCCTTGCAAGGCGATCGCGGCAGGCGGCTACCACACGGTGGCCATCAAGGAAGATGGAACGGTCGTGGCGTGGGGTGCGGGAACAACGAACACGGGCTTCTCCTTGAACTACGGTCAATCCATGATTCCTCCGACTCTTGGTGCCTGCAAAGCCGTTGCGGCGGGCACCTACCACACCATCGCACTTCTTGAGAATGGATTGCTCGTGGCCTGGGGTCGGAACGACGATGGACAAACCACCCAGGGCGGCATTCTTCTTGGGCCATGCATTGCCATCGCCGGCGGATTAAGCCACACCCTTGCGGTTAAGGAAGATGGAACCGTCGTGGCCTGGGGAAGCAGCATCGACGGACAAACCACGGTGCCGCCCGGCGGCTATCTCAAGGAAATTGCAGCGGGCGGCTTCCACTCCGTGGCGATCACGGAATCCGGGATGGTCGCAGCCTGGGGGGCCGGAACCACGAACACCGGCACGAACAACAATTTCGGACAATCCCTCGTGCCGGCAAGTCTTGGCGCCTGCAAAGCGGTCGCGGCGGGCTCCTACCACACCGTGGCCCTCAAGGAGGATGGAACGGTGGTGGCATGGGGCGCGGGAGCCACCGACACGAACACAAGCCCTCATTACGGCCAATCCATCGTCCCGGCAAACCTTGGCGCGTGCACGGCCATCGCGGCCGGCGCTTTCCACACCGTGGCCATCAAGGCCAATGGAAGTGTGGTGGCGTGGGGAGCTGGAACTTCAAATCTCAACACAAACAATCACTACGGCCAATCGATGGTCCCGGCGTCCCTTGGACCCTGCAAGGCCATTGCCGCCGGAGAGCGTCACACCTTGGCCATCCAAACCAGCGGTCTCGTCAAGGCCTGGGGGAACAACTCCTTTGGACAATCCACCATTCCGGTGTCCCTTGGTTTGTGCACCTCGGTCGCCGCGGGGGCCTTTCACAGCGTAGTGATTCGCGACACCGGATTCGTTCTGGCGTGGGGCGCGGGCACCTTCAACACAGGCGTGAGTCCCCAATATGGGCAAGCCATCATTCCTGCGAATTTATCCACTTGTGCCACCATCTCCGCCAACGGCTACTACACCGTGGCTCGACGTGATGGCGGATCGGTTGTTGCCTGGGGAAGAAACGACACGGGTCAAACCAATGTGCCCGCGACTCTTTCGAGCAGTTTTGCAATTGCCGCCGGCTTCGGCCACGCGCTGGCCATTCAATACCCTGTCATCGAGTGTCCGGCCGACATCGATGCATCGGGCGAGGTGGATTCGGGCGACATCGGGCTCATGCTGCTCGATTTCGGACCTTGCAGCGGCTGCTCCACCGATCTGGATGGCTCAGGCGAAGTGGATTCCGGCGATGTCGGATTAGCGCTGCTCGACTTCGGCACTTGCCCCTGACAAATTTGCCGATGCGCAGTGAGCAAAGTGCTATCACCAAGCGAGTTTAGCGCAGGGGCGAGTCTGCGAGCCCCGGAGCGTTGTCTGAGCGACTGATAGCACTTTGCTCACGGAGCGATCGGTTGTCTGAGCGACTGGGGCTACTTCTTTTCGCAAAGCGCCTCAGCTTCGTCGAGAAATCAACGCGCACATGGCGGCGTGGTATAAATCTTGAATGAAGCACAAGGTTCGAACTCCCGCCGGCACCATTGACATCGATGCATCACGCATGGATGCGAAGGATGCCGACCGAGCCGCACTTCTGATCGCCAGACATCTCAAGGGCAAGCGCGTGAGCTTCGCATCGATCCCCACGCCCAGGGCGAGCCCCTTCTTCGAGAAGTGCTGGCGCGCCTGCCGGAGCATTCCCGCGGGGCAGACGCGCACCTATGGATGGCTGGCCGCGGCGGCCGGGAGTCCCTCGGCGGTGCGAGCCGCAGGACAGGCCATGCGGCGCAATCCCCTGCCGGTCATCGTGCCCTGCCACCGTGTGGTGGCTTCGACCGGACTTGGCGGATTCGCCGGCAGCGACAACCCGCGCGGCGGCACCTTGAAATTGAAGGTCTGGCTGCTCAAGCGCGAGGGCTGGCGGGAGTCGAATGCGCAGGCCTCAGGCAGGCCGCCTTCGCGGATCGCCTCAAGAACCGCCGCCAAGCGGTAGCTATCCTCTGGGTCTCATGCAAGGAGCGACGCGATGAAACTCACCATGGTCGGCACGGGATATGTGGGCTTGGTCACAGGGGCCTGCTTCGCCGACACCGGCAACGACGTCCTTTGCCTGGACGTGGACGAGAAGAAGATCGCCAAGCTCCGCCGCGGGGAAAGCCCCATTTATGAGCCGGGATTGAGCGAAATGCTGGCCAAGAACATCGCCGCCAAGCGGATCCGCTTCACCCTGGACAAGGCCGAAGCCTACCGCCACGCCGACGCCATCTTCATCTGCGTGGGCACGCCCAGCGGCGACGACGGCAGCGCCGATCTGCAGTTCGTGCTCTCGGTGGCCCGCGACATCGCCGACGAGTTGGAGCGCATCGGCCCCACCGCCAAGCCCAAGATGGTGGTGGTCAAGAGCACGGTGCCGGTGGGGACCAGCCACAAGGTGCGCGACGCCATCCGCGCCCGCACCAAGGTCGCCTTCCACATCGCCGACAATCCGGAGTTCCTCAAGGAAGGCGACGCGATCGGCGACTTCATGAAGCCCGACCGCGTGGTGTGCGGCGTGGAGAACGAGCACGCCGGCGAGATGATGCGCGAGCTCTACGAGCCCTTCGTGCGCCAGGGCAACCCGATCTACATCATGGACGTGCGCAGCGCCGAGATGGTGAAGTACGCCAGCAACGCCATGCTGGCCTGCAAGATCAGCTTCATCAACGAGATCGCCAACCTCTGCGAGAAGTATGGCGCCGACATCAACAACGTCCGTGAGGGCATGTGCTCCGACCGGCGCATCGGCAATCAGTTTCTCCATCCCGGGCTGGGCTACGGCGGCAGCTGCTTCCCCAAGGACACGCTGGCGGTGGTGGGCATGGGCAAGGCCGCGGGCTTCGACTGCAAGCTCAATGCCGCCGTGCACGAGGTGAACCAGGACCAGCGCGCCCACTTCTGGCAGAAGATCGAGGCGGAGTTTCCCGGCGGTTTGCGGGGGAAAAAGCTGGCCTTCTGGGGGGTGGCCTTCAAGCCGCGCACCGACGACATCCGCGAGGCGCCCTCGATGGCTCTGATGCAGCTGGCGCTGCGGGCCGGCGCCCGCGTGCGCGCCTTCGACCCGGTGGCTCTGCCCAATCTGGCGCAGGAGATGCCGCAGGTGGAGATCGCCACCGACATGTACCAATGCCTCGAGGGCGCCGACGCGCTGATCGTCTGCACTGAGTGGAGCGAGTTCCGCTCGCCGGACCTGGATCGCGTGAAGAGCTTCCTCTCGGCGCCGCTGGTCTTCGACGGGCGCAACCTCTACCGCGCCCACACCATGCAGGAGCATGGCTTCGACTACATCTCGATCGGCCGCGAAACCGTGCGCGGCGCCGCCAAGAGCCGCTCGTGACATGCAGAAATTTTCCGGTTGTCAAGAGCAAAAAAGCCTAATTTTTGCGAGTTTTTGACTGGGTTTGAACCAAAAGAGTCAAAAACATCGGTGAAAACAGTCGTTTTTGCCCTTGCTCACCCTTGCCGACGGGCGAGCGCCCTGTACTATCACTGCTGCTCCGCCGATGTCGGCGGACATTCGCAACACCGTCAATCGGCGGACGCCGCTTGACTCTTTGATCCTGGAAAGGATTTCCACATGTCCAAGACCGCAACCAAGAAGAAAATTTTCAAAGCCACTCCCGCGACCAAGCGTCGCTCGAAGGGCGAGATCGTGAAGCAGATCGCTCTCGGCACCGAGCTGAAGAACAGCAAGGTGAAGGAAGTGTTCGAGGCTCTCACGGCGATCATCGCTGCTGACCTGAGCAAGAAGGGCTGCGGCGAGTTCAACTTCATCGGCCTGATGAAGCTGAAGACCGTCAACAAGCCTGCCACCTCCGCACGCAAGGGCCGCAATCCCTTCACCGGCGAGGAAATCATGATCAAGGCCAAGCCCGCGAGCCGCAAGGTCCGCGTCCGCGCTCTGCGCACGCTCAACAGCCTGATCTGAATCGATCTTCCCGGCGGCGGCGCAAGCCCCCGCTGGCATTGACTTCCACGCGACCTCGTCCCACGACGAGGTCGCGTTGTTTTTGTCCCGATGAAAGTTTTGCGTGAGTCCGGGTGCGCGACACGTCGCGCTCACCGCGCGCTTCGCTCAGCCAATGATGCGTCGGAGCGAGTTGTGCGCGTCGTTCAATTTCTTCTCGGCGGCGGCGCGGTCCACCTGCAGGCGGGCCATCACGATGGCCACCCGCAGCTGCCCCCCCGCCTGGGTCAGCAGCGCCAGCGAATGCTCGCGCGAGACTTCGGGGGCGATGTGGGTCAGGATGCGCACCGCGCGGTCGACCAGCTTGTCGTTGGTCGCGGCCAGGTCGACCATGACCTGGCCGTAGACCTTGCCCAGTTGCGCGAAGGTGGCGGTGGTGATGGCGTTGAGCGCCAGCTTGGTGGCGCTTCCCGCCTTCAGTCGCGTGCTGCCGGTGAGCAGCTCGGCGCCGGTGTCCAGCAGGATCATCCGGTCGCAATCCTTTGGCGTCTCGCGCGGGGCGCAGGTGAGCAGCGCGGTCGCGGCGCCGGCCGCCTTGGCCAGCCGGATGGCCCCCAGCACATAGGGCGTGGTGCCGCCGGCGGCGATGCCCAGCAGCGTGTCGCTGTTGTTCAATTTCAGGAGATCCAGCTGCTCTTTGGCCCCCATTTCCTCGTCCTCACGGCCCTCGCTGCTGCGGCGCAGCGAGGCGTCCCCGCCCGCGATAAGCCCCACAATTTGGCTGGGATCGCTGCGAAAAGTGGGTGGACATTCGCTGGCATCCAGCACCCCCAGGCGGCCGCTGGTCCCTGCCCCGATGTAGATCAGCCGCCCGCCCCGCTGCATCCGGGGCACCAGCCCATCCACGAAGGCACCCAATTCCTCCGCTGCAGCCGAGACCGCCTGGGTCACGACTTCATGGTCCTGGGCCAGTCGGCGGATCAACTCGACCGGCGCGCAGGCGTCCAGGGCCAGACCCTCCTCGTGGTGATGCTCGGTGCGGACATGCCCGCGGTCGGTGGGCATGGCGCGGTTCATTTTCCGGATCCAGGCGCAGATCCAGCGGGCACGGCGTTCTTGATCGACGCCGGCGCTGAATTTGGCATTGGCACAGAAATCGACTCGATCATGCTCTGGTAGGAAGGAGTCGCCGACGATTTTTGCTCTGGCGCATCCAGCAGCCCAAGCTGCTCGGCCAGGAACCACCACGCCTTGGCCTTGTAGGCGGGCGAGCGAATGCCATGGTCGGAGTCGGGGAAGATCATCATCTCGAAGGGCACCTCGGCGTCCTGCATGATCTTGGCCATCTGCAGAGTATTGGAAGGATGCACGTTGTCATCCACCATTCCGTGGATGAGCAGCAGCCTAGCCTTGAGCGTGGCGCAGAGCTTCACGGCGCTACTGGAGTCGTAGCCCTCGGGGTTCTCCTTGGGGGTGCGCATGTAGCGCTCGGTGTAGATGGAGTCGTAGTTGCGCCAATCCGTGACCGGTGCGCCGGCGACCGCGGCCTTGAAGACATCGGGGTAGCGCAGCACTCCCATGGCGCTCATGGTGCCGCCGTAGGAATGGCCCATGATCGCCACGCGCGACGAGTCCACATAGGGGCGAATCGAGAGAGACTTCACACCGGCGGCCTGGTCGTCCAGGTCGGGACCGCAGAGCTTGAGATAGGTGGCGGTTTCGAAGGCCTTGCCGCGGCCGCCCGTTCCGCGGTTGTCGATCTTGGCGATGAGCAGGCCAAACGCCCGATTGGCCGAGCCCGCGTCGAAGCGACCGGTGATGGCCTGCGAGCTCGGACCGCCGTAGACATCGATCAGCAGCGGATACTTCTTCGCGGGGTCGAAGTTGGGCGGGAAGAAGAGCTCGCCCCAGATGGGGGTCTTGCCGTCGGGCGCAGTGAAGGTGAAAAGCTCCGAGGGGCGCAGATTGTTCTTGGCAAAGGCGCCGGTGTCGGAGGCGGCGAGCGTGGCCTTCTCCGCGGCCGGGCCATGGGCGTCGATCTCCAGCAGCACGCTGCGCGGCGGCACGGTGGGAGTCTCCGCGACCGCGGTGAAGAATTTTCCATCGGGAGATCGCTGCATCCCCGAGTAGTGGCTGAGCCCATCGGTGACCTGCTGCTCGCCGGTGCCGTCAAACTTGACTCGGTGGATCTGCGCCAGCATCGGCACGGGGGCGCTGTTGGCGCGGTACCAGACTTCGCCCGCGGCCTCGTCGATGTCAAGGATGTCCAGCACCGGGCAGGCGTGGCGCGTCAGCGGCTGCATGAATGAGGGATCGGAAATCTTCCGAAGCTCGAGGTTGCGGAATCCGCTCTTCTCGCTGCCCCAGATGAAGCGGTCGCCGTCGGCGAGGAACTTCATCGGCGGGCGGTTGTCCTGCCAGGTGGGCTGCGATTCGGTCACCACCACCTGCGACTTGCCGGTGACGGGATCGGCGCAGACCAGGTCGAGCTGGTCCTGATGGCGATTGGTGCGGAAATAGAGCAGTTTGCCGCCGGGCGTCCAGCGAATGCCGTAGACGTACTGCTCGCGGTCGGAGCCAACATCGATGGTCGCCATGCGGCCGCTGGAGAGCTCGTAGACCATCAGGCCCGCGACGGGATTCGGATCGCCGGCCTTGGGGTACCACATGGTCGCCTTGCTGGTGCGCAGATCGTCCCAGCCGTGAAGCAGCTCGTACTTGGGCACCTGCGAATCGTCGAAGGCGTAGAAGGCGAGATATTTTCCGTCGGGGCTCCACCACATCGCGTCGCCCTGGTCGAGCTCCTCGCCGTAGACCCAGTCGGCGGTGCCGTAGCGGATGTTCTCGCCGCTCTTCATTTCGATGACGGGCTTCTGCTCCTTGGTCTCGATCGTCTCGAGGAAGACGCCGCCGTCGCGATGGACCGCCTTGAGCGTGCCGTCGGGACTGGTGGCCTGCGTGCGCTGGCGAGCGCGGCCGGCGGGCGGATCGCCGGCGCGTTTTGGACCGGCGGCCGCAGGTGCTTCGATTTCTGGAGTTGGAATCGAAGTGATGACGCCCGTGGTGAGGTCGACGGAATAGAAGCCGTTGCCGCGATGGAAAGTCAGCGCCGAGGGAGTCCAGGTGAGATCGTGAATGCGGCCGCCGCGGCTCATCTCCGAGAGAACGCCCTGCAGTTCCGTGACTTTCTCGGCGTTGGGAAGATCCTTGAACTTGCCGCTGCCGCTGCCCCACGGACCCGAGGCCGCGGCCAATGAACTGAGCAGCGCCGCAAGGCAAAGAACACCGAACATTTTCAGGCTGCGGAGCGGGTTCATCGGTTGCATCATCCCACCTTTGCCGCTTTGCGGAATTGATTCATGCGTTCATCGATCTGCTTGCGATCAAGCTTTGCCAGGCGGTCCAGACCAAAGGCTTCAATGGTGAAACTGGCCATGACGGTGCCCCAGGAGAGGCCTTCCTGCACCACGCTCAGGTCGCCGCGACCGACCGAGGCGATGTGGGCCATCATGCCACCCGCGAAACTGTCGCCGGCTCCGGTGGGATCGACCACATGGGCGGCGTCGGCGGGAAACGCGGGAAGCGTGGCCACGCCTTCGCGGTGGATCAGCACCGCGCCATGCTCGCCCTTCTTCACCACGACGAATTTCGGACCGAACTTCAGCATGGCCTTGCCGGCGCTGACGGCGTTGCGGGTCTCGGTGAGCTGCTCGGCTTCCTGGTCATTGAGCACCACGCCGTCCACCTGGGCCAGCAGCTGCAGCAGCTCGGGCCGGGCCACATTGATCCAGAGGTCCATCGTGTCACAGACCGCGAGGGCACGTTTGGGAAATTGCGCCAGCAGGTCCATCTGCACGGAGGGATGCGTGTTGCCCAGGAAGACGAACTTGGAATCCTGGTAGGCCGCCGGCACCTTGGGCGGGTGCTCCTCCAGCACGCCCAGCTCCGTGAAGAGCGTTTCGCGCTGATTCATGTTCTCCATGTAGCGGCCGCCCCAAGCGAAGGTCTTGCTGGCGGGACGCTTTTCAAGGCCCTCGGTGTGGACATTGGCGAATCCGCGGAGCTGCTTCTCGTGATGGGCGGGCCAGTCTCCGCCCACGGCGCCGACCAGGCGGACGGGCGAGAGAAAGCTGGCGGCGGCGGCGAAATAGCTGCAGGAGCCGCCGAGCACCTTTTCGGCGCTGCCGGTGGGAGTGTGAAGCGTGTCGATTCCGATGGTTCCGGTGACGATGAGGGACATGGTTCGCCGAGTGTATCGGCGCGAACCTCAGCCGCTCAGGGGCGAGGCGTCGGGGTCCTTTTTCACCAGACCCTTGGACCAGCCAAGACCGATCGCCACTCCGCAGAGCGAGCCCGCGGCGATGTCCATTGGCATGGGCACGCGCAGCGGTGAAAGCGTGCCGATGCCGAAGGCAATGTCTGGGGAGTCCGACGAGGAGAGCGCCAGCACCAGTTGAGCGGCGCCGATCACGAAGGCGGGAACGGCGAAGAGAAGGATGGGCTGCGAGCGCGGCGAGATAAGCCGAGCAATGACGGCGGTGACGATGCCGGCCATGACGCAGGCGCCGATGGATTGCCCCTTGGTAGGGCCCACCAGCGTGAAGATCAGCACGGGAATCGCGGCAATTCCGGCGAGCAGCGACAGCAGGCCTCGCTTGTGAAAGATCTCGCCGGCGAAGGTTCCTTCATCGTTGATCGCGGGAACATCAGGCAGCGGACCGCCGACGCGGAAGATGATGATTGCGGCGATCGAGATGAAGGCGCTCCACAGGAGTGTTTCAATGGCGGCGCAGGTCATGCTGCCGTTGAGAAAGACGAGGTCGGCGATGGTGCCGGCCTGCATGGCGTAGGTGGCGAAGGCGCAGCCCAGCACAAAAAGCGACACCGCTGCGTTGATGTGTCTCGACAGCGGCAGCGCGATCAGGAACGCAACGATCATCGTGACAAGGACAACGGCGATGGAGAACGCAGGCTGCGTGGAGAGGAAGAGGTCCGGGGCGACCGTGCCGCGGGCGGAGATGGTGAAGCGCGAGGCGAAGACGCCCAGCAAGGCCGTCAGAATGATCGCGATCGAAAGCAGGATGGTTCGACGCGCGCTTGATTCCGATGGTTTCGTAGTCGTTGCCGTGGCGGGTTCCATTGTGGGCATCATGATCGCAGTTCACTCCATGAGCAAATGACACTTGCCAGAGGGAAATAAGGTGGTCATCCGTGGGAACGGACACGAGAAAAGGTATGAAATCAGATCGGAAATCTGGCACGCCATGACTTGCGGGTCTGCCACAGCATCAACGAATGCATCGGAATCCATGAAGCCCTCCAAGCCAATTGAAACCCTGATTTTGAACATGCGAGGTCACAAGGTGATTTTGGACGCGGACCTGGCAGAGTTATACGGTGTGCCGACTTACCGTTTCAATGAAGCTTTCAAACGCAACCGGCAACGATTTCCAGATGACTTTGCATACCAACTCACCGCTGCCGAGTTCGCCGAGTTGAAGATCAAATTGGCGATGTCAAAGGCGCAAGGACTGGCTAATAAGGGAGATATGACGAACTCATCGCAAATTGCGATGAGTTCACCCAACGTCACTGACGGCCCTCCTAGCTCATCACAAATTGTGGTGAGCTCCTCCCAAGGTCCAAATAATGATCCGAACTGGTCGCAATTTGTGACCAGTTCAAAAAAGCATCGAGGCACCGCCTATCGCCCGTGGGCGTTTACCGAACACGGCGCACTCATGGCTGCGAACATTCTTCGCAGCGACCGGGCGGTGGAAATGAGCGTGTTTGTGATTCGCGCCTTCGTGCGTATCCGCGAACAGATTGCCGCCAATGCCGCCGTTCTCAAGCGGCTCGCCGAGATCGCCAAGACGCTTTTGGGTCATGATTCAGCATTGCGTGATGTTTATCGAAAGTTGTTGCCATTGCTGCAGCCCCCACCTGATCCACCCAAACGCCGCATCGGTTTCAACCGTGACAATGAATGAATTTCCCACTCCCAGCCTCTCCTTCTAAACCCATCGAATTCGACGGGGTTAGATAATGATCCGAGGCGGTCACAATTTGTGACCGCATCCATGTGGAGCAACTTGAGGTCACAATTTGTGACCTCAAGTTTGGCGGCCAAATGCCCAGTCAATGACTGGGCATTTGGCTTTCTGCGAAGAAGCCCCTGAAACCCGCTATCTTTTGCGCATGGCCCAACCGCAACCGCTTGAACTGAACGGCGAGCCGCTTTCGATCAGCCTGGTCAATCAAGTTGCTCGCGGCGGACGGGCGGTTCGCATCGGCGCGAAAGGTCGCGAGAACTTGCTCGCCGCACATCGCGCGGTCGCGGCCGTCGCCGCCGGTTCAACAGCCGTTTACGGAATCAACACCGGCTTCGGCTCGCTCGCCCATGTGCGGGTGCCCGCGGAGCAGCTTCGCCAGCTGCAGCACAACATTGTCCGCTCGCACGCGGCGGGCGTGGGCAAGCCGCTCCCCACCGATGTGGTGCGCGGCATGCTGCTCATTCTTGCGGCGAGCCTGTGCCGCGGCCACAGCGGCGTGCGAGTGGAGGTGGTCGAGCGCATTCTGCAATTGCTGGAGCACGACATCACGCCGCAGATTCCGGAAATCGGCAGCGTGGGCGCCAGCGGCGATCTTGCCCCGCTTGCGCACGCCATGCTCGCGCTGCTGGGCGAGGGCGATGTGTCGGTGGGCGGCAAAATCATGTCCGCCGCCGCCGCGTTGAAGGCGCACAACTTGAAGCCGCTCGAACTCGAAGCCAAGGAAGGCCTCGCACTTCTCAACGGCACACATCTGATGGCCTCGCGCGCGGCGCTCGCCTTCGAGGAAATCGATTCGCTGCGCGGCGCGGCGATCTCCGCGGCGGCCATGTCCATGGACGCCTGCCTGGCCAGCCACTCGCCGCTTGATGAACGCATCCATCAGGCCCGCAAGCAGCCGGGGCAGATCGCGGTGGCCGCGGCGATGCGCGGGCTTCTTGCGGGCTCGCAGATTCCCGATTCGCACAAGGACAACGACCCGCGCGTGCAGGATCCCTACGGCCTGCGCTGCTCGCCGCAGGTCATCGGCGCCGCCTTCGACCAGCTTGATTTCGCCCGCGGCGTGATCGAGCGTGAGCTTGGCGCGGTCACCGACAATCCGCTGGTGTTCGCCGGCGGCAAGGGCGGCTTCGACATCGTCAGCGGCGGAAATTTCCACGGCATGCCGCTGGCGCTGGCGATGGACCAGGCCAAGGTCGCGCTCTGCCACATCGCCGGCATCAGCGAGCGGCGTACCTTCTGGATTCTGTCGGGGCACGACCCGATGAACCGCGTGAAGCCACACCTGGCCACGCATCCCGGACTCGAAAGCGGATTGATGATCGTTCAGTACACCGCCGCCGCCTGCTGCAACGAGCTGCAGAGCCTGGCTCACCCCGCGAGCGTGGGCAATGTCTCCACCTGCGGCGGCATCGAGGACTACAACTCGTTCGGCCCGACCAGCGCCACGCAACTGGCCCGCGCCGTGGAACTCTGCCGCAGCGTGATCGCGATCGAGCTCTATGTAATGACGCAGGCGCTCGAGGCGCAGCGGCCGCTCCGTTCCGGCGCCGGCGTGGAAGCGACCTACAAGTTGGTGCGTTCGCGCGTGAAGCCGCTTGCGGGCGACCGCTCCCCCGCTCCCGACCTTGCTGCGATCATCGACTTGATCAAGTGATGATCCGAGTGATTTTGCGGCGATTATTCAGTTGATCCAGTGACGCCGATCGCGCTCATTCGGCGCAGCGTTTGAGCCACAAGTTCCTCGCGGTCGTATTGCAGGTCGCTGTTATTCAATTCAGCGAATTGCAAGGCCAGTCGAACCTCGTTCCATGGGGGATAATTTAAGGTTTGCCCTTTATTCACATCCGGGTCCTTCCACAATTGCTCACAGGTATCGAGCTCCTTGATGGCGCGATCGGCGATCTGTTCGAAGCGATGGTGAAAGGATTCGGTCAATGATGACAGCGCAGCGCTCTGCTCAAGTGACAAGTCTTTGCCCGCCCGCGCATGGTCAATCTCCTGATCCGTGCGCTCAAGCGAGAGATACACCTCGGGATACATCTGCCTGCGTAAGACAACCCGAAGCATTCCTGCCTGGTCAGGCGTCAACGCTGAGGAAAGCGCCTGGATGAATCCCTCCTGCACATCTGCAGCACGTTTGCATAAGACATTATTGTTGCGCACATAGTCAGCTTCTGCTTCTTGTTGCTTGACCACGAGCGGATTCGCAGGGTCGTATGGCACATTCCGCAACTTTCTCCATCCTTCTTCGCGGCTCACCATGTGCGTTTCGTTCAACAACACCAACGCCTGAATATCAAGAAGTTTTTGCGTGCGCCAGGCGGCCAGTGTTTCGCGCATTGCGGCCGGCGATTCTCCGGTCAATAGGCGTTTCAGCGATTCGATCGCCTGGTCCAAATCAACATCGAGCCAGCGATTTCCCTGTCCCTGCGTGCGATGCAGTGTCGACCCGGCCATGGCTCGCTCTCTCGCGCATGCGCGGCGAGCTCGTTCGACGGCCAGCGAATTCACCGGCAACTCGGGCATGGTCGTGGCTAGATCATCAAACCATTGCTCCTCGCGACGCGACTGCTGCATACGCTGCTCATGCGCGAGCGGAATGATCACCAAAACCCGAGGAGCATCGGGCTTGTGATCGCGATTGTCATATCCCCGTTGAAACTGCTCCGCATACGCGCGTGTGTCAGCCAGCAAGTCCTCGGCTAGCGCCTCCCAGACCGCGCGCCGCCCCGGTGCCACAGAGAGCCGATCGTGGATTCTCTGGAGATCGGCTGCACTCAGCGTCCGCACCAGGACTCGGCGCTCACTGTGCTGCTGCTCAGTTTCCTGCGGCGGCGCGTCTTCGTTGACCTGACGCTCTGCCAACAGCGCCCCCCTTTTGGCCCCATCTCGATCTTGTTGCCTGTTGCCAGCCGAGCCCACGAAATCGTTAGCAACCTCAGGATCATTGATCGCGTCCGAACGATAGGTGTATGCAAGTTCTTTCAACGAAGGCGTGTCCGAGAGTTGCGCCAATTCTTCAAGCGCGGTCTCGTCCAGTTGCCGGCGTCGTGGCCGTGCCTCCTCCAAGGGTTCGCTTCCCAAGGCACCCAGGGCCTGATCCTCAAGGGTGGCCCGATCATGTTCCCACTGCGCGAGGCGATTGAGAACCTTTGGATTGGCACGCTCTCCAATGCGCTGGATGACATCAACACGAGACGGCATTGGGGAGAACCCCAGTACCGTGTAAATCGCGCGAGCTCGCGCCTTTGGCAGCCACGTGTCGGCTACATCTTTGGGCATGATGGCGGCAATGCCATTGATCGCCTTCATCTGCATCTGTGCAAAATTCACATACTCCTTTGAAACGACAGAAGGTTGGTCGCGATCTGCAGACTCGCTCAGCGCTTTCGCCGCAATTTGTTCGAGCAGCGGCGTGACTTGGCGCTCATAGGCCAGCTGAAGCTCGGCGATTTTTGCAATCGCGCCGGCATCCAGCCCACGCGTTGGTAGGGAGAGAATTTCAGCACAGATGGGGCGACCATAATTGATGCCATTGCAATACTGCAGAATCAAGCCAGAGCGAAGCCTGCTTCGACGCAGCACTTCGCGGTCCAAGGCTGCCAATTGCGCAGGCGTGCGTTCGCCCGCCCGCAGTACCTCGAAGAGGGGCGATTCGAGCCGTGCAATCTGTTTGTACGCGGCGGCCATTTTCAAGCAAAGTTCCGCCTCTGTCTTTGCCGTGCTTTTCAGAATGGCCTCGTGTTCAGCTTCGACTTCAGCCCAGTGTTTTGCCTCTTGCTCGCGAGATCTGGTGTTGGATGGATCATCATCCACTGGCCACATCTGCTGTCTTTTCAACTGCGCCACGCGCACCGACAGCGGGCGCAGCGTCTGGTCGCGCAACTTTTGCCAGCCATCGACATAATTGTCGAACGCGGCTTCAACTTGCGGCCGCTCTTGAAGCGGCATACCGGCGGCTTTCATCAGGCGCGCAAGGTCGTTGCTATTGATGGGAAGCGGCGTGTCAAAGTCACCAATCTCCGCATGAGCGCCCGCAACAAAGAGCATCCCCGTAATGACGAACATTAACCATGGGGACTTCAGGGTTCGCACGAGCATTCGATGACCAGCGTACTTGCAAGCGGGACGGCTGAAGGGATTCGGACAACCCCCTGCTCCCGATGTTGTTGCGGTTATTCAGCTGATCCCGCGACGCCGAGCGAGCGCACCTGGCGCAGGGTCCGTGACACTAGCTCGTCGCGGTCGTATTGCAAATCGTCGTTGATCACTTCGGAGAATTCCAAGGCCAGCCAGACTTCGTTCCACGGATGGCCATTGAATGTTTGCTTTCTCAAGCCCGGGTCTTGGCACAATGTCTCAAAGGCATCAAGCTGCTTGACGGATCGCTCCGCGATCGGCTCGAAGCGTTGGTGGAAGGAATCAGCCAATGTGGAAATCGCTGCGATCTGCTGGGGTGACGCGTCTTTCCCCATCCGGGCACGGTCGATCTCCGGATCCGCTCTCTCAAGCGACCGATACACCTCGGGATACATCTGCCTATACAAGGCATCCTGAAACGCGCGAGCCTGATCCGGGGTCAATACCGCGACGATCGCCTGGATGAACCCTTGCTGCGCCTCTGAGGCGCGGCGGCAGAAGGCGCGGTTGTTTCGCCCCTGCTCGGCCTGCGCTTCGCGCAGCTTGGCGATGAGCGGATTCTCAGGGTTGTATGGCACATTCCGCAATTTCCTCCACTCTTCCTCGCCGCCCACCAGGCGGGTTTCATTCTGCTGCACCAGCGCCTGCAGGTCGAGAAGTTTTTGCGCACGCCATGCGGAAAGCGCTTCCTGCACAGCGGCTTGCGCTCCTGCGGGCAGTGCAACCTTCAGCGATTCAATCGCCTGGTCCAAGTCGATATCCAGCCAGCGATTCCCCAGTCCCTGCGTGTCATGGAGCGCGGAGCCACCCATGGACCTTTCTCGCACGCACGCGCGGCGAGCGCGTTCGACGGCAAGCGACTGGGCAGACAGCTCGGGCATGGTCGTGGCCAGATCGTCGAACCATTGCTCCTCGCGGCGCGACTGCTTTGCACGCTGCTCCCGCGTGAGCGGAATCACCACCGTGTTCCAGGGCGAATTGGGCGTGCGATCGCGCTGGTCATAGACCTGTTGAAATTGCTCTGCGTACGCGCGGGTGTCAGCCAGCAGGTCCTCGGCCAGGGCGTCCCAAATGGAGCGTCGCTCCGGCGTAATGGCGAGCCGGTCGTGGATGTTCCGCACATCGGTTGCGTTCAGGGTCCGCACCTGGACTCTGCGTGCGAGGTGCTCCAGCAATGTCTCCTGCGGCGGCCCGTCTGAGGTCACCTGACGCTCAGCCAGCCGTGCCTGCTGCTTGGAGTAAAGCTGCACCTGGGACTTGATATATATGCGACTCACGCAATCGCCTGGAACTTCGGGATCATTGAGTTCGCCCGTCCAATAGCGGTGCTCGAGTGACTTCAGGTCGGGCGTGTCGGATAGTTGGGCGAGTTCCTCCAATGCGGCCGTGTTCAAGCCCGGAAATATCTGATGTGCCTCCGCCAAACCATTTGTCCCCAAGGTGGCCAGGAACTGATCCTCGAGCGCAGCACGATCAAGGTCCCACTGCGCAAGTCGCTTGACGACCTTCGGATTGGACCGCTCTCCAATTGCTTGGAGCACCTCCGCTCGGGAGGTCATCGGAAGAATGGACAGCACGGCATACATCGCGCGCGCTCGAGCCTTTCGCAGCCACTCGACAGATACATCCTTGGGCATGGCGACTGCAATGTCCTGGATCGCCCGCATCTGCATTTGTGCGAATTCCACCTGCTCGTTCGAGACCACGGTCGGTCGGCCCTCCTCCAAAGGTTCGAACGGCGTATTTGCCGCGATCTGTTCGAGCAACGGCGTGGCCCTTTGTTCATAGGCCTCCCGGATCGCGGCGATTTTTGCAACTGCGTCGGCATCGAGACCCCGGTTCGGCGCGGAAAGAATGTCGGCGCAGATCCTTTCGCCCGGGACGCGGTTGTCGAGGACAAGCATCACGGCATCCAATCGCCGTCGGGTTCGATGTAGCGATTCGCGATCCACGGCGCCCCGTTGCGCGGGCGAGCGTTCGCCAGCTCGCAGCGCCTCAAAAAGAGGCGCTTCGAGCTGAGCAATCCTCTTGCACGCAGCGGACACCTTCATGCAAAGATCCGCCTCGCTCTTGGCTGTGTTTTTCAATTTGGCTTCACGCTCCGCCTGGATGGATTGCCAATACTGCGACTGCTGCTCGGGCGGCATCTTGTAAATCGCCGCATAGTCATCTTGCGGCCGCTTCTGCTGCAATCTCAACTGCGCCACCCGAACCGATAGCAGGCGCAGCGTCTGGTCGCGCAGTATTTGCCAGCCATCGACATAGTTGTCGAACGCGGCTTCAATTTGCGGCTGCTCTTGAGGCTGCACACCAGCGGCCTTCATCAGCCGCGCAAGATCGTTGCTCGTGATGGGAGTCGGCGCGTCAAAGTCACCGATCTCCGCATGGGCGCTTGCAACAACGAGCGCCCACGCAGTGACGAACATGATCCATGAGGACTTCAGGGTTCGCATGAGCATTCGATGACCAGCGTACTTGCAAGCGGGCTGGCCACGAGTTTTCAGAGCAAATCATGCATTTTTGAAATGGCCGCAATGAAACCACCCGCTTCCGCCGTTAAAGTAAACGCATGTCCACGTTTAACAAGCCCAGTGCGACCACTCGAACCATTCGCGCCCCGCGCGGCAACCAGCGCGTGTGCAATAGCTGGGCCGCCGAAGCCGCCATGCGCATGCTGATGAACAATCTGGATGCGGAAGTGGCGGAGCGCCCGCAGGACTTGGTCGTGTACGGCGGTCGCGGCCAGGCCGCCCGCAACTGGGAATGTTTCGACGCGATCATCGCGGCGCTCAAGTCGCTCGCCGTGGACGAGACGCTGCTGGTGCAGAGCGGCAAGCCGGTCGGAATCGTGCGCACGCAGGTCAACGCGCCGCGCGTGCTCATCGCCAATTCAAATCTTGTTCCGCACTGGGCCACGCAGGAGCACTTTGACGACCTCGCCGGCCGCGGCCTGATGATGTTCGGCCAGATGACTGCGGGAAGCTGGATCTACATCGGCACGCAGGGAATTCTGCAGGGCACATTCGAGACCTACGCCGAGTGCGCCCGCCAGCATTTTGGCGGCACTCTCAAAGGCACGCTGAACGTCACGGCGGGTTGCGGCGGCATGGGCGGGGCGCAGCCGCTGGCCATCACCATGAACGAGGGCACCTGCCTGCTCGCCGATGTGTGCATCGAGCGGCTGGAGAAACGCAAGCACGACCGCTACCTCGACGAGATTTTCACGGATCTCGACAAGGCGATCGACCGCGCCGTTGAATTGAAGAAGGCGAAGCAGGCAATCAGTGTGGGAGTTCTTGCCAACGCCGTTGATTTGCTCTCGCGGCTCAACGCACGCAAGATCATTCCCGAAACGCTGACCGACCAGACCAGCGCGCATGATCCGCTTGCCGGCTACTACCCGCACGGCATGACGCGCAAGGACGCCGACTCACTTCGCACGCGCGACCCCGCCGAGTATGTGCGCCGCAGCACCGCGAGCATGAAGGAGCACGTGCGATTGATGGTGGAATTCTCCCGCGCTGGCTCCAAGACTTTCGACTACGGCAACAACATTCGCCAGCGCGCCCACGACGCCGGCCTCGCGGACGCCTTCGCCTTCCCCGGTTTCGTGCCGGCCTACATCCGCCCGCAATTCTGCACGGGTCGCGGCCCCTTCCGCTGGGTCGCTCTCTCGGGCGATCCCGCTGACATCCGCGCCACCGACGAAGCCGTGCTGAAACTTTTTCCCAAGGACGAGACACTGGCCCGCTGGATCCGCATGGCGCAGGAGCGCGTCGCGTTCCAGGGCTTGCCCGCGCGCATCTGCTGGCTCGGCCTTGGCGAGCGGCACAAGGCCGGCCTGCGCTTCAACGAGATGGTCGCCAGCGGCGAAGTGAAGGCGCCGATCGTGATCGGACGCGACCACCTCGACTGCGGCAGCGTGGCCAGCCCCAACCGCGAGACCGAGGCCATGCTCGACGGCAGTGACGCGGTCAGCGACTGGCCGCTGTTGAACTTCGCGGTGAACATCGCCAGCGGCGCCAGCTGGACCAGCTTCCATCACGGCGGAGGAGTTGGTATTGGTTTCAGCCAGCACGCCGGACAAGTCGTCGTTGCCGACGGAACTCCGTTGGCCGCGCAGCAACTCGAGCGCGTTCTCACCAACGACCCAATGATGGGCGTCTTCCGCCACGTCGACGCGGGCTACGAACTGGCCAAGGAATGCGCCGCGAAACTTGGCGTGCAGATTCCAATGGATCGCTGACGCTGCGATCGCAATTCAAACGCATTACGTTGAGTAGTTTCGACTAGATGCTCGACGCCGCGCGGCGCAATCGATCGAGCACCGCGAACCACAAACCATCCTGGCCCATCGGCTCCTCGATGACGATGTGCGCCAGCCCCGACAGCTCCGCCTCGCGCAACTTCGAATAGAGCATCCGCGCATAGGCCTTGGCGTCCGCCTGCATCGCAATGCCCACGTGCGGCGCGGCAACTCGCGCGATGTCCAGCGTCAGCACCGCCGCGGGCTCCTTCAAGGTCGACAGAAATGATTCCAGCCGGTTCGACGGCACAAGCGTTGCCGGGATTTTCGGCGCGTAGTGAATCAGTCGCGTCCCCGGGCTCACTCCCTGGCCGATGCCATGCGCCACCTTCACAGTTCCAAGAACGCGCGTTAGCGATTCCACCGTGATCGAGCCGGGCCTGCGGATCACCGGAACTTCCCCGGTCAGATCCAACACAGTGCTCTCGATGCCGAAATTTGCGCGGCCCCCCTCCAGCACCAGCAGATCCTCAATCTCAGGAAAATCCCCGACCACATGCTCGACGGTGGTCGGCGAGACGTGGCCCGAGCGGTTGGCGCTGGGCGCGCTGATCGGCCCATCCACGGCGTAGAGCAGCGCGCGGGCCACCGGATGCATCGGCGAGCGCACCGCGATCGTGTTCAGGCTGGCGGTCGCCTCTTCGGGAACCTCGGCGGTCTTGTGCAGGATCATCGTCAGCGGCCCCGGCCAGAATTTGGCGGCGAGGCGGCTGCAGCGTAGATCCCAGTCCGCCACCAGCGTGCGTGCCTCCACCGCGTCCAGCACATGCGCGATGAGCGGATTGTCCGAGGGCCGCCCCTTGATCTGGTAGATCTGCTTCAAGCCATCCTGCGAAAACGTGCTGGCCCCGAGCCCGTAGACGGTCTCGGTGGGGAAGACCACCACGCCCCCGCTCTGAATGCGCTGGGCGGCGAGCTCGATGCCTTCGTGGTTACTTGGAAGGATTCGCGGCATTGGCCGTGTCCCTCTTGGCGGCGCCGCCCGTGTCCTTCGGATCCGGATCGAAGACGCGCAGCTCGATGCGGTTCATCTGCAGCCCGGTGCCCATGTTCATCCACAGCGAGGCAATCGCGTTGTTGTAGTCCGCCAGCGACTGCACCTCCTGCACCTGGGCGCTGGCCAGCTCGTTCTGCCGCTGGAACTTCAGGTTGAGGAACTCCGGCGAGAGACTGGTGATGGTCTGCTCGTCGAGCATCAGCGCCCGCATGTTCTCCGCCTGGGCCAGCCGGTAGGCGCGGGTCTGCTCGATCAGCCGGTATTGCGCGTCGATGCTGCGCAGCGAGTCCTTCACCAGGAAGATCACCTGCTGGATCGCGGCCCGGTAGGCGATGACCGTCTTGGAGCGCTCCAGCCGCGACTTGCGGTAGTTCGCCTCCGGCGCGCGGTTGCCGATGGGCTGGCTGAAGTTGGCACCGATCAGGTAGTTCATGAAGTTGGCCGTGCCCAGCTCGCTCCACGCCTGGCCGTAGTTTCCGTTCTGCTGGTCCATGCCCTGGAACTGGATCTGCGCCGTCAGGTTCAGCGAGGGAAGGCGTCCGTTGTCGGCGACCACCTGGCGGATGCTGGCGTCGTCCACCGCCAGCAAAGCCTGCGTGATCAATGGGCTCTGGTCGACCGCGGTGCCGATGGCGTCCTTGAGCGAATAGGCCAGCGGCTCGTCGACCATGAAGTCGGTCGGCACGATCATGGTCTCGTCGCCCACCGGGAAATTCGGGTCGTTGAGCAAAACCTTCAGGCGGTCGACCGCCGCGGTGACCTCGCGCTGGGCGCGGATCACGGAACTCTTGCGATCCTCCACCTTGGCCACGGCGTCGGCGTAGTTGGCCAGCGTGGCGTCGAAGCCGCGCCGCTTGGTCAGCACGTCGCGCACCTCGATACCCACCCGCACCAGCCACTGCGCCGTCACCACGCGCTGCCGCATCACCACCACCTGCCAGTAGGCGGCCTCCACGTCGCGGCAGAGCGAGAGCAGGTTGGAGCGCAGCAGCTGCATGCTGCGGCGGTCGTTGTTGCGCGAGATCCGGATCGAAGCCATGTTCACATCCGTGCCGAAACCCTGCAAAAGAGGCTGCGACAGGCCCAGCTGCACCGTGTTGATCCATGCCGGATTGGGCGTGTAGAGGCTGGTGGGATAGAGGCTGGAATAGAGGCTGCCGACTGTGGCGCTGAACTGTCCGCCCGTCACCAGCGGCGCCTGGATGCCGCTGGAGAAACTCCACTGGCGGAACTGATTCATGAAGTCCACCGGAATGCCCACCGCTGCGATGTCCTGGTTGGGCGCGTTGGAGATGTTGGTCTGCGTGTTGGCCACGATCGAGGCGTCGAAAGCTGCTTGGGCCGCCACCAGTTCCGCCTGCGTCACGCCCTGCTGCAGGCGCGCGACCTGTGTGCCCAGGTTGTGCTCCACGGCGATCCGGATCGCGTCCTTCAGGGAAAGATTGATTTCGGGATAGGGCTTGCCGTAGAGGTCGGCCCCCAGTTCCAGGCCCGGCCCGGCGGTGTTGACCTGAGGCCCCAACTTGTCCAATTGCGTGCGCCGCTTCTGCAGCGCGTTGAAGATCTCGTTGTTCTCGCGGGAAACGGCCTTGAGCGGATCCTGCGCCGGGGCCTGGACCAATTCCCGGGCCACGGCGGTGTCCATGGCGTGCCGCAATTGCTCGGTGCCATCGGGATCATCCATCGGCGACGCACAGGATCCAACGCAAACAGCGGCGAGAAGGGCAAATGCGTTTGCCAGGATTGGCCGGCAGCGAATCATGAAGTGGACACTGTATCCAACCCCAAGAATGCGTAGAATCCGCTCCATGAAATTGGCTCTCCTTCTGATCGTTCTCGTCCTTCCCGTTTTCAGCCTCAGCGCCGTGGCGCAGACCCCCGCGACGACAGCCGCGGCCGCCAAGAAGTACACCGGCACGGTGACCGCGGACAACGTCTACATCCGCTGCGGACCCAGCGCCTCCAGCGCCTATCCCTTCGGCAAGCTCTCCATGGGCGACGTGGTCGAGGTCGTGGACGAGGGCTTTGGATGGGCGACGGTGCGCACCAGCGGCCCAGCTTTCAAGAACATCTATGGATATGTGCTGGCCAATGACAACGTCGTGCTTTCCGCCGACGGGCAGACCCTCACCGTGAACGCCGAGAGCGACGTCCGCGCCCCCAACATCGGCGCCGACGGCAATCCGGATTCCTCCTTCAAGTCGATCGGCAAGGTCAGCTCCGGCACCATGCTGAAGGTGGTCGCCACCATCAACGGCGAGCGCGAGAAGGTCTACAAGATCGCCGTTCCCGCCACCTGCCAGGGACATGTCAACCTGAATTTTGTGCGGCGCTCCAGCACCGGCGAGGCCGCGAAACTCGCTTCGGCACCTGAGAGTGCGACTCCCGCCGTGCCGGCCGCGCCGGGCACCACCCCAGCGGTGATCGAAGAGAAGCCCAAGACCATCGGCGATGCGACGACGACACCTCCCGGCACGGACAAGGCCGCCACCGATCAGGCCACCAAGCCCGCGACCGAAACTGTGACCAACAATCCTCCCGCCGAAGCAAAACCAGCGGAAAAAACCGTGGAAGCGGCTCATGTTCCGCCGCCGCCAACCAAGACCCCGCAGCAGATCGCCATTGAGAAGCGACGCCAGACCTTCAAGGACCTTGAAGCCATCTGGGTCACCGTCAAGGCCGAGCCCCTCGCCTCCAGTGAAGTGGGTGTGCTCAAGGATCGCTACCTGATGCTGTCGAACGATCCTGAGTGCGAGGCGGACATCAAGAACGTGGTGGCGACCCGCGTGAAGCAGCTCGAAGTTCAGATCGAGGCCCAGCAGCGCATCCGCCAACTCCGCGAGATGCGCTCGGCGATCGACACCGACGTGGAGCAGCTCCACACCATGAAGATCGCGCTGGAGGCTCGCTCGGATTTCACCGTGGTCGGCATCCTTAACGCCAGCAGCATCTATGACGGCAAGCGATTGCCGCTGCTCTATCGCCTGGTCGATCCGGGCGTCGGCCAGACCGTGGCCTACGTCAGCACCAAGAATCCCAGCCAACTCGCGACGATGCTGGGAACGCTGGTCGGCATCCGCGGCGAGAAGCGCTACGACGAGGCGCTGCGCGTCAGCGTGATCGAGCCGACCGCCATCGAGATCCTCACCACGCGCAAGAGCGGCCACACGAACTAATCGCGGGAGGAGAATTTCCTTCCGTAATTCATGACGGTTTGCCCCTATACTCACCCACCGCTGGGGTGCTAGCTCAACTGGGAGAGCGCCGCCTTTGCAAGGCGGAGGTTATCGGTTCGATCCCGATGCACTCCATTTCACCGCTCACTTTTGCGGGGAAATCCGCAGAAAACCCGCGGCCATGGCGGCGGCGGTTTCGATGCGAAACGTGGCGGAACCCAACGAAACACGAATGGCCTTGGCTTCATCGGCGGCTGCGACTTCCGCGTCGGTGAAACCCCCTTCCGGTCCAATCAGGATCATGCAGCGCTGCTCGGCCAGCTTGATGCCCGACAGCAGTTGACCATCCGGATGCGCAATCAGCGCCGGAATTTTTTTCGACCGGCAATCTTCCATGCACAGCTTCGGCGTGCGTGCGCTTTCCACCGCGGTCGTCCAGGCGCCGCGGCTTTGCTTGAGGGCCTCATTGAAAATGCGGCCGGCTCGCGAGGCGTCGAAGCGGTCCGCGGGCACCACGCTGCGCTCGCAATCCAGCGGCGTGAATGAGGCCACCGCGAGCTGCCCGAGCATGTCGAGCATGGTCGCGAGACGGTCGCCCTTGGGTAGCGCCGCGGCGACATGGATTTCGGGGAGCGGTCGCGGCTGCGATTCGATCCTTGAAACCTGCGCCCCCGTCTCGCCCGCGGCGTTGCGGTTGGCCAGAATGGTCGCCGTGGCAACCTGGCCACGGCCATCCGCCAGCTCAATCTCGTCTCCCGCCTCCAAGCGCCGGCTGCCCATGGCGTGCTTCGCCTCGTCCTTGCCGAGCCACGATATTTCTTTCACGGCCGGCAGTCGGTCGACGATGCAGCGAGGAATGGGCACGGGCCCAGTGTAGAAGGAAATCACTCCGCGCCGCGGCGGTAGACGTCAAAACGCAGGAGTTTTCCCTTGATCTGCCAGTCCGGCGCGCGGCCGGCCAGCGGCGGCGCCAGTCGAGATCGCTTGACGATGACCCGCTTCTCCGCGCACGCCATCGCAATCTCGAAGAGCTCATCCGAGTCATTGTCGGATCCCGCCACGGCCGCGAGTGCCTGCATCGCCTTGGATGGCTTCGCCGCGCCGCGCTCCCCGCCAAACATCGGATCGAGCAGGATCAAGTCGGGTCGTTCCCCCATCTTCGGAAGGAGTTTGATCGCATTCCCATGTTTGATGTGGATTTTTGCCGCCGCCCTGACCAGGGCTGGATCCTTTTGGGCTTGCGAGTATTGACTTTCAAGAAGGGCGAACACCTTCGCATCGCGCTCATACGCCCAGACCTCGATGCCCAGCAGCGCCATCGCGTAGGTGTCGTAGCCCAGGCCCGCGGTGGTGTCGACCGCGGTGCGAATGTCCTTGCCGACCGCACGGCCCAGCGGCTGGTTGCGCAATGAGGCGGCTCCATCGGGAAGGCGCAGCGATTTCCAATCCGCGGTCACGCCCGTTCCAGGCTTGTCGCCCGCCTTGCGCAATTCCGGATGACCCTCGAACGTTTCCAGAGTCCACTGGTCCGGCTGCGCGTTGCGCCCCGCCGCCGACTTCGCGTCCTTCTTGATCTTTCCGGGCGGTTTGGACATGCCCGGTATTGTGGCGAAGAAATCCCCCGCGGTTTGGCCGGGAATCGCTGGGTACACTTCGGGCATGAAGCCCTCCACCGCCAGCCCAGAGCGAACGTTTGCCCCGGTTTTTGGCGGCATTCTGGAGATGATCGGCAACACGCCGCTGCTGGAACTGAAGAAGATGGAGTGCGGCCCATGCCGGCTCTTCGTGAAGATGGAGAACATGAATCCGGGCGGTTCGATCAAGGACCGGATCGCGGTCACCATGATCGAGGCCGCGGAAGCCTCAGGCCAGCTCAAGCCCGGCGGCACGATCATCGAGGCGACCGCCGGCAACACCGGGCTGGCCCTCGCCCTGGTCGCCTCGCAGAAGGGCTACAAGCTGGTGGTGGTGGTGCCGGACAAGATGAGCGACGAGAAGATCAGCCATCTTCGCGCCATGGGCGCCGAAGTGATCATGACTCGCTCCGATGTCGCCAAGGGTCACCCCGAGTACTACCAGGACATGGCGGCGCGCATCGCCAAGGAGCGGCCCAACCATTTCTACATCAATCAGTTCTACAACCCGGCCAATCCGCTGGCCCACATCGAGCACACCGGGCCGGAGATCTGGAATCAGATGGAGGGCGACATCGACGCGTTCGTGGCGGGCGTGGGCTCCGGCGGAACCGTCTCCGGCGTGGGCCGCTATCTCAAGTCGAAGAATCCCAAGCTGCAGATGGTGCTGGCCGATCCGGTCGGCTCCATCCTCGAGCCGCTGGTCACCAGCGGTCGCATGGTCGAGGCGGGTTCCTGGCTGGTCGAAGGCATCGGAGAGGATTTCGTTCCGGGCATTCTGGACATCAAATTGATCGACAAGGCCTACGCCGTCAGCGACGCGGACGCCTTTCTCACCGCCCGCGAACTGCTGAAAAAAGAGGGCGTTCTGGCCGGCTCCAGCGTGGGCACGCTGCTGACTGCGGCGCTGCGCTTCTGCCGCGAGCAGACCAAGCCGCTGCGCGTGGTGACGCTGATCTGCGACACCGGCGCCAAGTACCTGAGCAAGATGTTCTCCGACTCGTGGATGATCGACAACGGGTTCATCCAGCGCAAGACCTACGGCGACCTGCGCGACCTGATCTCGCGGCGCCATCTGGACCGCGAGGACTATGTGCTGAGTCCGCAGACGCCGGTGCAGCAGGCCATCAAGCGCATGCACATGTATGGTGTGAGCCAGCTGGCCGTTCTGGACGCGGCGGACCGCGTGGTCGGCATTCTCGACGAGAGCGACGTGCTGCTGGCGCTGGTCAAGGGCGCCGACGTCGCCCGCAGACCCGTCAGCGACTACATGACTAGCCGGCTGGAGACGATCTCGCCCAAGTCCTCGGTGAATGACCTGCTGCCGATCTTCCGCGCCGACCGCGTGGCGATCATCGCCGACGACGACCACTTCTACGGCATCATCACCCGCATCGACCTGATCCAGTACCTGCGCAAGCAGCTCCCCTGATTCCGCGGCAAACCCCGCGTTCTGTGCCGCGAATCGCCCGAGGGCCCGCCGCGCCGGAGGCTCGCTTCGGCAGCCGTTAGCATCTGGACATGGCTCATGAATCCCTCAATCTGGAAAGCCGCTGCGTGCATGGCGGGCAGCATCCCGATCCCATCACGGGGGCGGTCATGCCGGCGATCACCACGTCGAGCACTTTCGCTCAGGAGAGCCCCGGCGTGCACAAGGGCTTCGAATATTCGCGCAGCCACAACGCCACGCGCTTCGCCTTCGAGCGATGCATTGCCAACCTGGAGTCCAGCGGGCTCTCCGAAGCCCAGGAGCGCACCTGCGGCGGCTTCGCCTTCGCCAGCGGCCTGGCCTCGATCGGCACCTGTCTGGAACTGCTGGACACCGGCGCGTCGGTGGTGTGCATGGACGACGTCTACGGCGGCACCTACCGCCTGCTTTCGAAGGTGCGCCAGCGCAGCGCCGGTCTGAATCCGGTCTTCGCCGACCTCACCAATCCCGCCCACTTCGAGGCGGCGATCAAGAAGAGCAAGCCGGGCATGGTGTGGGTGGAGACGCCGAGCAATCCCACGCTGAAGGTGGTCGACCTCGCCGCCATCGCGGCCATCGCGAAGAAGAGCGGCATCATCAGCGTCTGCGACAACACCTTCGCCACGCCCATGCTGCAGCGACCGCTGGAATTAGGATTCGACATCGTGATGCACTCCGTCACCAAGTACCTGGGCGGGCACAGCGACGTGGTGGGCGGCGCGCTGGTGACCAACCGGGCAGATCTCGCCGAGAAACTGCGATTTTTGCAGAACGCCATCGGCGGCGTCATGGGTCCCTTCGACGCCTACCTGGCGTTGCGCGGCGTGAAGACGCTCGCGGTGCGCATGCAGCGACACTGCGAGAGCGCGCTCGCGATCGCGCAGTGGCTGGAGAAGCATCCCAAGGTGGAGCGCGTCGTCTACCCGGGCCTCGCCTCCCACCCGCAGCACGCGATCGCCAGGAAGCAGATGCAGCATGGCGGGAAGCCCGCCTTCGGCGGCATGATCACCATCTTCATCAAGGGCGGTCTGGCGGAAAGCCGCCGCTTCCTGGAGAAGGTCACCCTCTTCGCCCTGGCGGAAAGCCTGGGCGGCGTCGAAAGCCTGATCGAGAACCCGGCCATCATGACTCACGCCAGCGTGCCGCCGGAGAATCGCAAGGCTCTTGGCATCTCAGACAATTTGGTGCGCATCAGCGTGGGCATTGAGCATCCGCAGGATCTGATGGGCGATCTTGAGAAGGCCCTCTCCCATGTGTAGTTTCCACCCGTCCCGACCGACGCGACTCTTCCAAGGAGAACCTTCGTGAGCCAGCACTTTCAACGCGTTGTTCTCAAGCTCAGCGGCGAGAGCTTCGCCCAGGAGGGCCAGCTGGGCATCGCAGCCGACCAATTGGCGCTGATCGCCGAGGAAATCGCCCAGGCCTATCGCGCCGTGCCCGGCCTGAAGCTGGCCATCGTGGTAGGCGGCGGCAACATCGTGCGCGGAGCACGTCTGGCCGAGAAAGGCCGCATCGCCCAGGCCACTGCTGATTACATGGGCATGATGGGGACGATCATCAACGGGCTCGCACTGCGCGAGGCGCTCGAATCGACGGGCGTGGCCAGCCGCCTGATGACGGCGCTGGAAGTGAAGTCGGTTGCCGAGCCTTTCATCAGAGCCCGCGCGCTGCGGCACATGGAAAAGGGCCGCGTGATCATCCTTGCGGCGGGCACCGGCAACCCATTCTTCACAACAGATACCTGCGCGAGTCTGCGCGGTGTGGAACTGCAGGCGCAGATGCTGCTGAAGGCGACCAAGGTCGACGGCGTCTACACCGCCGATCCGAAGAAGGATCCCAAGGCGGTCAAGCTGGAGCAGATCAAGTTCTCCGATGCCATCGCCAAGCGGCTCGCCGTGATGGACCTCACTGCGATGACCATGTGCATGGAGCATTCGCTGCCGATCCGCGTCTTCAACTTCCATGAAAAGGGCAACGTGAAGCGGGCCATGTGCGGCGAGGCGATTGGAACGCTCGTCTCCGTCTGACCCTGCTATTCTCGCCTGCCCCTAAGGAGAATTCGCGTGGATCTCGACACCATTATGCTTGAATGCGAAGACCGGATGGAGAAGAGCGTGGAGCATCTCCAGAAGGAGCTGCGCGGCATGCGCACCGGCCGCGCCACCACTGCCATGCTCGAGTACATCAAGGTGGACTATTACGGATCGCTGACCGACCTGCGCGAACTGGCTGCGATCAGCGTGCCCGAGCCGGCACAGCTGCTGGTGAAGCCCTTCGATCCCGGGGCCAAGAGCGAGATCGTGAAGGCAATCGAGAAGGCGGGCCTGGGCCTCAATCCCCAGACCGAGGGCGCCCAGATCCGGATCATGGTGCCCTCCCCCAGCTCAGATCGGCGCAAGCAGCTCTCGGCTCAGGCGAAGAAACTTTCGGAGGACACCAAGGTCGCCATCCGCAACGAGCGCCGCGACGCCAACAAGCGCATCGACACCCTGCTGGCCGACAAGAAATCCGGCCTGACCGAGGACGCTGCCGAGCGCGCCCAGAAGGACGTGGACGAAGCCACCAAGAAGCAGACCGCGAAGGTGGACGAGATCGTGACTAAGAAAGTCTCCGAGATCGAGGAGACTTGATCCGTGCGATGTCCCTTCTGTTCCGTCGACAATGACAAGGTGATCGACAGCCGCCCCGGGGAGGATGGCGACACCATCCGCCGCCGCCGCGAATGCCTTGGCTGCGCCAAGCGCTTCACGACCTACGAGCGCTACGAGCGCACCGCCCGCCTGGTGGTGGTCAAGCGCGACGGCAGCCGTGTGCCCTACGAAGTCGAGAAGCTCAGCCGCGGCCTGCACGCCGCCTGCGGCAAGCGCCCCATTCGCGAGGAGGACAAGGAGCGCCTCTGCCGTGAGGTGGAGGAGGAAATCCACCGCGACTTTGACCGCGAGGTCGAGAGCTCGGTGATCGGGCAGCGCCTGGCCAGCAAGCTGCGCGAGCTTGATCCCATCGCCTACATCCGCTTCGTGAGCGAGCACTTCGGCTTCGGCTCCATCGCCGAGTTTGCCGCCGAGATGGCCTCGCTGCAGTCGCGTCCGCGCCCCGTGGCCAACGAGATCGATCTCTTCCCCGTCGCCAAGCCGAAAGCGGAGCGAGCCTGACCATGCCCGTCATCACCCTGCCCGACGGAACTAAGAAAAGTTACGACGCCCCGGTGACCGCGGCGCAGGTGGCCGCCGACATCGGCCCCGGCCTGGCCAAGGCGGCGCTGGGCGCCAAGATCGACGGAACGCTCTGCGATCTCGCCACCAAGATCGAGCGCGATGTGCAGCTGGCCATCGTCACCGCCAAGAAGCGCGACGGCTCCATCGACGCCGACGCGCTCTATCTGCTGCGACACTCGGCGGCTCACATCATGGCGGAGGCGATCACCAACCTCTACCCGGGCGTGCAACTGGTATACGGGCCGCCCGTCGAGCAGGGCTTCTACTACGACATGGCCTTTCCGTCGGGAAAGATTCCCAGCACTGACGACTTCGCCAAGATCGAGCAGGAAATGGCCCGCATTGTCGCGGAGGATCGCCCCTTCACCCGCTATGAAATGGGCGCCGACCAGGGCCTGGTGAAAGTCAGGAGTGAAGGCAGCAAGTACAAGATCGACAACGCCCAGCGCGCCTGCGACGCGGGCGGCGCGACGCTGAGCTGGTACGCCACCGGAGCGCCGGGAAAGAACTGGGAAGATCTCTGCCGCGGTCCGCATGTTCCGACCACCGGGCGCGTCGCCGCCTACAAAGTGACCTCGCTGGCCAGCAGTTACTGGCATGGCGACGAGAAGAGCGACCGTCTCACCCGCGTCTACGGAACCGCGTTCGCGTCCAAGGCCGAGCTCGAGACGCACATGAAGCAGATCGAGGAGGCCAAGCAGCGCGACCACCGCGTGCTGGGCAAGCAGCTGCGTCTCTTCCACATCGACGAGATGGTCGGCCAGGGACTCGTGCTCTGGACTCCCAATGGCGCCGTCATCCGACAGGAACTTCAGAACTTCATCGGCGAGGCCTTGCGTCGCCAGGGCTACACCCAGGTCTTCACGCCGCAGATCGGCAAGCTTGAGCTCTACCGCACCAGCGGCCACTTCCCCTACTACCGCGAGAGCCAGTATCCCCCCATCGTCGACCATGACACCATGAGCGCGCTGGCCAAGGAAGGCTGCAGTTGTGCCGAACTGGCCAACCGCCTGGAGAAGGGCGAGGTCGAGGGCTATCTGCTGCGGCCGATGAACTGCCCGCACCACATCCGCATCTACGCCAGCGAGCCACGCTCCTGGCGGGATCTGCCCGTGCGTCTCTGCGAATTCGGCACGGTCTACCGATGGGAGCAGTCCGGCGAAATCGGCGGCCTGACCCGCGTCCGCGGCTTCACCCAGGATGACGCCCACTTGTTTTGCCGCGAGGATCAAGTCGCGCACGAACTGCAGGGATGCCTTGAGCTGGTCAAGCTCATTTTCAACACGCTGGGCATGAAGGACTTTCGCGTGCGCGTGGGCCTGCGCGATCCCGACTCCAGCAAGTACATTGGCGAAGCTGCCGACTGGGACAAGGCCGAGCAGGCCTGCCGGGACGCCGCCAAGAGCCTGGGTGTGGCGTTCACCGAGGAGAAGGGCGAAGCCGCCTTCTACGGGGCCAAGATCGACTTCATCGTGCGCGACGTCATCGGCCGCTCATGGCAACTGGGAACGGTGCAGGTGGACTACAACCTGCCGCTTCGATTCGACCTTTCCTACCAGGGCGCCGACAACAAACTGCACCGGCCGATCATGATCCACCGCGCGCCTTTTGGAAGCTTCGAGCGTTTCATCGGCGTCCTCATCGAGCACTTCGCGGGCGCGTTCCCGCTCTGGCTCAGCCCGGAGCAGGTGCGCGTGCTACCCATCAGCGAGAAGAGCGAGGAGTATGGCCGCGAGCTGCACCGCGCCCTGCAGCAGGCAGGGTTGCGCAGCACCCTGGACTCCAGCTCCGAACGGATCCAGAACCGGATCCGCATCGGATCCGAACAGAAGATTCCAGTGCTGGCGATCGTGGGTCCGCGCGACGCCGAGCGCCGCGTGGTCAGCGTCCGGCTGCTTGGAAAGGCGGAAAACGCTGGAGAAATGCCCTTTGACGACTTTGTTTCGGCATTGGCCCGGGATTACCAGAGCCGCGCGAGCGAGCCCCTGGCCGGACGGATCTCCCCATCGGTGAAATGATCTTCATTGCCATTCCCCTTTTTCAAGGGAAAAAGACTTGCATTTTGGCTTGCATCGGTCATGCTGCAGCAGGTACTTTCTACCGTGCCGGTGGAGAACGTTTCTCCGCCGCAACGCGACTCGAGGACAACGACTGCATGTCTCAGAAATTCTTCGTACGGGCATGATGCGTCCGCCCCCGTTGTCTCGCGTTTCTCCGGTCATTCCGGTTTGCACGGCCTTCGCTCCAGAAGCGATTCGCTGTCGCTTGCTCTCCACATAAAGGATTCTTCCATCTCCGCATTTCCTCCCCGCCGTCCGCCCATGTCCCGCCCCGAATCGAATTCCGCCTTCGGTCCGCGCATCAATGACCGCATCCGCATCACTCCCGTCCGGCTAATCGACGAGACCGGCACCATGCTGGGCGTCGTCGAGACCGAGGAGGCCCGGCGCCTCGCGATGGTGGCGGGTCTCGACCTGGTCGAGATCGCCCCCGACGTGCGCCCGCCCGTCTGCAAGATCATGGACTTCGGCAAGTACAAGTACGAGCAGTCCAAGAAGGACAAGCAGGGACGCAAGACCAAGACCAGCGAGATGAAGGAAGTCCGTTTGGGCCGCAGCATGAAGGTGGATCCGCACGACGTGGAGATCCGCGTGCAGCAGGCCCGCCGCTTCCTGCTCGAGGGACACAAGGTGCAGTTGGTGGCCAGTTACAAGGGCCGCGAAATGGCGCACAAGGAGATCGGCGCGGTGAAGTTGAACGCGGCGATCGCCAAGCTCACCGACCTGGCCCGCCTGGACAGCCCGCCGCGCTTCAACGGCAAGCGGCTCTCGGCGATGCTCTCGCCCGACCGCGCCCGCATCGACGCCTTCAAGCGCAAGAATCCCGCCTTGTTCAAAGCACCCAAGCCCGAGGCGGCCAAGTCCGAAACGACCAAGGCTGAGTCGTCCAAGTCCACGGAGCCCGCGGACGATGGCGCCCCCACGACGGCGGAAACCACGGCGAAGAAGCCGAAGAAAACCGCCAAGCCGAAGAAGAGCGCCACCCCGGCCGAATCTTCGACTTCAAAGTCCGCCTCGACCGAAGTCGCTTCCTGAAGTCGTCCCTTTCGCGGCTAGAAATGAATCTTGGTCCGCAGGCCAAAGACCCAGGTGGCGCCGCTCTTGGCCGCCGGATTCGACGGATCGAAGATGATCTGCACATCGGGTGAAAGCTCGATGCTTCCAGTCAGCCGGATGCGGTAGTAGGTCTCGATCGTCTTCTGGTTCCGGTCGCCGGACTGCGAGGAGTCGGTCCAGCCCAGGGCGATCCCGAAATTGTCGCCGTAGCGCCCGAAGGAGTTCTCGATGGAGGCGCCGAAGGCGAATTCCTGCGTGGCGGCGCTCACGTTGGCGTCGCTGAGCTGGTAGGAAAACCACACTCCCAGGTCGCGGTCGATGAACTGCTGGGCGATGATCGCCATCGCCGATCCGTACTGCTTGTTCGAGGCGCCGGTCGTGGTCAGGCCCGCGTTGGTGTTGCAGACGAAGATCGAGTAGCGCCCCACCAGCTCCCGGTTGGCCCCCAGCGCGGTCACGAAGCCCGCCTCGGCGCCGGCGAAATAGAGACCCTGATTCAGCGTGTTCAGCCCAAACCCCGTTGACGAAGCCCCGAGCGGGCTGGTGAGGATCGCATTGACGTAGACACCGTCGGCTGGAATGCACTGGGCGTAGACCCCGGGCAGGACTCCGTTCCACCCGACCGGCAGCGCGTCGCCGCCGTTGAAGACGCTCGCCAGGAACTGGTTGGTCTCGTCTCCGGCGAAGAAGTTGGCCGCCGTGGTGTCGTTGGGGTTGATCTTGCCGGCGCCGATCAGCACTCGGTCGTCGAAGAACCCCTGCTGCACGAAGAGCCGGCTCAGCGCGTAGTACTGGGCGGACTCGGCCGTGTCCACGTTCACCGCCGTCGAACCGATGGCGTTTGAGAGATTCACATTCTGGGAGCTCCAATTGTTGTTGGCGCGGAATTGGGCCGTGAAGGAGCCGGTGCCAAGTCCCTGGATCTCCCAGGCCTTCCAGTCCATGCGCCAGTTGAAGCGGTTGGTGACCGCGCCGCGGTCTTGCCCGGGAAGTCCGGTGCTGGCCCGCTGCAGGACCAGAAGATCGTAGAGATCGTTGCGGAGGCTCAGATTCTCCCGCATCCAGAGCTCGACGTTGCGCAGGGGCGAGGCGATGGACGAGAGCGGATCGAGGGTCTTCAGGAAGGGGTCGATGCGCCCCGCGTTGATCGGGAGGGGCTGCGGAGTGTCGATGGCCAGATGGATAAACTTCTTCTGCGACCCGAAGAAGGGGTCGACGTTGGGAATCAGCCAGAAGGCCGCCAAGTCGCGGGTGTCGTCGTAGTTGCCCAGCCTCGTGTCGCCGGGCTTGACATTGATCAGGGCATCGAGGAAGTGACCCATCCGGTCGTCGGCGCTCGCGACCGCGGCGCCAGCCAGGGCCGCGATCGCCGCCGTCGTCCAGGTTCGAGCGCGTCGGCGCGAGGGAGTCACTCGCGGACACTACCAAATTATTTTTTCCTCACCGCTTGCATTCTTATGCAGAGATTGCATAATTATACTCTTGATGGAAACCTCCAAGCCCAACCGACGACGCATGATCGAGCGCCTGCTCCAGGCCGGCCGCGTCACCAGCCAGCACAGCCTGCTCAAGCAGTTGCGCGGCGAGGGTGTGGATGTGACCCAGGCGACGCTTTCCCGCGACCTGGCGGACCTGGGCGTGGTGAAGGGACCGACGGGCTGGCAGTTGCCGGGCTCGGCGGCCACCAACAACTCCGACATCCGCTCCGCGGTGCAGACCTACCTGCTCGACGTGGAGGCCGGCGGCCAGATGGTGGTCCTGCGCACGCGCACCGGCCACGCCACACCGCTGGCCGTCGAGTTGGACCGCATCCGGCTGGAGGGCTCTCTGGGCACGCTGGCCGGCGACGACACCATCCTGCTGGTGGCCAAGAGCGCGGCGCTGGCACGGAGCCTGGCCGCGCGTTTCAAGAACATCCTGCAGGGCACGAGCGACCGACCTCGGCGCCCGGCTCGGAAATAAACATGCACGAACCCGCACGCATCGCCATCGTCGGCGCCGCCGGCTACACCGGCGCCGAGCTCGCCGGTCTCGCGGCCAGTCACCCGCTGGTCGAAGTGGTCGCCCTGTTTGGCTCCGATCGGGAGAGCGGCGAAGCTCCGCGACGCATGTCCGAGGTCTTTCCACGATTGCGCGGAGTCAACGACCTGCCGATCCAGCCCGCCTCGGCCAAGGCCATTGCACAGTGCGGTGCCCGCGTGATTTTGCTGGCCACGCCGCATGAAGCGAGCGCCGAGCTGGCCCCGAAGTTGCTGTCCGAGGGATTGGTTGTGATCGACCTCTCCGCCGCCTTCCGGCTGCGCGACGCGGCGGCCTATCCCGAGCATTATGGATTCGAACATCCGTCAAGCCAACTGCTGCGCAGCGCCGTCTATGGGTTGCCGGAGATTCATCGCGCTGCGATCGCCGAGGCCGATCTGATTGCCTGCGCCGGCTGCTACCCCACCTCGGTGATCCTGCCGCTGCATCCGCTGGTGAAGGGCAACCTTCTCGATGCGTCGCGACCCGTGATCGTCGATTCGGCCAGCGGTGTCAGCGGCGCGGGCCGCGGGGCATCGGTGAAGAATTTGTTCTGCGAGGTCAGCTACCAGCCCTACTCCCCTCTGCGCCACCGGCACCAGCCGGAGATGCGTCAGGAGACGAAGCTGGACATCCTCTTCACGCCGCACCTGCTGCCGCTGGACCGCGGCATTCTCAGCACGATTCACGCCCAGCTCGCCCCCGGCGTCGGCGAGGCGGAGGTGCGAAACACGCTGGAATCCTGCTATGCCGAGGAGCCTTTCATCCGCCTGCTGCCCGCCGGCACCTGGAGCTCCATCGCCGCCGTTGAGCGAACGAACTTCTGCGATGTCTCGCTTGCCGTCGATGAGCCCACCCGGCACCTGGTGATCGCCTCCTCGATCGACAATCTGGTCAAGGGCGCCGCCGGCCAGGCCCTGCAATGCATGAATATTCGCCTGGGGTTCCCGGAGACCCTGGGTCTTCTCGCCGCCGCGGCCGATCGAGTGCTTTCTTGAAGCCTCTGGTCATCAAGCTGGGCGGCGCGCTTCTGGACGAGCCCAAGGCCAACCGCCCCTTCTTCGCGGCACTTGCCGAGTTGATCACGCAGGGCCGCCCGTTGGTGGTCGTGCATGGCGGTGGCGTCATTGTCGACCGCCATCTTGAGCGGCTCGGTCTCAAGAGCGGCAAGCGCGACGGCATCCGCATCACGCCGCCGGAGCACATGGACGAAATCGTCAGCGTGCTCGCGGGGCAGATGAACGCAAAATTGGTCGGGCTGCTGCGGGCCTGCGGAGTGAACGCGGTGGGCCTCACGCTGGCCGATGGCGGCACGACCCTTTCGCGCCTGACCCGCAAATACGATTTCGACGCAGGACGCGTGGGCGAGATCACCGGCGGCGACCCGCACCTGGTGCAGACGCTCCTGCGCATCGGTTGCACGCCGGTCTTTTCCAGCATCGCCATGGACGATGCGGGCGGCCTGCTGAATGTGAACGCCGACGAGGCCGCCGCGGCGATCGCCAAGCTGGTCACCGCGGAGCAACTGGTGCTGCTGACCGATGTGCCCGGCGTGAAGGATGGTGCCGGCAACATCATCCGCTCGCTCGACCGCGCCGCCGTCGACCGCCTCACCAAGAGCGGCGAGATCACTGGCGGCATGCTCGCCAAGGTGCGCAGCGCCCTCGAAGCCAGCGAACAATCACGCATTCCCACCCTTGTCACGGGCTGGGACGACGCCAAGGTGCTCGGCGCATTGGGCACCGAATCCGCGGCGGGAACGCTTTTTCTTCCCGCACTGGAGGCCTGCAATGTTTGAGACCCTTCCTTCACGACTTGCCAGCAAGGACCTGACCCGCATCATGGATCTCGGGCCGCATGAGGTGATGCCGCTGATCGAACTCGGCCGGTCGCTCAAGGCGGACATCCGCCGCTGGCGCGAACAATTCGCGCAGCGCTCGCTGGTGATGCTCTTCGAGAAGCCCTCGCTGCGAACGCGGGTCAGCTTTGACATCGGCTTCGCCCGCATGGGCGGCCACGCGGTCTATCTGGACCATGAAAAGCAGCGGATCGGCGAGCGCGAGAGCATCGCCGACTACAGCCGCAACCTCGAGCGCTGGTGCGACTGCATCGTAGCCCGGACCATGAAGCACGAAACGATCGTGGCGCTGGCCGCCAATGCCGCGATCCCGGTCATCAATGCGCTCTCCGACATACACCACCCCTGCCAGGCGCTGGCGGACTACATGACGCTCGCCGAACTGGGTTTCGATTTCCGTCGCGACCAGCTGGCCTGGGTGGGCGATGGCAACAATGTCTGCCAGTCGCTCATGGAACTCACCGCGACCCTGGGATCGTCGATGATCGTTGTCACTCCGGAGGGATACGCCCCGTCCCCGGAGATCGTCCGCGATGCGGAGGCCCGCGCCTGCCGCTCCGGCGCCAGCCTGCAGTACACCAGCGACCTGGGACGCATCAAGGATTCCTTCGCCGTCTACACCGACACCTGGACCAGCATGGGGCAGGCCGAAACCGCAGAAAAAACCAGGGTTTTCCAGCCTTACAGCGTGACCCCCGAGGTCATGGCCATTGCCGGTCCTGACGCCTGCTTCATGCACTGCCTTCCCGCCCATCGCGGCCAGGAGGTGGTCGATGCCGTCATCGACGGAGCCCGCAGCGTGGTCTTCGACCAGGCGGAGAACCGCATGCACATCCAGAATGCGCTGCTGCTGAATTTGCTGGCGACGCCAACCCGCGACACGTACTCACTTCTAACCCGGAGCCACTCATGACCACCGCCATCAAGAACAACCCTCCCGCACCCGCAACCACCTCCCGCTCCGGCAAGCCGCGCCGCATCTGCGTGGCCTACTCGGGGGGCCTGGACACCAGCTGCGTCATTCCCTGGCTGCGCGACACCTATGGCTGCGAAGTGGTGGCGTGCGTCGCCGACGTCGGGCAGGGCGCGCAGGAACTGATCGGCATCGAGAAGAAGGCCGCCGACTCCGGCGCCTGCAAGTGCGTGATCAAGGACTTGAAGGAAACCTTCCTCACTGACTTCGTTTTCCCCATGGTGATGTCCGGGGCGGTCTACGAAGGCCGCTACCTGCTGGGCACCAGCATCGCGCGGCCCTGCATCGCGCAGGCCCAGGTTGAGGCGGCGCTGGAGGAGAACTGCGACGCCGTGGCTCACGGCTGCACCGGCAAAGGCAACGACCAGGTGCGATTCGAGAGCGTCTACGCGGCGCTGGCTCCGCAGCTTCGAGTGATCGCCCCATGGCGCGAAAACTCCTGGACGCTGCGCAGCCGCGAGGCGATGCTGGCCTACCTTGCTGAACGCAACATTCCCTGCGCCGCCAGCGCCACGAAAATTTATTCTCGCGATGCCAACTCCTGGCATGTCTCCCACGAGGGGGCCGAGTTGGAGGATCCCTGGAACGCGCCGCCTGAGGATCTGTGGATCCGCACCACGGATCCGCGGCAGGCGCCCAACGAACCCGAGGAAGTGGTCGTGGGTTTCGAGCATGGCCTGCCCGTGAGCGTGAACGGCAAGAAACTTTCAGCGGTGAAGCTGCTCGATGCCCTCAACGAGATCGGCGCCAAGCACGGCGTTGGCCGCGTGGACATGGTCGAGAACCGGCTGGTCGGCATGAAGAGTCGCGGCTGCTACGAGACCCCGGGCGGAACCATCCTGATGGAGGCGCTGCGCGGCCTCGAGCAGATCGTGCTCGACCGCGACTCGATGCGCTTCCGCGAGGAACTCGCCAACGATTTCGCTCGCGTCATCTACGACGGACGCTGGTTCACGCCACTGCGCGAAAGCCAATGGGCGGCAATCCAGTCGCTGGCCCGTCCCCTGACCGGCGAAGTTGCCGTGCGGGCCTTTAAGGGAAGCGCGGTCACCACGCGGCGGCGCAGTCCGAATTCGCTCTACTCGCAGGCCTTCGCCACTTTCGGCGAGGATGACGTCTACAACCAGCAGCACGCGGAGGGCTTCATCCGCCTCTTCTCGCTGCCAAGTCGCATCCGCGCGTTGCTCGGGCTGAACAAGCTCTTCGGCATCGACTCCAGGCGAGTGGGCGACAAGAGCGGAGCCAATCGGTGACGGCAATCTGGCAGGGTCGCATCCAAGGCCAGCAGGATTCGCTCTTTCGCACCTTCAACGACAGCCTGCCCTTCGACCGGCGGCTCATTCAGGAAGACATCGAGGGCTCCATCGGCTGGGCCGCCGCGCTGGCACGGGCCAGCGTGATCACCGACGGCGACCGGGCGCGAATCGAGAAGTCACTGCGCGAGATCGCGGCGCTGGTGGAGAGCGATCCCTCGCTTCTGACCAAGGCCGTCGACGAGGATGTGCACAGCTGGGTGGAGCGAGAGCTGGTCGCGCGCGTCGGCGACCTGGGCAAGCGACTGCACACGGGGCGCAGCCGCAACGACCAGGTGGCCACCGACTTGCGGCTCTGGTGTTTGAAGCAGACGCGCCTTCGCCTTGCGGAGATCGACGCCGCCAATCTGAGCTTTCTCGAGCTCGCGGAGCGCGAGCGCGATACGGTCTTCCCGGGTTTCACGCATCTGCAGCGGGCGCAGCCGATTCTCTTTGCGCATTGGTGCCTGGCCTACGTGGAAATGTTGCGCCGCGACGCCGACCGCTTCGCCGACGCGCTGGATCGCGTGGCCCGTTGTCCGCTGGGCTCCGGAGCGCTCTCGGGAACGGCCTATCCCATCGACCGTCAGAAGCTGGCCAAGGATCTGGGATTCGACACGCCCAGCGCCAACAGCCTTGACGCCGTGAGCGACCGGGACTTCGTCGTCGAGCTGGTCGCCGCCGCTTCCATGTGCATGCTGCACCTGAGCCGCATGGCCGAGGACATCATCTTCTACGCCACCGGCGAAGCCGCCTACATCGAATTGGCCGACGACGTCAGCACCGGCAGCAGCCTGATGCCGCAGAAGAAGAATCCCGACGCGCTGGAATTGATCCGCGGCAAGACCGGGCGCGTGATCGGCTCGCTCACTGGACTGCTGGTCACGCTCAAGGGTCTGCCTCTGGCCTACAACAAGGACCTGCAGGAGGACAAGGAGCCGCTCTTCGACGCCATGGACACGCTCTCGCTCTGCCTGCGCATGGTGCCGCGCGTGCTCAAGGGCCTCAAGGTGGACCGCATCCGCGCCCGCAAGGCGGCCATCGCCAGCTACGCCAACGCCACCGAACTGGCGGACTACCTGGTGCGCAAGGGCGTTGCCTTCCGCGACGCCCATCACCAAGTCGGGCTGCTGGTGCGCGAGGCGGTTCGGCAGGGCAAGCCGCTGGAAGAACTGTCCGTCGAGGACATGGTCAAACTCGCTCCGCTGGTCACCAGCGACGTCTTTGTCACGCTGACCGTTGATTCGGCGCTCAATCGCCGCAGCGTGCCCGGCGGCACCGCGCCCGACCAAGTGAATGCGCGAGTGAAGGAAGCCAAGCGCAGCTTGCGGGCCACGCGCCGGCCTAAGCGCCGAAGCGCCGGCGGAGCCACCGGCTTCCGCGACGCAGTGGTCGAGGATCTGGACGACATCAAGCGACTGGTCGACCTGTGGAGCAGCCGCGGCGAAAACCTGCCGCGCACCCGCGATGAGATCATGGAGAAGATCACCGACTTCGGCATCGCCGCCGTCGACGGCAAGGTGCGCGGCTGCGCCAGTCTGTGGATCTACGAGTCCGACCTCGCCGAGATTCGCTCGCTGGGTGTCGACGAGGGCTTCCAGGGGCGCGGCCTCGGCACGCAGCTGGTGCAGTTCTTCATCGAGAAGGCGCGCAGCATCGGCATCCAGCGCCTCTTCGTGCTCACCCGCATGCCCGCCTTCTTCGAGAAATGCGGCTTCCGCACCGTGAGCATCAACAGCCTGCCGCAGAAGGTCACCAAGGATTGCGCCCAGTGCCCCAAGAACCAGAACTGCGACGAGATCGCCATGGTGCTGGACCTGAAGGAAAGCGAGGTTGCATGAGCAGAGTCAAGACGAATTCAACCCACGGCGAAGGCGCCGACGCGAAACAACGCGAGGCTGGAACAACGCAGCGAGGCTCAGTTTTGCACGAGCCAAAACTGGCGCCGCCGCATGCCGCGCCTCCCTGGCCGCTTGGTGTCCGCGCCGCCGGAGTCTCCGCCGGAATCAAGTCCACCGGCGCCCCCGACCTGGCCATGCTGCGCATGGACGAAGGCGCCGCGGCCGCGGCCGTTTTCACCACCAACATCTTCGCGGCGGCGCCGATCCTGGTCTCGCGCCAGCATCTGCGCGATTCGCGCGGCCATGCCAGTGTGCTGATCATCAATTCGGGATGCGCCAATGCCGCCACCGGCGAGCAAGGCCTCGCCGACGCCGACTCGATCGGCGATTGCACGGCGCGGGTCTGCGACTGCTCGCCCGACGCCGTGCTCATGAACTCCACGGGCATCATCGGCAAGCCCCTGCCCCGCCTCCGCATCGAGGAAGCCATTCCGGCGCTGGCGGCAAGTTGCGCGGCGGGCAGCGCCGAGCCCTTCGCCCGCGCCATCATGACCACCGACACTCGCCCCAAGATGAGCTCGCGCGAAGTCATGGCGGCCGACGGCGGCGCCCCGATCCGCGTGACCGGAGTCGCCAAGGGCGCAGGCATGATCCATCCCAACATGGCGACGATGATCGCGGTGATCGCCACCGACGCGGCCCTGGAGCCGCAGGAACTGGACGCGATGCTTCGCGCATCGGTCGAGCAATCCTTCCATCGCATCTCCATCGATGGCGACACCAGCACCAATGACTCGGTTTTTGCCTTCGCCACCGGCAAGCGCCACGCCGCGGCCGATCGCGGGGAATTGCAGCAGGCCTTCGTGGAAGTGGCCCAGGCACTCGCGCAGATGGTCGTCTGCGACGGCGAGGGCTTCACCCGCGGCATCCGTGTGACGGTTCGCGGAGCCGCCAGCGCCGCCGACGCACTGGCCGTCGCCCGGACCGCGGCCACCAGCACGCTGGTCCGCTGCGCCGTCACCGGCGGCGATCCCAACTGGGGCCGTCTGCTCGCGGCCGCGGGGCGCAGCGGCGCCACGATCGACCCCCTGAAACTCACGCTCCGCGCCGGCGGCGTCCTGCTCTTCGAGAAGGGCTGCCCTGTCGACGCCTCCCCCGGGCTCGCCGCCGGGGAATTCTCACGGCCCACGGTGGACATCGAATTCGATCTCGGGCTGGGCAGCCACTCGGATTTCTTCCTTTCCAGCGGAATGACCGAGGAATATGTGAAGCTCAACAGCGAATACACCACTTGAAAATTGGCCGCGTGCGGTAGGCTGTTCGAGCCCCGCAATGAACCGGTGGCGGAAGGATGCCATGCGATTTCGAATCATCAGCCTGTCCTGCGTCACTCTGATTCTGGCGATGCCGGTCTATCCCTATGGGAAGCTCGGCCATGAGACGGTCGGCGCCATCGCCGACATGCGCCTTGCCAACACGCCGACCGGTGCCGCGGTCACCAAGCTGCTCGACGGCCTGACACTGGCCGAGGCCGCGGTGCTCGCCGACACCATCAAGAGCTGGGACACGATGCCCAAGGGTCAGCCGAAGTCGATCATCCTGAAGGATCATCCCCAGCTGCAGGAGCAACTCGTCGCATTCTGGATGGCCAATCCCCCCACCAAGGCCAAGGGCAGCGACGCCCCCACGCACAAGGAATTTCACTACACCGACGTGCCCGCCGTGGATGGAAGCAAGTACGTCAAGGGCAACCTCGGCACCGAGCCCTACGACATCGTGCAGATGATTCCCTACTGCGTGAAGGTTCTCTCCGGCGACGAGCCGGAGAGCAACGAGCGAAAGATCACCAAGCCGGTGGCCCTGATCCTGCTCTCGCACTACGTCGGCGACATCCACCAGCCGCTGCACGTGGGCAACGCCTATTTCAGTTCGGCGGGCAACCTGGTCAATCCGTCAAAGGGCGGCAAGAGCTTTCCCGATCATGGCGGCAATGGATTCTCGATCAACCTCGGCGACAACAAGGCAGAGGCCAAACCCGACACGAAGGGCGATTCCAAGTCCGGCGGCAAGACTTCGTCCAAGAAGTCCAGCAAGAGCAAGGACAACCTGCACAGTTTCTGGGACACCGACGCGGTCGAGGCGGCCCTGGATCTCGTCGAAAAGGACATCAAGGCGAAGCCCGACCACAAGGGCAAGGTGAAGGACGAGGAGATCGTGGCGTGGTTCGCCAACTCCGAGCCCAAGGACTGGAAGCCCAAGGCGAAGTCGCCGCCCACCGAGTGGGCGCTGGCGTGGGCCAACGAGATCCTGCCGTTGGCGACCAAGGCGCATGACCGCCTCGAATTCGTCAATGTCACCATCAAGGGCGAGAGCGCCTCAGGCGACGCCAACGAGAAAAAGATGCCTGACGGAATCTCCTACAAGGATTGGGCCGCCCAGCAGACCGAGTTGGAGATCCACAAGGCGGGCTGGCGGCTGGCCGAGATCATCGAGGCGAGTCTGACCCCCAAGAAGTCGACGGCGAAGTAGGCGCGGGCGCGAGCCCCGGGAAGATCACGGCGCGTCGTCATTATCGCGGCCTCCGCACAATCAAGGCGAAGTCGTTGCGAAGAGCATCTGGTCGCGCAGATCGGCGGCTTGCAGCGCCAAAGGATCCTGCTCGCCCAGCGCCGTGGCCAGGTCCGCGGCCAGCACAGAGGCGCGGCCCTTGGCTCGCTCGATCTCGCCCGCCTGCCGCAGGCAATCCACGCGGTCCATGGCGACCAGCGCCAGGATCTGCAGCCGCCACGGAGCGACGCGCTTCTCGCGCAGCCAGAGATTGGTGTCGAAGCCTTCCAGCGCCTGGTCATAGAGCTTGATCGCGGTGAGACAGTTGCCGCGCGCCTTCGCCAGGGTGCCCAGCGTGGCCAGCGGCAGTTGTGGATCCACAAGCGTCTTGAGGGAGATGCTGGCTTCCATCGCGGTGCGCAATTTCTTTTCCAGCGCCGGAATCTGGTCATCCGCGCCGGCGGTCGCGGCAATGCGGATCGCCTGCTCCAGAGCCAGCGGCTCCTTGCCTTGGCCGGGTCCCGGCTTCTCGAAGCGCGAGAGCAGCACCTTGGACTTGTCCCAGGCTTCCTGCAATTTTCCCAGCGCCAGCAGTGCCTCGATCTCCATCCGGTCGCGGTCGATCACGGCGGGTGACTGCGGATCGGGCACAGCCAGCGCGGCCTCGGGAGCGGACATCCAGGCCAGCATGCCTTCGGGACCATCCTGGCACCAGTGGATGCGCATCTGCATGTTGCGAAGGGCGTCGACCTCGGTGGGTGACGCCCCCTGCTGCTTGGCCAGGTCGATGGCGGCCTGCATCTCGACCAGCGACTGGGCTGCATTGCCTTCTTCAAGACGCTGCACGGACTTCTTCACGATCGCGGAATGAGAATCGTCCGACTTTTGATTTGCTGGAGCCGACTGATCCCCGTCGCCCGGCTGTGCGGCGTTCGCCGGCTCAATCGGAGCCATGCCGGGCTTGGCCAGAGTCGCCGGCCCGGGATGTGCTTCCTTCGCGGACTCAGCGAGAAAGGGTAAGACCACGTCCGCGATTCCATATAGTGCGGCGAACGCCGCAATGATGACGACGGCTTTCAGCAGGAAGCGCGCCTTCATCAGAATTGTCTCAGAAACCGCACATCATTTTCGTAGAGCCAGCGGATGTCGGAGATGCCGTGGCGGCGCATGGCGATGCGCTCCACGCCCAATCCGAAGGCGTAGCCCGTCCAGATTTCAGGATCGATGCCGACGGATTCGAACACTGCCGGATCCACCATGCCGCACCCACCAAGTTCCACCCAGCGCCACTCGCCCTTGATCTTCATCTTCATGTCCACTTCGGCGCTGGGCTCGGTGAATGGAAAGAAGCTCGGACGCATGCGCACTTCGGCCTCGGGCCCGAAGCAGGCGCGAGCGAACTGCCAGAGCGCCGTCTTCAGGTCGACCATCGAGATGTTCTTGTCCACGCATAGCCCCTCGACCTGGTGGAACATCGAGAAATGCGTGGCGTCGTGCGTGTCAGGCCGATAGACGCGGCCCACCGCGACGATCTTCAGCGGCGGCTTCTCCTTCTCCATGGTGCGGATCTGCACGGTGCTGGTCTGGGTGCGCAGCAGGCGGCGCACGCCCCCCTGCTCGGCCATGTAGAAATTGTCGGTCGCCTCGCGGGCGGGGTGGCCCTCGGGAATGTTCAGGGCCGTAAAGTTGTGCCACTCATCCTCCACCTCGGGGCCTTCGGCCACGCGGAAACCCATGCGTCCGAAGATGTCGACGATGTCGGCGATGGTGCGCGTGAGCACGTGGCGGCGACCCATGCCCGCGGGCAGGCCCGGCTCGGTCAGGTCGATGGATGGCCCTTCCGGTGCTGACCCGGCCGCGGACTTTTTCTCCGTGAAGGCGGCCTCCAGCTTCTGCTTCATGGCATTGAGCTGCTTGCCCAGGACGGGTTTCTTCTCCTTGGGGGCGGAGCGAAGGGCCTCCATCATGGCGCCGACGCGGCCGGACGTGCCCAGCCAGGCCACTCGCCACGCCTCGAGCTGGGCCGCGTTGGCGGCGGAGGCCAGCGTGGAGATCGCCTCCTGCTCATGTTGGTCGATGGCTTCAAGCACGGGCGAAGTTTAGCGATTTTGCCTTGACCGAGGCTTTTTGCTCCCGCCGCACGTCACGCACGATCACACCGGTCGCGCCAGGATCTTCGCCGCCGCCGCCTGCGAAAGCGCGAGGGGTTTCGCTCCCGCCACCCGCACCGTGATCGAGCCGGCCTGAGGTTGCACGGCCTTCACTGACAGGCGCGCTCCCGGCTTCAGGCCGCTGGTCGCGACAAACTTGAGGAAGGCGCGGTTCTGGTCGGCGATGCGCACAATGGCCACCCGGGCGCCGGACGCGAATTGTGCCAGCGGCTTGCTCTGCATTTCGGAGACTTTTCCCGCCGCGTTGGGAATCGGGTCGCCGTGTGGATCAGTCGAAGGGCGGCCCAGGAACTCGTCAAGGCGGTCGAGGATGCGCGGCGAGAGTGCGTGCTCGAGCCGCTCCGCCTCCTCGTGCACATCGGCCCAGTCCAGCTTGAGGGTCCGTACCAGGAAAGTCTCGATCACCCGATGGCGCCGAAGCACATCCAGTGCGACCTTTTTCCCCGCCGGGGTCAGGGTGACGCCGCTGTAGCGCTCGGCCTTCACCAGCTTGGCCCGCGCCAGGCGCTGGATCATGCTGGTCGCCGTGCCCTTGGTCACGCCCACTTCCAGGGCCAGCCGAACCACGCCCGCCTCGCCGCCGGGAGTCTCCCGGCAGAGCAGGTAGATGGCCTTGATGTAGTTCTCGACGGTTTCCGTGGCCATGGAGCCGCATGGTAACGGCGGCTGCCGCCGGAAAGGGCCGAAACCTAGCGAGAAATCGAAGGATTCAGGCTCGTGACCTCGGGTTCGAACGCGCATGCGTCAAATGTTTGACCGTTCAAACTTTCGTGTTACACTCCCGGGCGTGAGTCGCATCTCGACGAGCCCTTCCCGGATCCGTACCGCATGGCGCAAAGAGAGCGCCGCGAACTCACTGCCCGAGGCTTTCGCCACCGTCTCCGTGCCGATGTCGGCGGGACGGTGGCGCAAGCTGATGGCATTCAGCGGCCCCGGACTCATGGTGGCGGTCGGCTACATGGACCCCGGCAACTGGGCCACCGATCTCGCCGGCGGCGCCCAGTTCGGCTACCTGCTGCTCTCGGTGGTGCTGATCTCCAACCTGATGGCGATCCTGCTGCAGCATCTGGCCGTTAAATTGGGCGTGGTCGCCGAGCGTGACCTGGCCCAGGCCTGTCGCGACCATTTCAGCCCGAAGGTTTCGTTCGGCTTGTGGGTGCTGTGCGAGATTGCAATCGCCGCGTGCGACCTGGCGGAAGTCATCGGCTCGGCGATTGCGCTCAACCTGCTCTTCGGCCTTCCCCTGATCTGGGGCGTCTGCCTCACCGCAGTCGATGTCCTGATGATCCTCTTCCTGCAAAGCAAGGGATGGCGCTACATCGAGGCCCTTGTCGCCGGGCTGGTCTTCGCGATCGGCGGCTGCTTTGCCTATGAAATCGTGGCGTCGCGCCCCGACCTGCCCGACGTGTTGCGCGGCCTGATCCCCAGCCCGCAGATCGTCGTCAACCCCGCGATGCTCTACATCGCCATTGGAATTCTTGGCGCCACGGTCATGCCGCACAACCTCTACCTGCACTCCGCGATCGTGCAGACCCGCGACTATCCGCGCAATGAGACGGGCAAGTCGATGGCGATCCGCTACGCCACCGCCGACTCGACCATCGCGTTGCTCTTTGCCTTCTTCATCAACGCCGCCATCTTGATTCTTTCAGCGGCAACGTTTCACACCACCGGACACCAGGATGTCGCCGGCATCGAGGACGCCTACGAACTGCTCACGCCCGTGCTGGGCGCGTCGATGGCCAGCACGGTGTTCGCCATTGCCCTGCTCGCCTCGGGGCAGAACTCCACGCTTACCGGCACGCTCGCCGGCCAGGTGGTCATGGAAGGCTTCCTCAACATTCGCCTGCGGCCCTGGCTGCGCCGGCTGATCACGCGACTCATCGCCATCATTCCCGCGGTCATCGTGGCGGCGCTCTACGGCGCGTCGGGGGTCAACAAATTGCTCATCCTGAGCCAGGTGATCCTTTCGCTGCAGCTTTCCTTCGCGGTCGTGCCGCTGGTGTGGTTCACCGGCAGCAAGCTGAAGATGGGCCGCTTCGCGAACTCACCCATGCTGGCGACAGTCGCGTGGACCGTGACCGGTGTCATCGCACTACTCAATATGTACTTGCTGGTGCAGACTTTCCAAGGCTAGACAGCGCGCTACTGCATCTGGCCAAGCCGTCGCAGTTCAAAATAGCACTTAGCGCAAGCGCGGACATCAATCAGTGCGTCATGCCCGCCTTCGAAAGATTCGCCGAAGAGCTTGGTGTGCAGCTCCTGCAGCTTGGGCCACTTCGGTCCGTAAGGACCGGGAATGTTGCAGAAGTGCGTCGATGAAACCATGGTGCAGCCGCGCGACTTGCCCAGCAGAATGTTCGGCCGCCCGGCGCGGAGAAACTCCGCACCAAGAATGTTCTCGTCGAAGGACATGTTGTGGGCGAAGAGTCCGGCGGCCTTTGACATGTCCGATTCGATCTCGTCCAGGGCCAGCCTCAAATCGACGCCATCGCGCGTGGCGATCTCCGTGGTGATGCCGTGGATCTGCGCCGCACTCTCGGGGATCGTGAAGCCGTCGGGGCGAATGATGCGCTCCACAGACTTCAACTCGCCGCCTCCCTCATCCGCGACCACCCACGCCAGCTGCACGATGCGCGGCCAATTGGCCAGGTCCGAGGGCGGCGCCTTGTAGTTTCTTGGTATGCCGGTGGTTTCAGTGTCGAAGAAGAGGTACATGCCCAGGAAAGTGTACTACTCCGCTCCGCTCACCTTTGAATCCAGAGCGTCGACCGCGTCGCCGTGGTCGATCTCCGGGAAGGCCAGCAGCAGCATGCCCAGGTCGGCGCCATCGATCTCGCCATCGCCATTGAGATCGCCGACGCGCAGGTCGCCGCTCTCCATCGCGGTCACGAAGGCCACCATGTCGAAGTCATCCACTGTTCCGTTGATGTCGACATCGCCGCCGGCGCGCTGGCAGAGGTCGAGCACGCCGTTTTGGTCCGCATCAAGCGTCAACTGCTCCACGAGATCGGCGATCATGCGGGTCGTTTCGGCGCGATCAAAGGTCTTGACGCCGATGGCCGCGCCCGCCGTCGAACCCGCGCCATCGTTGGTCGAAATCGCGGTGTCCAGCTCATTCTGCGCCGCGGCGATGCGGTCGGAGATCCTCAGGAAGAGTTCGTCGCACACCACCGACGATTCGTCGACCAATTCAACGGCCTCGACGGTCTCGGCATCCTGAGTCACATCCTTGGTCTCGCCGCCCGCCGCCGCTCCCCCGCTGCCATGCGATGAACGGCTCCCCTTGCCATGCTTGCCCGCGTCTCCCGAAGAATCGCCGGTGTCGCCACCCGTCAGCGAGCTGATGTTGCCCATCAAGCTTCCGCTGTCGCCCAAACTCGCCGGACCCAGTCCCAGGGCCAGCACGGCGCGCACGGTGTAGGTGTAGGTAACGTTTGGCATTGCCGTCGTATCCGACATGAGCATGATGTTGCCGCTGCCGGTGAGCTTGCCCGAGATCTGCACGCCATTGCGGAAGACGCGGTAGGTCGACACGCCGATCATCTTGGTCCAGATGATGTCCACGTGATTGGAATACTGGCCATCCGAGGCGGCGACGTTTTTCGGCGCCGGACCGCGCCAGCCGGTGTTGCCCAGGCTCGCCAGGCTGGAGCCGGATTCCCCGTAGAGCGACTTCACCGTGTAGGTGTAGGTGGTGACCGGCGCCACCGCGCCGGTGTTGCCGTCCACATAGAACGGCGTGGAGGAACCGCCGGCGACCGTGCCGATCGAGACGCCATTGCGCAGGATCTCATAGCCGCTCACGCCGGCGATCGGCGACCATTGCACGCGGATCGAATCCTCGTACTCGCCGTCGCTGGCCGCGACCGCGGTCGGCGCGGGCATGCCGCGGTAGCCGCTGTCGGTCGGGCTTTCCGGTCCGTATCCCGCCGCGGAATTGGCGCGGACGGAATAGAGGTAGATCGTGTTCGGATCCGCCGTAAGGTCGCCGCCGCTGAGCACGGCGCCGCTGACGATGGTGGCGATGGTCGTGGGTTCGTCGGCTGGATTCAGCCGGCGCAGGATCTGGTAGCCGGTCGCGTTGGCCGGGGCGGTCCAGTTGACGAAGACCATGTTGGTGAGGGAGCCGTCGCTGGCCAGCACTCCCGTCGGTGCCGCCATGCGGTAGCCGGTGTTGCCCGCGCTGGGATCGCTCAAGCCCGCTGGTGCCAGCGCCTTGACCGTGTAGGTGAAGAGGGTTCCAAAGGTCGCGGTCACGTCGTCGTAGGTGCCCACGGCGTTGCCGGTGACCGTGCCTGCCAGCGCGGTGGTGACGCCTGAGGTGCGGTAGATGTAGTAACCGACTGCGCCGGGCACCGTGGTCCAGGTCACGGTGACCTTGCTGCCAAGGCCGTCGCTGGCGACGACGCCGGTCGGCGCCGCGACCTTGCGGTAGCCGGAATTGACAAGGCTGGACGAGCTGGGGATGACCGGATTCGATCCCGCGCCCGCCTGCGACACGGACTTCACCCAGTAGCTGTAGGTGGTGCCGATGCCGCCCGTGGTGTCGCTGAAGGTCAGCGCCGAAGTGGTCGCGCCGATCGGACCCGAGGTGCCGCTGCGGAAAATCTGGTAGCCCACCGCGTCGGCCGCTGCGTTCCAGGTGATCTCCACGTGGTCGGTGAAGTTGCCATCCGTGGCCGCGACACCGGTGGGCGGTGAAATGTTCTGGAAACCGGTCTCCGGCGCGCTGGCGGGACCATACCCGGCCGGAGCATGCGCCCGGATCACGTAGGTGAAGGACAATCCCGCGGTCACGACATCGTCGAAGGAGGCGGTCGTCTGCACCTCGGGCGCGCGGATGACCACGCCGTTGCGGCTCACTTCGTAGCCCGTGGCCCCCGTCACTTCATTCCAGGCCACGCTCACCATGGCCGTGCTTGCGCCGTCGGAGGCCTCCACGAAGCTCGGCGCGGCGGGCGCACGCCATCCCGTCGCGCCAGGTGTGCTGAGGTCGCTGTAGTGATCCATCTCCGAGATGGTGTAGACCGCGCGGATGGCATAGGAGGCGGTGATGCCGATCGGCGCCGAAGTGTCGTGGTAGCTCGCGCTGCCGGATGTGCCGATGGGTGACTCGCCGCCATCGCGGAAGATTTGATAGCCCGTCGCGCCCGTGGAGGCGGTCCAGGTCAGTGCGACTTCGCTCGTGCTCGATCCCGCCGAGGCCAAAACGTTGGTCGGAGCCAGGACGTGCCGCCATCCCGTGTCGGCGCCGCTGGCGGCGCTCGTGCCCACGTTTCCGACAGCCTTGACCGAATAGGTGTAGAGCGTGCCGGCAACGGCGCTGTTGTCGTGATAGGTGGTCGTGCCCGAGTCGCCGATGTGAGTGGGCGACCCGCCCGTGGAGCGGAAAATTTCGTAGCTTGCGGCACCGGTCGAGCCGCTCCAGGTCACGGCGACTTCGGTCGTGCTCGTGCCGTCGCTCGCAGCCACATCGCTCGGTGCGGAAAGATTGCGGTACCCCGTGTCGCCGGCGCTTTCCACGCTCACCAGCGCGCCCTTGATGGCCTTCACCGTGTAGGTGTAGAGCGTGCCCGGCACCGCGCTGGTGTCGGAATAGTTCGTGGTCAATGAAGTGCCGATCTCAGCCGCGGGGCCGTCGCCGGCGCGGAGAATGGAGTAACTGTCGGCGCCCGCGACGCCGGTCCAGGTCACGGAGACTTCATCCGTGCTCGTTCCATCCGAGGCGGCGACATCGGTCGGAGGTGGAATTTCCATAGGCACATGAATGATCAGCGTGTGGTATCCGCCGCCGGCAATGGCCATGCAGGGACCGAGATCGGCGGCCACGGAGCCTTCGCCAAAGTCATTCTGGCCCCAGGCGGCAGCCGTACCATCCAACTTGATCGCCAGCGAATGCTGGGTCCCTGCCGCGATACGGCTGCAGGCGCCAAGTCCCGCGGGCACGGAGCCCTGTCCGACATTGTTCGCTCCCCAAGCCACGACCGTTCCATCTTCAAGAAGCGCCAACGAGTGATCGAAGCCGGCGCCGATCTGCTTGCACAAGCCAAGATCAGGCGGCACGGTGGAGTGCCCGGCCCCCTGGTATCCCGAGCCCCAGGCGACGACAGTTCCATCCTCCTTGATCGCCATGCTGTGGAATCCACCGGCGGCGATCGCCTTGCAAGTACCGAGGTCGCCCGGCACCACCGATTGGCCGTGGTGATAGAAGGAACTGTCCGAAAAAGTTCCCGCGCCCCAGGCCACGACGGTTCCATCCTCCCTGAGGGCGACCGTGTGGTAGCGGCCTCCGGCGATGGCCTTGCAGGGACCGAGGTCCGCAGGCACATCGCACTGTCCCAGACCGTTGGAACCCCAGCAGACGACCGTGCCATCCAGCTTGAGCGCCACGCCGTGGTAGGAGCCCGCCGCAATCGCCTTGCAGGGTCCGAGGTCAAACGGCACATTGCATTGACCAAAGTCGTTGCGTCCCCAGGCCACGACCGTGCCATCATCCTGAAGCGCCATCGAGTAGTAGATGCCTGCGGAAACAGCTTTGCAGTTGCCCAGCGTCACCGGCAAGTTCGTTTGACCGAAATCGTCATAACCCCACGCCTCGACATTGGTGGGCAGCGTGTGGAAGCCGGTCACGACAAAGGTTGAAGTTCGTTCGTCGATTTCGTGGGTGCCGACGATGGTGGATCCATCCTTGGAAATTCCGCACTCCAGCAGATTCCAGCTGTCCATGTTCAGGCCGAAGGCCACCAGGTAGGCGCGAAGGTCGACCAGCCCGAACGAGGCGTTCCAGATGCAGGCGGCGCGGCCGGAGCCCGCGTTGGTGGCACCGGCGACCAGCGAGCCATCGCCGCTGAGGCTGAAGGCATGGATGTGCTGAAGCGCCGAGGGAAGCGCAACCATCCCATGATCGACGCTCCACAGGAAGGCGGTGCGGGTTCCACCGCCGACGCCCGGATGATGGCGCATGCCCAGCACCACCGAGCCGTCGCTGCTGACGCTCACGGGCCAGTAGCTGTCCTGGCCGCTGTCCTCGGGCAGCGTCCCCAGCGAGACCATGCCATCGCCGTCGGTCCAACGGAAAGCCTGGAATTCCTTGCGGTCGCCTGAATTCGGGTCGGTGTTGAAGCAGGATCCGACCACGACCGAGCCATCGACGCTCGTGAAAAAGGCGACGGCATTCTCGGTGCCGGGCAGAGTGCCGAGATTCTGCATGCCATCCTCGTCCGTCCAGCGGAAGGCTCGATGGATGAAGTGCTCGTTCTCATCCGGACCGGCACTGCCGCCCACCACCGTGGAGCCATCACCGCTCACCGCCTGGGCGTAGGAATTCTGTCCCTCGTCCAAGGCGCCGAGGTTGTACATGCCCTCGCCATCCCACCACAGGAAGGCGCGGGAACCGATGAGCTCGCCGGTTTGCGGATCGCGATTCTCGCTCGTGCCGACCACCACCGATCCATCCTCGCTCACGCACCTGCCGCCGCCGCTCTCGTCGTCGGGGCCGGGATGGGTCTCGGAGGCGATGTAGGAATCCGTGTCGCCGGAAAGCGTGCCCAGATGATCCAGCCCCTCGCCGCTCCAGCGGAAGGCCTGCGTCGAGCGCCGCCCCGTGCTCTCGTCGCGGCTTCGCGTGGTGCCAACGACGACCGAGCCGTCGCCATTGGCAAACTCGGCGCGGGCGTCGAATTCCCCGGGCGCCATGCCGAGATCCTCGATGCCGGTGAAATCGGTCCATCGGAAGGCGTGCGAACCGGATTCCGATCCCTGCTGTTGATTCTCGTGAAGCAAGTCCCCGAAGATCGCCTGGCCGACCACCGTCGAACCGTCGCTGCTGACATCGCCGGGGAAGGTCGGACTCGCCAGCGCACCGAGGCTCTCCACACCATCATCATTGGTCCACCGGAAGGCGCGAACTTCCACCATTTGAGTGGGCTGCACCCTGCGCGCCATCACGCCGACCACAACGGTGCCGTCGTTGTTGACGGCGTTGGCGCCGGAGTCGGTGGCGTCGTTGGGAAGCGTGCCGAGGTCGGCGATGCCGTCCCATGTGCTCCATCGAAAGGCGTGGTTGACCAGCGTGATCTGAGTGTCCGGATCCTCAGTGAAGGATTGGCCGACGACCACCGAGCCATTGAAATTCAGCCCACTCGCCTTGGAGCTTTCATCCTCGGACAGAGTGCCCAGGGCCTGCCAACCTCCATCCAAGGCGTCTCCTCCACCGGCTTCCCATCGGAAGGCACGGGTCACGAAGTGCTCGTTCCCAAAGTAGCCCTCGCAGGAGCCCGCGATCACCAGGCCGTCACCGCTGATGAAGAGCTTGTCGCCCGGAAGCCCGCCGAGAGGCTGGCCGAGATCGTCCATCCCGAACTCGGCGGTCCAACGGAAGACATGGCCGCCCATGTCAAAAGCCGTGATGCCGACCACCACGCTTCCATCGGCGCTGATGTCGGTAGCCCACGCGCCCCCGCCTTCGTCGAGCGTCCAGTTGGCCTCGACCGCGGTCCATCCGTCGTCATCGGACCAGCGCCAAGCCTTGTCATCCTGGCTGTTGGCGATGAGGAACGAGCCGTCGAAACTCAACCGAAGCACGCTGGAGTCCCATTGCGTTGTGCCACCGGGCGGCGGATTCAGATCCTGCCAGCCGCTCTCGCTGGACCAGCGCCAAATCCGGTGACCATCGCTGCCCTGACGCATCGCCACCACCACCAATCCATTGCCGCTGATCTGCGGCGACGCGTTCATGTCCCATTCGTTGTGCCCCTGGGAGGCCGATGGCGGCTCGCCCAGATTGAACAGCCCGCCCCCGCTGGTCCAGAGAACGATCTTGCGGATCGACATGCCGGATGCGGCATCAAAGGTGTCGGAGGTTCCGATCACGGAGTTTCCGTCGGCGCTCATGGCGGTCGCGTCGAAGGGATGTTCGGCGCCCGGCAACGTGCCCAGACCATGCATGCCATCTTCGCCGGTCCAGCGGAAGGTCTGGTCGGCGCTGTGGCCGCCCACGACCGAGCCATCGGCGCTGACGACCTGGGCGTTGGAGTTGGCGGTGAGACTGCCGACATCGGTGATGTTGAGCGAGGAGTCCGCGACGGCGCTCCCCGCGCCCAGCAGCACCACCATCGCGGTCGACGCGCGGAGGTGCATTGCCCGGAATCCGCTTGGCCTTGCGAGTCCCTTGGCCCGAGCGATAAAAAGACGCAAATTGCGCTTCATGCACTCACGGGGATGTCGCATGGCATAACGAATCACTGTTGGTTTCGGCGTGGGAACGGGCTGTGGAATCAGGGACGAGGCGAGGGAACGTGAGGGGGAACCGGCGTGCGACCAATCTAACCCCGGTTTGGGCAAAAATAAGCGGAAACATGGACGAATTGCATTTTATGTGGTTCAAACGAGGTTATTGCTCACTCTTTTGAGCCGCGAAATCCCCTGCGAAACCGCCTGAGTCGAGTCGATCCGGTCCGCGCCGCCAAGCCTTCCCCTGCCCGGTCTCCGGCAAAAAACCGCCCCGGCGTTCAGGCCGGGGCGGGATGCAAACTTGGTTGACCAACTCGATCGCATGGACGGTCACCCGTCCTTGCCGAATCACTCCTTGGCTTCGCTCTTGGCCGATGTCTTCGCGTCGGCGATTTCCTTGCGCTTCTTCGCGGCAAACGCGGAGCGGCGATTGGAAACCTTGCGTCGATGTCCGGCCCGTCCGCTGACCTGGCTGCCGCTCTCGGAGCCGACCAGCTGAAGGATCACCAGGCTGGTCGCATCGCCCACGCGGTGCTTGTCCAGCTTGATGATGCGGGTGTAACCGCCGGCGCGATCCTTGTAGCGCGGAGCGACGCGGGTGAGGATGTGCTCGATCAGTCGCGGCGCCTTGCGCACCTCGCCGAAGCGGTTGAACTCAACCGAATCCTGCGGAGGCAGCTCCCAGAACTCGCTGGTCTTGCGGCTCTCGGGGACGTTGGGGTCCGCGATCCACGCAAAGACCTTGCGGTCCGGCAGCTTGGTGAGCAACTGACGGCGGGTCAGCAGAGTCTTCTGCTTGGCCGTGGTGATCAGCTTCTCGATGAAGGGCTGCACCATCTTCGCCTTGGGAAGCGTGGTCTCGATCTGTCCGTGCTCGAACAGGCCCGCGGCCAGATTTCGGATCATCGCCCGGCGATGGTCTTCCTTCAGGCAGAGTTGTTTTCCGGCTACTTTGTGACGCATGGGGGACTCCTCGTTTCAGTTCGGTTCAATTCAGGCGTGGCTCTCGCTGGCCGCGTGCTTGAAGCCTTCGGGAAGGACCATGCCCAGGCCCAGCCCCTCGTCCTCGAGCGACTTCTTCAATTCACGCAGGCTGGTGCGGCCAAAGGCGCGCAGGCTCAGCATGTCGTTCTCGGTCTTGTTCACCAGCTCGTGAACGTACTTGATCTTGGCGCTCTCCAGGCAGTTGCTCACGCGCACCGTGAGGTCGAGCTCGGAGATGGGCATGTTGAGCTTGCGGATGAGCTCCAGCTCGGCGTCCGGCTCGTTGGCGATGCTGCTGGGCACCACTTCGTCGCCTTCGTTGTCATACATGACGAAGGGATTGAGGTGCTTGCGCAGGATCTTGGAGGCCTCCACCAGCGCCATTTCCGGCGTGATGGTGCTGTTGGTCCAGATGTCCATGATCAGGCGGTCGTAATTGGTGCGCTGACCGACGCGGGTGTCTTCCACGCGGTAGCGGACGCGGAGCACCGGGCTGAAGATGGCGTCCACGGGGATCAAACCGATCTCCTGCTCGTCGATCTTGGCCCACTGCTCGCTGGCCGGCAGGTAGCCGCGGCCCTTCTCGACGGTGAACTCGGCGGCGAACTCACGCTTCTCGGTCAAGGTGGCGAGCACGGTCTCGGGATTGTGAATCTGGATCGAGGCGTCGGCTTCGATCAGGTCCGGCGTCACTTCGCCCGGGCCCTCGGCCAGCAGGCGCATGGTCTTGGGGGCGTCGCCCTCCATGCTGACCACCAGCTTCTTGATGTTCAAAATGATGTCGGTGACGTCCTCGGTCACGCCGGGAAGGCTGGTGAACGCGTGGGTCACGCCGGCGATCTTCACGCTGGTGATGGCCGCGCCTTCAAGGCTGGACAGCAGAATGCGACGGAGGCTGTTGCCGATGGTGGTTCCGAAGCCGCGCTCGAAAGGCTCGGCGGTGAAACGGCCAAAGGTGCTGGTCAGGCTCTTCTGATCGACTGTGACATGTGACGGAAGCTCAAGTCCGCGCCATCGAACGTGCATGGGGATTCTCCAAAGTTGCGGCAGGATCCAGAACAGGACGCTCCCAGTCTCGCGGCGAACGGTGAACCCTGTCGCAACGGTTCAACGCGCCTTCTTGGCTGGGAGAAAAACGAAGTCGGGCAGTATAGCGGAAAAAACCTTTCAAACCAGCGGATTACACGCGGCGCTTCTTGGGGGCCCGGCATCCGTTGTGCGGAATCGGGGTGTGATCCTCGATGGCCAGCACCTTCAGGCCGTTGTGCTGCAGGCCGGTCACGGCGCTCTCGCGGCCCGGTCCCGGGCCCTTCACGCGGACTTCCACTTCGCGCATGCCCAGTCGCTTGACCTTGCCGGCCACCTTCTCGGCGGCGCGGCTGGCGGCGAACGGAGTGCTCTTGCGGGCGCCCTTGAAACCGACGCTTCCGGCCGAGTCCCACGCCAGGGTCTCGCCGTTCACGTCGGTGATGGTCACGATGGTGTTGTTGAAGGAGGCCGTCACGACGGCGATTCCCTTCACGACATTCTTGCGGATCTTTTTCTTGCTTGCCATGGGGTTGGTTCCTGTTCTTTAGTTGCGTCCGGGCATCAACCCTTCACGCCCTTCTTGCCGGCGACCGTTCGCTTCTTGCCCTTACGAGTGCGGGCGTTGGTTCGTGTGCGCTGGCCGCGGCAGGGCAATCCCTTGCGATGGCGCTCGCCGCGGTAGCAGCGAATGTCCTTGAGACGCTGGATGTCCTGCTGGGTCTGACGGCGCAGGGCGCCCTCGAGGATGTAGTTCTGGTCCAGCAGCTGGCTGATGTTGGCGAGCTCCTTGTCGTCCAGGGTGCTGGCGCGGCGCTCGGCGTCGATGCCGGTCTTGGCCAGGATGTCCTTGGCGTACTTCGGCCCGATGCCGTGGATGTATTGAAGAGCGTAGAGAATCTTCTTTCGCTCGGGAATGTCGATACCTGCAAGTCGTGGCATGGGTGCTCCTTAGTTCAAATCAGTGTCAGCTCGAGATCAGCCTTGGCGCTGCTTGAGACGGGGGTTCTTCTTGTTGATGACGAAACGCTTGCCCTTGCGGACAACGATCTGACAATCGCGGGTTCTTCGTTTGATGCTGCTGCGGACTTTCATGATGGTTCTTTCATTTCGTTAGAAGCGGTACACAATCCGTCCCTTGGTCATGTCGTAGGGACTGAGTTCAATGGTGACTTTGTCGCCGGGAAGAATGCGGATGAAAAACTTGCGCATCTTGCCGCTGACGTAGGCGAGAATTTCCTTGTCGTTTTGCAGGCGGACCCGGAACATGGCGTCCGGCAGGGCTTCGGTGACTTCGGCGTCGAGGGTGATCTTGTCATCTTTGGCCATTTAGTTGGAGCCCTGGGAAGTCGCAAGGACAGGCAGGGCCGTGAGGACCTGGGCGCCGGTGCGGGTGACGACAATCGTGTGCTCGAAGTGCGCGGAGGGAAGACCGCTGGCGGTGACGACGGTCCAACCGTCAGCCTGAAGACGCGTGGCGATGCCCATCAGGTGGCCGTCGCGGTCGCGGACCGAGGCGGAGCCGTCGCTGAGGGTGAGCATCGGCTCGATCGCGATGGTCATGCCGGGCAGCAGCGTGAAGTCGCGCCGCTCCAGCAGCGATCGGCTGACGCTGTTGGGAGCCTCGGGCCATTCGTGCAGGGTGCGGCCGATGCCGTGGCCCATCAGATCGGTGACCACTCCGTAGCGGCCCTCGATCGCCATGTTCTGCAGGCGCTCGGCGATGGTGCTCCATCGGACGCCGGGTTGGACCAGGTCGACGGCCTCGTCGAGCATGGCCTTGGTGTGGTCGACCATGGCGCGGATCTCGGGCGAAACGCGGCCCACGCAGACGGTCACAGCGGCGTCGGCGCACCATTCGCGGTAGCGGACGCCGCAGTCGATCTTGACCACGTCGCCGTTGACCAGCACGCGCGGTCCGGGGATGCCGTGGACCACTTCTTCGTTGACGCTGATGCAGGAGCTGGCCGGGAAGGCCTGGCGCACATCGTTCTTGCCGTAGCCGACAAAGGCAGCCTCGGCGCGATTGGCGGCAATGACGCCGGCGATGACGCAGTCAAGGCTCGCCGTGGACGTGCCCGCGACGCAGGCCGTGGTGGCCGCGTGCAGCGCGGTGGCGGCGACGCGCCCCGCTTCCGTCATGCGCTGGATCTCTTCGGTGGATCGGATCTCGATCGCCGCGGTGCGGCGGACCGTTCGCAGCGGCCGGGTGTCGTGGTTGGGTCGCGCGGTGGCGCGGCCATCCTCGGAACTCTGCGACCACCATGAGGGCTTGCCGGAGGCGGATGTCTCGGATGTCGTGGGTTCGGTGCTCATGCGCGGGAACTCCTGATGCGCGGACCCTTGGAGTCGCTGCCCTTGGACAGGAACCCCGAGTAGTTGCGCATCACCAAGTTTGCCTCAATGCGCTGCACCAAATCAAGCCCCACGCTGACCACGATCAGAAGACCGGTGCCCCCGAGGAACTGGCTGACGTTGAAGGGAATGCCCAGTTGCTGGGTCACCAGGGTGGGAATAATGGCGATCACGGCCAGGAAACCGGCTCCGACGTAGGTGATCCGCTCCATGGTCCGCTCCAGGTACTCGCTGGTCCAGGGGCCCGGGCGGATGCCGGGAACCATCGATCCATGGTCGCGGAGCTGCTTGGACATCTCCTCGGGGCTGAATTGGACGGTCGTCCAGAAGTAGCTGAAGAAGTAGATCAGGGCGATTTCGGTGACCACGTAGGGGTAGGCGCCATGCTGGAAATTCTCGGAGAGGAAATTCGAGATCCAGGCGCCGATGCCGGTGGAGCCTTCGGCCTGCGCCCGCGTGGAGAGCCAGCCGAAGATCGCCGACGGGAAGACCATCAGGCTCGAGGCGAAGATGATCGGCATGACGCCCGCGTGGTTGAGTCGCAGCGGCAGATAGGTTTTCTGTCCGCCGTACATCTTGCGGCCGGTGGTGTGCTTGGCCTGCTGAATCGGAATGCGCCGCTGGGCGACGGTGATGACGATGGCGCCGGCCGTGACCAGGATGAAACCGCCGGCGAGCAGGAGCACGCCGACCAATCCGATCTTTCCTTCCGCGTCGCTGCTCTGGCGCGGGTCGAAGTTGTCGACGACCCAGCCGACCGCGTGGGGCATGCGGGCCAGGATGCCCGCGGTGAGAATGATGCTGACGCCGTTGCCGATGCCGTACTTGTCGATCTGCTCGCCCAGCCACATCAGGAAGAGGCTGCCGGCGGTCAGCGCCGAAAATCCGGCGACATAGAAGACGACCAGGTTGGCGCCGGAGTCGAACTGCGGCTGCACCAGGTTGGTCTGACGCAGGTAGCTCAGCCACATCCATCCCTGGAAGACGCAGAGGGCGACGGCGGCGTAGCGCGTCCACTCGGCGATCTTCTGCTGGCCGCTGGCCCCTTCCTTCTTCAGGTCGGCGAGGCTGGGGACCACGCTCTGCAAAAGCTGGAAGATGATGCCCGCGGTGATGTAGGGCATGATGCCCAGGCCGAAGATCGTGCTCTGCTGCAGGCTTCCGCCGGAGAAGATGCTGGCGAACTGTGCGATGCGGCCGAAGCCGGTGGCGTTCTCGCTGGCCTTTTCGGCGGCCTTGGCCAGCTGCGACTGGTCGACGCCGACCAGCGGAATCCAGAAGCCGATGCGATAGATCACCAGCATGCCCAGGGTGAAGAGCACGCGGTTGCGCAGTTCGGCGACGCGGAAGATGTTGATGAACGCCTGGATCACGCTGGGGTTGTGGGCAGGGACGCGACGGCGGTCCCGCCTGCCTTCTCGATTTTGGTCCGCGCCGAGGCGCTGAACTTGGCGGCGTTGACGGTCAGCTTCTTCTTCAGGTCGCCGTGGCCGAGGACCTTGAGCGGCAGCTTGACGTCGCGGATGAGACGCTTGGCGGCCAGGGCCTTGGCGTCGACCGTGGCGCCGTTGTCGAAGTGCTTCTCCAGATCCTGCACGTTGATCTCCTCGAAGAGCGTGCGGAAGCCGGAGTTGGAGAATCCGCGCTTGGGGAAGCGACGGGCGAGCGGAGTGGAACCGCCGAGATAACCGGGACGGCTGGTCCAACCCGCGCGGCTCTTGGCGCCGTTGTGTCCGCGGCCGCTGGTGCCGCCCTTGCCGCTGCCTTCGCCGCGGCCGACGCGCATTCGCTTCTTGTGGGCTCCGACCTTGGCGGTGATGTCTTGGATCATCATGGTGAAATTCCTTGTGGGACTGAAGTGTGCTCTGTCAATTGATTCGAGTGATGCTTACGAAGCCTGCGCCGGTGGATCGGCGGCCAAAGGAGCCGCCGCATCCGGTCCGCGTCCGCGGCCGGGTCCGCTGCGACCACCGCCGCTGCGTCCGCCGCCCATGCCGCCACGACCGCCGCCGGCGCCGCCACGACCGCCGCCACGTCCGCCGCGACGCTCGTCGCCGACGGTGTTGACCGGGCCCTGGGCCTTCTGGGCGCCGCGGGCCGCGGGAACCGCCGCGCTGCCGCGGGTGATGGCGTCTTCGACCTCGGTGTTGGCGAGGGTGATGCCGCGCAGGGCCTCGACCATCTCGCGGGTGCGCAGCTTGCCGAGGGCCAGCATGGTGGCCTTGATGAGATTCTTGGGGTTGCTGCTGCCGAAGCACTTGGTCAGGCAGTCCTGCACGCCGATCATGTCCAGGATGGAGCGCACCGCGGCGCCGGCGATGACGCCGGTTCCGGGAGCGGCGGGCACAAGGCGAACCTTGCTGGCGCCGTAGCGGCCTTCCACCATGTGGGGAATGGTGCGACCCTGCATGTTGAACTTCTTCTGCTTGCGGCGGCTTTCCTTCTCCGCCTTCTCAACCGCGGATGGCACCTGGGTGCTTTTGGCATAGCCGACGCCCACGCCGCCCTGCCGGTCGCCGGTGACGACCATGGCCGCGAAGGAGAAACGACGTCCGCCCGCCACGGTGGTGCTGGTGCGATAGACGCCCACCGTCGTGGAGTCCGAGTCGCGTGATTCTTGATTGTGTCCGCTCATGTTGGGTTTCCGTTCCGATCAGAACTGCAGGCCGCCCTCGCGGGCGCCCTCGGCGAGCGCCTTGACGCGGCCGTGAAAGAGGTATCCGTTCCGGTCGAAGACCACCTTGGTCACGCCGGCCTTGGCGGCCCGCTCGGCCACCACTTTTCCGATGTTCTTCGCCGAAGTCACTTTGCCCTTGGCGGCCGCGGAGGCTTTCTCGCGATCGCTGGCGGAGACCAGGGTGCGACCATTGGAGTCGTCGATCACCTGCACGTAGATGTGGTTGAGCGAGCGGAACACGCTCATGCGCGGCCGCTCCGTGGTGCCGATGATGCGCTTGCGAAGTCCGGCCTTCCGGCGGGTCCGTCGCTTCAATTTGATCAGTGTTGCAGATGCCATGGTTCAGGTTCCTTTGTTGATTAACTGCCGAACGCCTTGCCCTGCTTGCGCTGGATCACTTCGTCGACGTACTTGATGCCCTTGCCGTTGTAGGGCTCGGGCTTGCGGCAGGCGCGGACGTCGCTGGCGAAGGCGCCCACGGTCTGCTTGTTCGGACCGGAGACTTCGATCAGCGTGCCGTTGATGGCCACGGTGAGATTGGCGGGGATCATGACCTCGATCGCATTGGCGAAACCGATGGCGAGCACGAGCTTCTTGCCCTGGACCTTGGCGCCCCAGCCCACGCCGACGATCTCGAGCTTCTTCTCGTAGCCCTTGAGGACGCCCTCCACCATGCCGTTGATCACGGAGCGGGTGGTGCCCCAGTAGGCGCGGTTGTTGCCCACGTCCAGCTGCTCGGGCGAGACCTCGCACACGATGCTCTTGTCGGCGTCGTTGTAGGCCACCTTCACCTCGGGTCGGTGCGTCATGGAGAGCTTGCCCTTGGGCCCCTGGAAATCGATGACGCGGGTGGAGGCGTTGACCTGCACCTTCACGCCGGCGGGCACTGCGATTGATTTTCTTCCGATGCGACTCATGACGACTCCTTGATTTCCTTAGCAGACGACCGCGACCACTTCGCCGCCGACCTTGCTCTCGCGACAGCGACGATCGCTCATCACGCCAGAGCTTGTGCTGACAATGGCGATGCCCAGGCCCTGCTGGGGCTTGGGCAGCGCGTTGGTTCCCGAATAGACGCGGCGGCCGGTCGTGCTGACGCGGTCGATGGCGTTGATGGCGCTCTCGCCGGTGGGCGAGTACTTCAGGTCGACGCGGATCAGGCCGCCCCGGCTGTCGGGGATGCGCTCGAAGCCGCGGATGAAGCCCTCCTCCTGCAGCACCTTGGCGACGCCGCAGTTGAGTTTGTTGTCCAAGACCATGACCTGCTTCGCGTGAATCGAAACGGCGTTGCGGATGCGGGTCAGCATGTCGGCGGTGAGATCGTGTAGGGGCATTGGGAATTCCTTCGTGCGGACTACCAGGACGCCTTGCGCATGCCGGGCACCATGCCCTGCAAGGCGAGCTCGCGCAGCACATGGCGGCAGACGCGGAACTTGCGGTAGACGCTGCGGGCGCGGCCGGTGATTTCGCACCGGCTCTGCTTGCGGGTGCTGAACTTCGGCTTCTGCTTCATTTTGACAAAGACTCTTTTGCTGGCCATGGGGGTTCCTTTGGATCAGGCTTTCTTGTTGGTGGCTTCGGGCCGGGCGAAGGGCATGCCGAGCTCGCTCAGCAGGAAGCGGCTCATCGCCGGGGTGCTGTTCTCGAAGACCAGGTTGATGTGCATTCCGATGTTGTGGTTGACGTTGGCCATGTTGATCTCCGGCCACACGGCCTGCTCGGAGAGACCCATGCACCAGCTGCCGCCGCCGTCGAAGCTCTTGTCGTTCACGCCGCGGAAATCCTTGATACGCGGAATCGCGAGGTTGATCAGGCGATCCAGGAAGCCCCACATGCGGTCGCGGCGCATGGTGACCATGAAGGCGCTGGGAGCGCCCTCGCGGACCTTGAAGTTCGACACGGCCTTCTTGGCCTTGATCATGATCGGCTGCTGGCCGGTGATCTTGCGGTAGGTGTCGACCACGGTGTCCTTCAATTCAGGCTTGAGCTTCTGGTTCTCCAGGCGCTTGCCGACGCCGGTGGAGACGATGATCTTGGAGAGCTTGGGAACCTGGTGGGCGTTCTTGAGCTTGAACTCCTTCATCACCTTCGGGACGACTTCTTCCTTGAAGATTTTCTGCAGGCGGATTGTTTTCTGGGCGGCCATGGGATTCTCTTTGGGCTGGTGTGCGAATTACTTCTTCTTGGACGGAGCGTGCAGCGTGTGCAGTTCCTTGCCGGTGCGGGCCGCGACGCGGACCTTGCTGCCGTCGGACTTGGTTTGGAAGCGGACGCGGGTCGGCTTGCCGTCGACCACCGGGCTGACGTTGGACATGTGGATCGGGGCTTCCTGCTTGAGCAGACCGCCCTGGGGACGGGCCTGGGTCTTCTTCAGGTGGTGGGTGCGGACGTTGACGCCCTTGACGATGACGCGGTTGTCATCCGGGATCACCGCCAGGACCTCGGCCACGGTGCCGCGCTGATTGCCGGCGCGGACCAGAACCATGTCGCCTTTGCGTACGTGCCTTGGCATCACACCACCTCCGTTGCCAGCGAAACGATCTTCATGTAGTTCTTCTCGCGCAGCTCGCGGGCCACGGCGCCGAAGATGCGGGTGCCGCGGGGATTGCCCTCGGCGTCGATGAGCACGCAGGCGTTGGAGTCGAAGCGGACGTAGCTGCCGTCGTCGCGTCGCGTGGGATACTTGGTCCGCACGATGACCGCGATGGCCTTGTCGCCGCTCTTGACGTCGCCGGTCGGAATGGCCTTCTTCACGGCCACCATGACCTTGTCGCCCACGCCCATGGCGACGCGGGTGAACTTGCCGCGGGCGGTGCTGACGCCCATGATGCCGATGACCATGGCCAGCTTGGCGCCGGAGTTGTCGGTGACTTCGATTCTGGATTCTTTTTGAATCATTGTGTTGCTGCAGTCCGCGTCAGCGGGCTGTCTCCTCCATGGCTAGAAGTTTGACCGGGGCCTTCTCGACAACGCGAACAAGGATCCAGTTCTTGGTCCGGCTGATCGGGCGGCACTCGGCCACCTCGACGCGGTCGCCGAGGCCGCTTTCGTTCTTCTCGTCGTGCACGTGCAGCACGGTCCGCTTCTTCACGTACTTGCCGTACTTGGGATGCTTGGTCACGAAATTCACCACCACGGTGCGGGTCTTGACCCGCTTGTCGCTCTCGACCACGCCGATGCGGCGCGGGCTCTTGGGCGGGATGGTGACGGCGGCGGTCTTGTGACTCATGATTTCACCTCGGCCTTGCGGCGGGTCTTGGGCTTGGAGACCGCGGCGGTCGCGCCGGCGGTCTTCTTCGCGGACTTCTCAGCGGTCTTGCCCGCGGGATTCTTGGTTCCGGCCTTGGAGTAGGTCGACGGATGGACGGTCTTGGCGATCAGCTTCTCGCGGCCCTCCTTGGAGAGGCCGCGGATGAACTTCTTGCCGGCGGCGGGCGAGGCGGCACGGGCACGAACCCCCTGCTCGGTCAAAAGGCGGGCGATGGTGCGGCGGAGCGTGCCGAACTGGCTGGTGTTGGCGACCTTCTCGGTCACGGCCTGGGCGCGAAGATCGAAAATCTTGCGGCGCGACGCGGTGAGCTCGTCCTTCACTTGTTCCAAGGTCAGTTTGCGAATGTCATGTGCGTTCATTATTGACTCCAATCAGACGGCGATGCGGCGACCCACGAAGCGGCACTTCACGGGCATCTTGTGGGCGATGCGGGCGAAGGCCTGCTTCGCCAATTCCTCGGGGACTCCGGCGATCTCGTAGATCAGGGTTCCGGGCTTGATGCAGGCGGCCCAATAGTCGACGGGCGCCTTGCCGGTTCCCATTCGGGTTTCCAGCGGCTTCTTTGAAATCGGCTTGTCAGGGAAGACGCGGATGTAAAGCACGCCCTGGCGGCGCAGGAAGTGCTGGGCCGCGACGCGTCCCGCCTCGATCTGGCGGGCGCTGAGCCAATGCGTCTGCAGGCTCTGCAGACCGTAGTCGCCGAAGGCGACATAGTTGCCGCGCGTGGCGTTGCCCTTCATCTTGCCGCGCTGCTGCTTGCGGAACTTAACTCGTTTTGGCATGAAACTCATGACTGATCTCCTGGGTCCTGATTCTTTTTAATGGCGGCCGCGGGCGCGGGCGCGGCCACCCGCTGCATTCGACACCACTTCATCCGGCTGCGATTCGCTGTACATGCCCTTGAACACCCACACCTTCACGCCCAGCACGCCGCTGGTGGTGAACACGTGGGTCATGGCGTAGTCCACGTTGGCCTGCAAAGTGCTCAACGGGATCGTGCCCAGGCGCGTGTTGAGCACGCGGCTCATTTCGGCGCCGCCGATGCGGCCGGAGACCTGAATGCGGACTCCCAAGGCGCCATTCTGCATGGCGCCTTCGCAGCGCTGCTTGAGCACCTTGCGGAAGTTGGCGCGCTTCTTGATCTGCTCGGCGAGCGAGTCGGCGATCAGCTTGGCGTCGATTTCCGGATTCTTGATTTCGATGATGCGGATGACCACCTTGCGGCCGGTGAGGACCTGCAGGTCGGCGGTGAGCTTCTCCACTTCGGCACCCTTGAGACCGACCACCTGGCCGGGACGCGCCGTCTTCACGATCACAGCCAGCTCCTCGCGGGTGCGCTCGATGTGCACATCGGAGACCGCGGCGTAGGGCGGGGTCTTGTTGAGGCGCTTGTCGATGAAGGCGCGGATGCGGTAGTCCTCGATCAGCAGCTCGCCGAAGAGCGCCTTGGGGGCGAACCAGCGGCTCTTGTGCGGCTCGGTGACTCCGACTCGGAAGCCAAATGGATGTGTTTTTTGTCCCATGGTTCTATTCCTTCGCGATCAGCGGGCATCCACCGCCACATGAAGGTGGCAAGTGCGTTTGAGGATCTGGTGTGAACGACCGCGGTCCTTTTCCTGGAAGCGCTTGAGGGTCGGGCCCTCGTCGACGCGGCTCTCGCTGACGAACAGCCGGCCCGGATCGACGCTGGCCAACTCGGCTTGCGCGATGGCCGCGCGAAGGACGTAGCGGAGGAAGCTGGCGCCGCGCTTGGTGCTGAAGTCCAGGGCCGTGAGGGCCTGGTCCACGGGCTTGCCGCGGATCATGTCCGCCACAAGGCGGGCCTTGCGGGGGGCGATTCGAGCGTAACGATGACAGGATTGATAGGCCATGGTGGTTGTTCCTCTCGGGGTCACTTCTTAGGACCGCTCTTGGGGCCGCTTGACGGACCAGCGCTCGGGCCGCCGGCGCCGGGTCCGGCGTCAAGGCCTTCCTTCTTGTTGGTGTGTCCGCGGAAGACGCGGGTGGGCGAGAACTCGCCGAGCTTGTGACCGACCATGTCCTCGGTAACGAAGCAGTCCAGGAAGGACTTGCCGTTGTGGACCTGGAAGGTGATGCCGACGAACTCCGGCACGATGGTGCAGGAGCGCTTGTAGGTCTTCAGTGGCGTGCGCCGCTCCGAAGCCTGCATCTTCTCCACCTTGCGGTAGAGCTTCTCGTCAACGAACGGTCCTTTTTTAGTCGATCGACTCATGGTTCATTTCCTCTATCAGAGTTTCAATTGGCCGTAACGGCGGCTGAAGCGCCGACGAATGATCAGGTCATCGCTGGACAGCCCGTATCGACGGGTCCGTCCGCCCTTGCTTTGCGTGCCGCTGGCGTTGGAAGGCTCCTGGCCTCCCTTGCTGCGACCTTCGCCACCGCCGTGCGGATGCTGGTGATGGCTCATGGCCACACCGCGGGTGCGCGGACGTCGTCCGAGCCAGCGGGCGCGACCGGCTTTTCCGAGCACGACATTGGCGTGATCGGCGTTGCCGACGGCGCCGATGGTGGCGCGGCACTCAAGCAGCACCTGGCGGATTTCACCCGAGGGCAGCACGAGGGTCGCCATGCGGCCTTCCTTATTCGTCAGTCGGGCGCTCATGCCGGCGGAGCGCACCAGGGCGCCGCCGCGCATCGGCACCATCTCGACGCAGTGCACGTCGAGGCCGGCGGGAATGTTCTTCAGCGGCATGCAGTTGCCGACGTTGGGATCGATCAGCTTCTGGCTGGAGAGAATCTTCTGTCCGACCGTGATGCCCTTGGGGGCCAGGATGTAGCGCTTGTCGCCGTCGGCGTAGGTGAGCAGCGCGATGTGGCAGGAGCGGTTGGGGTCGTACTCGATGGTGGTCACGGTGGCGACCACGTCATCCTTGCGGCGCTTGAAGTCGATCAGCCGGTAGCGGCGCTTGTGGCCGCCGCCCTGCTGGATGACGGTGAGCTTGCCCTGGCAGTTGCGGCCGCCGGTCTTGGAGAGCGGACGGCAGAGGCTCTTCTCGGGCTTGGAGCGTGTGACCTCGGTGTGCAGGTTCACGCTCGCGTTGCGCCGTCCGGCCGATGTTCTTTTATAGACTCGAATCGCCATTGGAATTCCTTTGCTCAGAAGAGCTCGATCTTGTCCTCAGCATGAATTTTCACGATCGCCCGCTTGGTCAGCTTGCCGGTGACCAGGCCGAACTTCATGGCGCGGTCGCGGGCCTTGCGGATCTGGGTGTTGACCCCCAGCACGCGGACGTTGTACATCTTCTTCACGGCCTTCTTGATGTCGTCCTTGGTGGCCTTGCCGTCCACCTCAAAGGTGTACTGGTTCGCCTTGCCGGTGGCGAAGGTGGCTTTTTCCGTGACGATCGGGCGGCGAATGACTCGTGTGGCTTCCATTACGCGGCCTCCTTGGAATCAGCGGTTTGAAAGGCGGTGCCGTCGATGAACGACTGCAGGGCGGCCTTGTCCACCACCAGGAAACGGTGGTTGAGCAGATCGAACGCGGTGAGCTGCTCGATGCGGACCACGCTGACGCCCGCCACATTGCGGGCGCTGGCGATGGTGTTCTGATTGGTGCCGTCGACGGCGACCAGGCAGGTGCGATCGACGCCGCAGGCCTTGAGCAGCGCGGCGAAGTCCTTGGTGCGCGGCTTGGCGAAGGAAAGCTCCTTCATGCACTTCACCTCGCTGTCGACCAGTTTGGCCAGCAGCGCGTTGCGATTGGCGAGCTGACGCATCTTGCGGGTCATCGAGGTGCGGAAATCCTCGCGGGTGCGGGTCTTGGAGAAGGCCACGCCGCCGCCCTTGCGGTGCGGAACGCGCGAGGCGCCGACGCGGGCATTGCCCGTGCCTTTTTGCTTGTAGAGCTTTCGTGTGGAGCCCGCGACGCTGCCGCGGCTCTTGGTTCGAGCGGAACCCTGTCGTTGATTGCCGTGGGTGATGACGTAGGCCTGCTTCAGGAGAGCCGGGCGGACTTCGCCGCCGAGCGTGGCCTCATCGATCTTGAGGACGTCCACTTTCTTGCCGTTGCCATCGAGGATTGGAAGTTCAATCATGGTTCTTACCTTTTGGCCTGTTGATCAGGCCGTCTCGCCTACCCTCCAAGGCCCGTTACTTCTGGGCTTGGCAGGGATCGACTCGGTTGGGGTTCTGCAAACTGTCGCGACTGGGCGGTTCCGTAACGGCCTTCCCAATCTTTCAGCCGGTTATTTTGCCGCCTGAAGTACTGCCTTTGTCTTATATAGACGCTTGGGGGTGCGAATGAACAAATATCCATTGGACGCCCCGGGCACCGCGCCCTTGACGACCAGCAAATTCTTTTCGGTGTCGACCGAGATCAGGTCGAGGCTGCGGACGGTGGTGCGCTCGCCACCCATGCGGCCGGACATCTTCTTGCCCTTCTTGAGCTTGGGGCCGGTGCCGCGATCGGTTCCGCCGCCGCCGATGCTGCCGGGCGAACGATGCTTGCGCTCGGTGCCGTGGCTGGCGCAGATGCCCTTGAAGTTCCAGCGCACCATGGTGCCCTGGAAGCCCTTGCCCTTGGAGGTGCCGCTGACATCGACAAACTTCAATCCGCTGAAGGTGTCGACGGAAACAACCTGGCCGAGTTGGTACGCCGAGGCCTCTTCATCCTTCTCAAGGCGAAGTTCCTGGTGGACGCGCTTGGGGACCGATCCGGCCTTGGCGTCGTGACCGATGAGCTGCTGCGTGGTGGCGCGGGGCTTGGCATCGTCGAAGGCGAGCTGCACCGCGGCATATCCATCGGACTCCGCAGTCTTCACCTGGGTGACGACGCACGGTCCGGCCTGGATCACGGTGACGGGAATGTTGCGGCCATCTTCCATGAACCAGCGCGTCATTCCAATTTTCTTTCCGAGGATTGCGATGGGCATGGTGGGTTCTTCTTTAGGCCTTGATCTTCACGAACACGCCGGCGGGAACCACCAGGCGGTTCAGCGCGTCGACGGTGCGGGGGTTGACGTCGGTGATGTCGATGATCCGCTTGTGGGTGCGAATTTCGAACTGTTCGCGGCTCTTCTTGTCGATGAACGGGGAGCGGTTGACCGTGTAGATCTCGCGGCGGGTCGGCAGCGGCACCGGACCGGCGACGCGTGCGCCGGTGCGCTTGGCGTGATCGACGATCTCCCGCGCCGAGGCGTCGAGAGCCTGGTGATCGTACGCTTCCATCCGGATGCGAATCTTGCCGCCAGTCATTGCAGTGCGTGCCCTTCGTTCAGAAACCAACGCCTCTTTCCGCGCACGACTCGATGCCGTGCAACGGCGGAAATGGGGAATCGACAAAGGTAGGCGATTGTGCGTTTCTGTCAAGCCGTTGGGGGGTATTCATGACAATTTTGGGAAGTCCGGCGCGGATTTGGGTACTCTTGCGAGCGTGATTTCCCTCCGCCATTTTCAATTGACTTGGAAAGTACTGGTCGCATCGGTCGTGTTTTTCATGGTTTGCGCGAATGCCTCGGGCCAAAGCGGCGGGAATTCGGAAAAATCAGGCCAGAGCAGCACGTCGAAGTCTTATAATAACGGTTCTGAATCGCAAAAAACAGGACCAAAGACCAAAACCGGCGCAACAGACGATTCCAAGCACCTCCAACCCATCGCGCCGCAAGCCGGACTGGAGCCGGTGGTGATGGAAGCCACCCCTTACGACTTTGAATCGCTGGGCCTGAAGATGAAACTGCCCAAGGGAACCATGGTCGCCAAGGACTCGGTGAACAACGCGATCTCCTGGATGGTCTCCGATGAACGCGATCCGGCGCGATGGTTCTTCCGCATCCAGGCGGTCGTCTCCAACGACCCGCAGAGCAACACCGAATCGCAGATGAAGAACCACCTGCAGACGCTCAAGACGGCGGGAAGCGAGTTCACGCTGCTCGCGGACCGACCGACCACGGTCGCCGGTCTTCCGGCCCGCTTCTTCTGGCTCTCCACTCCCACCGGCGACATCCGCGCCATCAGCGGATGGTTCATCCTGCAGACCGGCATCGGGCAGTTCGTCGTGCTGAGCATCTTGACCACCGAAAAGGATTTCGCCTACGCGGAATCCGCGATCGATCACGCCGTGAACACAATCGAGCTGCGCGACATGTCGCTGGTGCAGAAGGAGCGCAGCGACCGGCTGCAGCGCGGCGCCGACGTCATCAAGACGCTCACGCCAGCGCGGCTGAAGTCGCTGGCCGATGGCAAGAAGCGGCTCTTCCGCTCCTGGCGCGAGACGCCAGAGGGCGACGTGGAGCTGGCCTGGATCTCGATTGAAATCGCGGCCGCACCGCGCGGCAGCGCCGACCCCGCCGCGAATCCCAAGGCCTATTCGGAAAGCGCGAAAGAACAGGGTTTTCTGCTGTCGATCGACAGCCGCAGCATCGGCGAGGATGGTCTGACCCTGACGAGTTCGCGCAATCGCTACTGGGTCGCCTGGGACCTGGGCAGCGAAGTCTGGTCGGTGCGCAGCATTCCGCAGATCCCCGGCCCCAAGAATATTTTCTCGCAGACCGGCGCGAGATTCCGCGGCGCCGACGGCGCCGCGGGCAACGACCTTGCCGTGCTGACCAACTCGGTGGGAGCGACGGCCGAGCCTGAAAGCTGGACGGTTCCCAACAACGCCTACCTGCCCCATCCGCTGAGCTTCATGATGGCGGAGCTGCTGCCAAGGGATGCGACGGCGGCCGGCCGCTACTCGATGTGGTGCTTCGATCCGGGCTCGGGAAAGATTTCGCAGCGCACTCTGAAGTGGCAGGCGGATGACTCCCATCCCGGGCAATGGACGCTGGATACGCAGACCTCGCTGGATGGTCCTGTCAGCACCGACCAGGTGGACGAGCATGGCCGGCTGATCCTTCGCAACGATCCCAGCGGAACGCGCATGGCGCCGACCACGCTTTCCGAAATCGAGCGACTCTGGAAAGCCAAGGGCTTGCAGCCTTGACCCAGGCCGCGGGCCGCGCAACGCATTTTGCGGCTTTTTCATGCTGTTTCTTGATGCTCGTCGCATGCGGTTCAACGGCTGTTCTTCCACAAGCCTGGCCATTGCCCCAGCCTGCGGAGTGCTCAGTCGAGGCGAAGGACCTGTACCCCGCGGCGGAGGGCACGAGTCTGTGGCGCGTCGAGTCGGGAGCGGATGAGGGCGACGTGATTGAGATGAAAGTTTCCCGCGCAGCCGATGGCGCGTGGTCCATCGAGGAGCCTGGGCAACGCGTCACGCGCCTGCAGTGGAACGAGGATGGATCCTGCGCCATGCACGGCGTCGACTCCTTGACCGAGCGCACGCGCAGCGTCTTTGATCCCCCGCTGCCGATGTGTCCGACGCGGCTGACCAGCGCGTCGCCTTTTGAGAGCTCATCGGCGATGCGCGTGGAGTCCACGGACACGGGCAAGGAGCGCGACCGCGGTCCTGCTGCGCGAACCTTGACCATTGAAGGGAAGGCCAACATCACAACCGAATTGGGAACCTTCGACTGCACCGTGGTCACCATGCAATTCACCGCCGCGTTGCGCCACGCCGCCGTGGAGCGATCCGTGACCATCTGGAGCGCACAGGGCATCGGTCCGATCGCCGAACGGACCCGCGAAAAGGTGGTGGTTCTGGGGCTCTTTCCCCGCACCGCCGATCGGCTGCTGGTGAAAATTTCCGAAAAATTTCGGAAAGATTCTCCCTCAGGCGGGAAAGTCGGGGCCTCCAGCCCCTAGCCTCTTCGACAGGTTCACGCATGTCCGCCGACCGCTCCCACATCCTGCTCGCGATCCCGGTCTACAACGAGGCGAAGTCCATCGAGCGCGTGCTGCGCGACGTGAGCATCTTTGCCCGCGACGTGCTGGTGATCGACGATGGCAGCAAGGACGGCACGCCGCAACTGCTGGCCAAGCATCAGGTCGAGGTGATCCGCCACGCCGAGAACCGCGGCTACGGTCGCTCCATGCAGGACATCCTGCGCTGGGCGGACTTCGACGGCTACCAGTGGGTCATCACCATGGACTGCGACGAGCAGCATGAGCCCGCCGAGATTCCCTCCTTCGTGCGGGCCATCGAGCGCAACGACGCCGACATCATCAGCGGCAGCCGCTACCTGATCGAGCGCATCGAGGACGACGACGCCCCCGAGGACCGCTTCCGGGTCAACCGCATCGTGACCGAGGAGGTGAACTCCGCCCTGCGCCTGAATCTCACCGACGCCTTCTGCGGATTCAAGGCCTACCGCACGGAGGCGATGAAGCAAATGCGCCTGGGCGTGGACGGTTACGACTTTCCCATGCAATTCTGGGCCCAGGCCGCTTTCCTGAACCTGCGCATCCGCGAGATCCCGGTGCGCCGGATCTACAAAGACATGCGCCGCACCTTCGGCAATGGCCTGGACTGTCCCGAGACCCGGTTGCGCCTCTACCGCAACACGCTGCGGGTCGCCATGGCGGAGGCGCCGCGGCTTTTGCAAAGCGCCGCCATGCCTGATCCAATTGCAGAATGATGGCCGAGGCCGAAGCGGTGGAAATTCTGGTCGAGCGCGCGGAGCCTGGTGTGGATGCCGGCGCGGCGATTGAGGGACGATCGCTTGCTGATCCCACAAATCACATTGAGGGCCGCTTACTGGCGGCGTGGCGCAGCGAGGCGCGGCGCCACCTCGGTCTGCCGGATGCGCCGGTTTTTGCCGCCGGTCACCAGGCTCAGGCGTGGCATCCAGGAATCGTCGCCAAGACTTTTTGGACCGACGCGAGGGCGCGGCAGGCACAAGCAACGGCCGTCCATCTGGTGGTGGATCAGGATGGCTTCGACGGTTTCTTCGTGGAATGGCCGGAAATGAAGGATGGTTTCTGGACGGCGAAGGGCCACAGATTCGCGAGCGCTTCCCAGGAGGCGGCGGCGATGACGGTTCCGGCATTCCAGCCGCGAGAGATCGGCCCATGCCCCGACGCGCCGGATTCAGTGCAACAAGGACTCAAGAAATTGGCGCAGCTGCTTCGCTCCCATGCGAAAGCGCCGAACGCGCCGCTGCAAGTTTCGCTCGCGCAACTCGAGGGTTTGTCGGATTGGTGCGCCATGCCGCGCGTGGTCAGCGCCTCGCAATTGACCGGCACTTCCTTCGGGGTGCATCTCATCGACCGCATGCTGAAGGACCCCGAGGCCTGCGCGGCGGCCTTCAACTCGGCCCTGGAGCGGCATCCGCGCGCGGCGCGGCCGCTTCGTGTTCAAGGCGCACAGAGCGAATTGCCACTCTGGTTGCTGGATGAATCGGGCGGACGCGTTCGCGCGACCGCCGATGGCGTCCGCGCGGCGCGTTCGTCCGACAAGCCCCTGCTTCCCCGAGCGTTCCTGCTGGGCGTGCTGGCGCGCACGGCACTGGCGGATCGCTTCACGCATGGGCTTGGCGGCAAGGTCTACGAGGATGTCTCCGATGCATGGACGCGGCGATGGCTTGGATGGAAGGCGCCCGCGTTCGACTGCGTCTCGGCCACGCTCCGCCTGCCGCTTGAGATCAAGGAACTGCCCCGGCAAAAGCCCTTCCGCGCCGCCTGGTGCGATCCGGATCTGGCGATGGTTTCCGGCATCGGCCCGAGCCCGCGGCGAAAGATGTTCCTGGATCAGATCGCGACGCTCCCCCGCCGCAGTCCGCAGCGACGGCGGCTCTTCGAGTCATTGGTCGTCGACCGCCAATCTCGCCGCATTGAACTCGCATCGGCCTTGACGGAACTTCAGCATTCGGAGCAGTCCTTGCAGCAGGCGAAGCAATCGAAGGAGCTCGCGCTTCGACGATCCTGGTGCGCGTTGCTCCACACGCCCGGCGCGATCGCCCGGTTGCGCGACCAGTTGCAGGCACGCGTGGAGCAATCCGCGGGATGAAGACCATCGTCTATCAGTCCTATCGAACGAGCCGCGTTGAGCCATGGATCGCGACGTGCATGAAAAGCGTGAAGGCGTGGGCGGAGTCCAAGGACTTCGAGTACCGCTTCTTCGATGATTCCTTTTTCGAATACGCGCCGGACTGGTATCGGGACAAGGTCAATCATCAGATCTGTCCCGTGACCGATCTGGCCCGTCTGGTCGCCGCCAAGGAATTCCTTGCCAATGGGTACGAGCGAACCATCTGGATCGACGCGGACATGCTGGTGTTTGCCCCGGAGAAGCTGGCGATCGATTTGGAATCGGATTTCACCTTTTGCCACGAAGTCTGGATGGTCCCCGAGGCCGCCGGCACCAACCATGTCAGCCACCGGGTGAACAATTCGGTGACCGCGTTCTGCAAGGGCAATGTGCATCTTGATTTCTTCATCGACGCCTGCCAGCGCATCGCCCGCCACAAGCCTGAGATCGGCAAGCTCGATGTCGGGACGCTTTTTCTCACGCAACTTCGCAATGCGCTCCCCTTTCCCCTCCTGGAAAACGTCGGCATGCTGAGTCCCGCCCTTATGACGGACATCGCCCTTGACATGCCGCACCGGTTGATCGAGTACGCGCGGCATTTGAGTGCGCCGCTCGCCTGCGCCAATCTTTGCGGCTCGCTGCAAGGCCAGAATTTCCAGGGAGCGGTCGCCGACGATTCCATCTACGAGAAGGCCATCGACACGCTTCTCTCGGACCGCGGCGAATCCATCAACCGCCACGTGACTTCACGGCGACAGCAACAATGAAACGAGGCCTCCATGAATACCCAGATTGTTACTGAAGCTGCTCGCGCCGCCCTCGACGGCTCAATCCCTTTCCCAGAAGTTGTCCGCAGACTCATCGAAACGGGTGTTGAGTATTACCACGTCGATTATGTCGCATTGCAGAAGCGCTTTTACAGCGCCACGGGCGAGGTCGTGACCACCACCATTTCCTACGAGGGGTTGCCTCCCGTAGCCGCCGACTTCGATGCAGGCGGATTGCGTGCGGCGATTCTCGACAGCCAGCGCCACGGTCAGCACTTTCGAGACTTTACCCGGCGTGCGATGGACGCCGGCGTGCAGGGCTACATCGCTTTCCTGCGCGGACAGCGTGTGACGTACTGGAGTCGCGGTGGCGACCAGCACACCGAGTGGTTTCCGGGAGCAGGCCCGAGTTCCAAATGACCGCGACGCCTAACCCTTCGCTCAAGCGGAGTGCCAAGGCCAAGACTCCAAGGTCCTTCCGAATCGCCTTGGCGATCGCTCTGCCGCTGCTGCTCATCGCCGGAGCCGTGGACCAAGAGCAAGCCCCGGCTCCTGAACCTCCACATCCCGACTATTCGGCCTACACGCAGAGCTACCGGATCCCATTCGCCAATCCGAAGCCTGTGGACTTCGAGCATCTGCAATCCTTGAGCGTGCGGGTTTCGCTCAACGGCGGTCCGCCACTCAAGCTGCAGGTGGATACGGGTTCGTGCGGCGTGATCGTCGGTGCGGACGATGTGCCGAACATCGATCCCAACGGCGCTGCGGGCTCGATCACCTACAGCAGCAGCGGCATCGAACTCATCGGCATATGGACGCCGGTGACGCTGACATTCCCCGACTCGAAGGACGAACTTGGCAATGTCGCGACGGCCATCGTGCCGGTGCTCGCCGTGACGGAGCGGAAGGTGCACGCGGGCGCCGTGAACAGTGGCAACTCCACGGCGATGAAAAACCCGAAGGTGCACATGCTCGGCATCGGCACGGGCCGCGGGAAGTTGCCGCGCCAGGACCAGAATCCGTGGGTGAACCTGAAGGAAATGCAGGCCGGCACCATGCGTCGCGGATACACGATCACCCGCGACGGCGTCACGCTCGGGCTGACAGCGCGGATGGTCGGCAGCGGCTATCTCTACGAGCAATTGAAGGAGCACGTCGCGGCGCCCGATGCGACGCCCACCGTCAAGCAGAGCGTGAAGGATTGGGAGGGTTCGCGCGGCTGGGTCACGGTCGGCGGACTCAAGACGGAGAACCTCAGCATGCTGCTCGACACGGGGCTGACCAACATGATGATCCCGGCTCCGGAGCCTTCATGCAAAGGCGATGTCGCCGAAGGAACTGAGATCACCGTCCATCTGCTCAGCGGCCGGCTCTCCCACAGCTTCAAGGTTGGGGACGCCGCAAATCCCGCAGCTCCGCGAAAGGTGACCTGGGTCAAGCCCTCCGGGTCGCTGATCAACACCGGTCTGCGGGCGCTGGCGCGTTACGATTATCTGTATGACGCCGACGGAGGATATGTCGGGTTGCGACCGGTCCGCAAAAACCCGTAAGAATGTGCATCGCCAAAGTGAGGACTGACCATGTTTTTCCCCTTCATTACTGGAGCAACCGCCCAAGATACGGCGGCGACACAGAACACGGCTGAGAACGCCCAGCGCGAGGCTCGCAGCGCGCAGTCGCGTCTTGAGTCGCTTCAATGTGATGTCGAGCGCCTGTCGATGATCACGGAGGCGCTATGGGTCTGCCTGAAACAACAGCACGGCTACAAGGATGAAGACCTCGCCAAGCTCGTGAAGGAGATCGAACTTCGTGACGGCAAGCTCGACGGCCACGCCGCTCCCCCCGAGCCGCGAGCCTGTCCCCACTGCGGCCGCATGCTCGCCAAGCGCCGCCCCGCTTGCTACTACTGCGGCAAGCCTGTGGAAGTCGAGCCATTCGCGCGCTGATCAAGGCCGAGCCTCACGCTTCTGTCAACGCGTGAGCACTCGCTGCGAAATGTGATCGCTCACTCCTCTTGAGCAGGCTCCGCGGACTTCGGCGCGGGGGCCGGAATCAGCGGATCGGGCCGATACACCCGCACATCGAGCGACCAGATCTTGTCGCTGAACTCATGGCCGGGCTCGTAGGCGTCGGCGCGGTCGCGGGCCGCCGCCACCAGCGTCGCGGTGGTCTTGGCGTCGAGGTTGTCGAGCATCGCCACAAACATCGCCTCGGGAGTGCTGGGCAACTTCGCCGCGCCATGCTCCAGCGCGCCGTGATGACTGATGATCGTGTGCAGCAGCACGCGCAGCGCCTCGGGGGGCAGCGGCGCCTTCTTCGAGGCGGCCGCAGCCATCGTCTGCAGCCAGATGGCTCCGCGCACCACATGCCCGACCAGGTTGCCGTCGGCGGTGTAGGCGAAACCTCGCTCCCACTCCAGCTCGACGGTCTTGCCCAGATCGTGCAGGAAAAGACCCATCAGCACCAGGTCGCGATTGAGCGCGGGATAGAGCGGCAGCATCACCTCCGCCAGCAGCATGAGCTGCAGCGTGTGCTCGAGCAAGCCGCCGATGTAGGCGTGGTGCACACTGACCGCGGCCGGCGCACGGCGGAAGTGCTGCGTGATGTGGTCGTTGGCCAGATACTGCTCCGCCAGTGCACGCATGCCTGGGTGCTGCATGCTGTGCAGCAGACGCTCGACCTCCTTCATCATGTGCTCGATGTCGCGCGTGGTCGCGGGCAGGAGCTTCTTGAGCTGGTCGGTCGAGACCTCCTCGGCGCGGATGGTGTCCGCGATCACCTGGATGTGTCCGTTGTAGTTCTGGGTCTGCCCGCTCAGGTGGACGAAGCCGGTGCGGATCGTCTCGCCCAGCCGCGACTCGTCGAAGACCCAGACGCGCAGCGCCGCCTCGCCCGAAGCGTCGCGAATGAGGGCCTTGAAGAAGGACTTGCCCGCCCGCGTGGTGCCGATCTGCGGATTCACCAGCCCATAGACGCCGCTGATCTGCGCGTTGGGGCGGAAATCCTTGATCGCGATGTGATCGGAGTTGCTCATTGTGCGAGTGTAACCATGGGAAAGAGGCGGCCTGAAGACTAGTCGTTCAACTCGCCGCGAAGGTTCGCCATCACGGCGGGAATGCCGTCGGCGAGCTCTTCCGGCAGAAGCCCGGCGTGTCCATGCGTCTTGGACCAGGCCTCCGCCGTGAGTGCGTGCACGTGCACCGCAAGACAGGCGACCTGGAAGAGATCGAGCGCGGGCGTGGTCTTCTTGTTCGCGAACTGCGCCGCGAAGGCCCCCGTCACTCCGGAGAGCACGTCGCCGCTGCCGCCGATCGCCAAGGCCGCCTCGGCATGCGGACTCCTCCACACGCGGACGCCGTCGCTGACCCGCGTGTGCGCCCCTTTGAGGATCACGATGCAGCCCAGCCGCCCCGCCATCGCCAGCGCCGCCGCGTCGCGCGTCTCCTCTGAGACAGCATTGAGATCCAGATGCAGAGCATGGGCCAGCGCGTCGAACTCCCCCGGATGCGGCGTGAGAATGATCGGCGCCTTCAAGTCTCGCGCAAAGTCGGGCAATTGCGCCAACGCACGCAGCGCGTCGGCGTCCAAGACCAGCGGCTTTCCAAATGACGACGCGAGCCGGATGACGATCTGCTGCTGCGGCAACCCATGGCCGAAACCCGGGCCGACCACCAGGGCGTCGATGTTGGCGATCGCCTGATCGATCGCTTCGGCGCAACCGGCGGCGAACAATTGCCCCTGCGCATCGACCGGAAGCGCCACGCCGGTGGCGGCGGGCACCACCGCGAGCACCGCCTGCAAGATCGGTGCCGGCACCGCGACCGCGCAGAGTCCGCATCCGCTGCGCAGCGCGGCGCGGGCCGCCAGCGCCGGCGCCCCGATCATCGGTCGCTCGCCGCAGGAGCCGCCCACCACACAGACGCGGCCGAAGGTCGCCTTGTGGCCCAGCGGATCGCGCGCGGGAAGCTCAGGGGTTTGCGTGATCCGCTCCATCGCGCACCTCGATTGAAAGATTGCCCATGGATGTGAGAAGGCTGGTCCACGCCGGGTCGCTCGCCGCGTCGCGCAGCGGCGTCACCGCCAGCAAGAGATGCCCCGGATGAAAGGACTCGCCATTGGCGGGCAGCGTGGCGTCCAGGTCGACCCAGCGCCCGTCAATCAGCGCCTGCGTCCAGAGATGCCAGGCGAAGACGTTGCGCTCGCCCGCGAAGAAATCCGCCCACACCAGACCCGCCGCCACGCGGCTGGGAATGCCGTCGGCCCGCAGCAGGGCCGCCAACAGCACCGCGTGCTCCGTGCAGTCCCCCGACTTCGACTGCGCGGTCTCGCTGGCGCTGGCGAAGGCGCTGGCCAGATCCTTTTTGGTGATGTGGCTGGCCACGGCGGCCTGGAACAATTTCGATCTGCCGGCCGAGTCGGTCGCCGCGACATGGGCGCCGGCCAGCGCGCTCTCCTTTAGCGCCAACACCGAGGGATCCTTCCAGTCGATCATCGGTGAGGAATCCATGAAGGCCGCGTCGGCGGCGACGCTCTTGAGCGACGGCTCGGCGGGGCGATCCAGGTCGATGGTCACGTCGAACGAGCCATCGGGATTTCGCTTCACGCGCTGGAAGCCCTCCTGCGGCAGCGGCATGATCGGCGGCTTCTTGGCCTTGACGAGCAAGTGGACGGAGCGCTTCTTCATGACATCCGCAAGAGGTGGATCCACTTTCACGAAGCTCGCCACCATGACTTCGACCGGCGGCTTGGCATCGTCCAGCGCCGAGATCGCCGTGGTCTCGCTGCACAGGAGACTGCGCAACACGCCCAGACCGGTGGGCGTCTGGCTCTGCACCATCTCGCCTGCGGCGTCGATCCACTCCTCGCTGCCCAGCGGGATCAGCGGGCCCGACGATTTCCAGTGCGTGCACTCCACGGGCTTGCCGTTCACCGGAACGCTCGCGGAGCCGACGAGCTCAGAGCGGACTTCGGCCGGCTGCACTCCCTGACCGGGATCCAGCAGAAGCAGCGTGAAATCCTTTTTCCCCGCCGTTCGCGCCGCCTGCGCCGCCCGCAGCGCCGCCGCGGGAGGCAGCGCTTCCTTGGCGATGGCCGGCAGGAGTTTCTCCGTCACCGACGCGCCCTGGGTGCGCCGCTCGCGAATGCCCTCCTCGGCCCACTCCCAGTTCACGCGCACCGAAAGACCCCCGCCGGTCTGGCTCTGCCCGCTGCGCAGCGGTTTGCCCGCGGCGTCCTCCTCGATCCACGCCGTCGTGGTCATGCTCAGAATTTGCTTCTCTCGCGCCATGCGCAGGCGCGTCTGCGACTCAGTGCGGAAGCCCCCCTCGATCGGCTTGGTCAGCGAGCAGGACCAGCCCACCGGGACTTCGTTGAGGGTGATGTAGTACCAGCGCGGCGCTTCGTCGGCCGCCATACGGGTGGGTGTCGCAGCAAATTGCGCGGCGAACATCGCCACGGCGCACCACAGGATCAACGCGGGCGTGCGGCGCATCACTCCGGCTTCATCAACGGGAAGAGAATGACGTCGCGGATGCTTTCGCTGTTGGTCAGCAGCATCACCAGGCGGTCGATGCCCAGACCCATGCCGCCGGCCGGAGGCATGCCCACCTTCAGCGCTTCGAGGAAATCCTCGTCCAGCGTGCGGAAAGTGGATTCCTCCTCGTCGACGCCCTTGAGCTGCTCGGTGAACTTCTCTCGCTGCACGTCGGGATCGTTGAGCTCGGTGTAGGCGGGCCCGATCTCCATGCCGCCGACGAAGAGATCCCAGCGCTCGCAGAGACGCGGGTCATCCTTGCGCGGCCGCGTGAGCGGACTCACGGCGCTGGGCCAGTCGGTGACGAAGGTCGGCTTGAGCGGATCGATCTTCGGCTCGGCGAAAATCTCGAAGAGTTTTTCCACCAGCAGCCAGTGGTCCAGCTTCGACGCGTCGGGCACGTGCCGCTTCAGGGCCTCACTCATGACCGCCTTCTCGTCGAAGAGGTCGATGCCGGAGCCCTCCTTGAAGAGATCCGCGAACTTCACGCGGCGGAAGGGCTTGGCGTAGTTGATCTTCATCTCGCCGAAGGGCAGCACCGGCCCCGCGGGCACGTCGGGCATCTCCTTGGCGAGCTCGGCGGCGCACTCGTGCACCAGCGACTCGGTCAGTTCGAGCATGGTTTCATAGTTGCCGAAGGCCTCGTAGGCCTCCATGGCGGTGAACTCCGGATTGTGGCTGCGGTCCACGCCCTCATTGCGGAAATTGCGGTTGATCTCGAAGACCCGCGGCATGCCGCCGGTCAGCAGCCGCTTCAGGTAGAGCTCCGGCGCGATGCGCAGAAACAGATTCATGTCCAGCGCGTTGTGCGTGGTCACGAAGGGCCGCGCCGCCGCTCCGCCGGCCAGCGGCTGCAGCATCGGCGTCTCGACCTCGAGGAATCCGCGCCGCTCCATGAAGCGGCGCACCATGGAGACGATGCGGCTGCGCAGCTGAAAAACCTGCAGGGTGCGCGGCGTCGCCCACATGTCCAGGTAGCGCTTGCGATAGCGCGTCTCGGCATCCTCCAGCCCATGCCACTTGCCCGGCGGCGGGGCCAGGCTCTTGCACTGCAGCGCGACGTGCGTGCCCCAGATGCAGATCTCGCCTTTCTGGGTGCGGCCGACCGGTCCCTCGACGGTGACGATGTCGCCGTAGTCCAGGGCCTTGGTGATCTCGAAGGACTTCGCCTCCGCGGCGGACTTGCTCATGGAGATCTGCAGGTCGCCGGTGTGGTCGCGCAGCCAGAAGAAGACAATTTTGCCCAAGTCGCGGTGCTGCACCACGCGACCGGCGACCTTGCGGCGCGGCCGCGCGTCGTTGATCTTGTGCGCCGGATCCGCCTTGGCCTTGGCGGTGTCGCTCTCGAAATTCGTCTGGGCTTCCAATTGAAAGGCGGTGCGGGCCTCGCTCAGCGAGACCAAACCCTCGGTGCGGCCGCCGAAGGGATCGACTCCCAGCTCGCCGCGGTAGCGCTCCAGCTTGGCGCGGCGCGCAGCCTCGAGCTGCGAGGGATGGATCTCCTCGCCGCCGCCGGAGGAATCCGGATTCGCGGGTGGCGTCGCGTGCGTCATGGCACGAATGGTAGCGATGCCGCGGAGGATCGCGTCCATCGCGCGGGCAAAAGATCGATACGATCTGACGCCTTGCCATGACACCTCCCAAGAACATTCGCCGGATCGGCGTGCTCACCGGCGGCGGCGACTGCCCCGGCCTGAACGCCGTGATCCGCGCCGTCACCAAGACGGCCATCCTGCAGTACGGCATCGAGGTGGCGGGCATCGAGGATGGCTTTCAGGGATTGATCGACGACCGCGTCCGGCCGCTGACCTCGCGCGACGTGGCCGGCATCCTGGTCCGCGGCGGCACCATCCTGGGCAGCAACAACCGCTGCAATCCGCGCAAATACCACGTGGGCAACGACCACACCGGGGCTCCGGTCTTCCGCGACATGACCGACCGCTGCGTCGCCACCGCCAAGCGCCACCGCCTGGACGCGATCATCGTCATCGGCGGCGACGGCACCATGAGCGCCGCCTCGTGCCTCGTGGAAAAAGGTTTGAACATCATCGGCGTTCCCAAGACGATCGACAACGACATCGTCGGCACCGAGATCAGCTTCGGATTCCTCACCGCGGTCTCCACCGCCACCGACGCACTGGATCGCCTGCACTCCACCGCCGACAGCCACCACCGCGTCATGGTCTGCGAGCTCATGGGCCGCAACGCGGGATGGATCGCCCTCACCGCCGGCGTGGCCAGCGGCAGCGATGTGGTGCTGATCCCGGAGATTCCCTTCGAGTTCGACCCGGTCTGCTCCTTCATCAATGCGCGCATGAGCAAGGGCCCGGGCTTCGCGATCGTGGTGGTCGCCGAGGGGGCCAAGCTGAAATCCGGCGAGCAGATGGTGGCCCGGGTCGATCCGACCAGCCCCGATCCGATCCGCCTGGGCGGCATCGGCGCCTTCGTGGCCCAGGGCATCGAAAAGCTCTGCAAGGTCGAGACCCGCACCACGGTGCTCGGGCACATCCAGCGCGGCGGGCCGCCGATCGCCTCCGACCGCATCCTGGCAACGCACTTCGGCTACCACGCCATTCTCACGCTGATGGCGGGCGGGCAGAACCGCATGGTGGTGCGCGGCAACAACGTCTTCTCCGACGTCGACCTGCTGCACACCGTGGGCAAGCAGCGGTTGGTGCCGCTGGACCATGGACTGATCGCCGCCGGCCGCGCCATGGGCACCTGCTTCGGTGACAAGGTTCCCCAGGTGCATTTCTCCGACTCGAAACCCGCGGTCGTCGTGTGAGCGAAGCCGCCCGCGAGTCGTGTCTGCGGCCCGCCGTCTTCCTCGACCGCGACGGCACTTTGATCGACAACCCCGGCGACCTCGGCGATCCGGAGCAGGTCAAGTTGCTTCCCGGCGTGCCGGAGGCGCTGAAGATTCTGCTCGAGAACCATTTCAAGTTGATCGTGGTGACCAACCAGGGCGGCGTCGCCCGCGGCAAGTACAGCGAAGATGCGGTGGCCTTGGTCCATGCGCGGATCGAGCAGATGCTGCGAGCTCAACTGCGATTGCCCGCGGTCATTGACGGCTTCTACTTCTGTCCCTTTCATCCGCTGGCCACGTTGGAGCACTACAAGCGCGAGCATCCCTGGCGCAAGCCCGCTCCGGGCATGCTGCTGGCCGCCGCGCTGGAGCACGCGATCGATCTGCCGCGCAGCTGGATGGTGGGCGACCAGGAGCGCGACGTGGCCGCCGGCGCCGCCGCCGGATGCCGGACGTTGCTGCTCTCGGTGAATCGCGAGCACTCCGCCGCCAGCGCCGCCGATTTCGTCGAGGCGGATCTGCTCCACGCCGCACGGCGCATCGCCGCGGGCGAGATCGAATCCCCCTCCCGCGGCACCATCGCGCTGCATGCGCGGCGCTCTGATATTTTGGCCGACGCGGACTTCCAGACGGCGATCGCTTCCATGGCCCGTGAGCTGGCCAGCCGAACGGGGATCAGATTGGTGCGACTCGACTTCCAGAGCAGCAGCGTGGCGGCGACGGTCGAAGGCGGGGATGTGATCGCCTTGGGATTCGTCGCCGAGCTGCGCCGCGACAGCGAGCGCTGGTGGCGCACCCACCGCGCCGCTGAAAGCCCATGGGGATCCTGGTGAGGGCGCCGCTTTCGCAGTGCAATCGCCTCTGCGTCATCCTTCCCTCGTGGATCGGCGACACGGTCATGGCCACGCCGGCATTGAGGGCCCTTCGCGTGCATCTGCCGCAAGCGCACATCACGCTGCTGGGACGCGCCGGGCTCTCCACGCTGCTGCGCGGGCTTCCTTATTTTGACGAGTGCCTCGAGCATCCAATGCGCGGCTGGCTCGGCCCATTGAGCAACCTTGGCCCGATCCGCGCCATCAAGGCCGACGCCATGCTGCTCTTTCCCAACAGCCTGCGCAGCGCGATCATCGCGCTGGCGAGCGGGGCGCGGACCCGGATCGGCTGGAACCGCCAACATCGCGGCTGGCTGCTCACGCATCCGGCGGCGCCGCCCTTCATGAGCACACCACACAGCAGCGTGGACAACTACGCCGACCTCGCGGCGCTGGCCCTGGGAACCACGATCACTGACCGCGCCGTGGAATTGAAGTGCTCACCCGAGGAGCTCGCGGAGGGCGAACGATTGCTCGATGGGTTGGCGCGGCCGCGCGTGATCTTTAACCCTGGCGCCAACCGACTCGACAAGCGTTGGTCCGCGGAAAATTTCGGCCGCCTCGCGTCGATCCTTCAGAAGGATCTCGGCGCCGGAGTCGCCGTCACAGGCTCGCCGGGAGAGCGCGAGGTCGTGGATGCCGTGGTCGCCGCCAGCGGCGGCAGTGCCATCTCGCTGGTTGAGCGCGGAGTCACCCTCGCCGGCCTCAAGGGTGCCATCGCTCAGGCCGACCTGCTGGTCTCCAACGACACGGGACCGCGCCACATCGCTGCGGGTTTCGGCACACCGTGCGTCGCGCTCTTCGGTCCGACCGATCACCGCTTCACCACGCTCTATGAGCGCGAGACCGCCGGCTCCCGGAGCATCCGCGAATGGCTGCTCGTAGCCGATCCCTTTCTGCCCCGCGAGGTGATCGCCAATCATGTCGCTGCGATCGCGCGGATGGAGCGGATCTCCGTGGGCGACGTCGCCCACGCCGCGGCGGCGCTGCTGCGCGCGAATCGCCGTTGACCGAAGTCGAGCCGGAGCATGCGCGCCGCGAATCGCTAATATTTTCCCAATGCAATTCCCCTCCCTCGAATGGCTCGTCTGGGTGCTTGGAGCCTTTCTGTGCGGGAGCATTCCCTTCGGCGTGCTGATCGCCAAGAGCAAGGGGATCAACCTTCGCAAGGTGGGCAGCGGCAACATCGGCGCCACCAATGTGGCCCGCGCACTGGGCCGCAAGTGGGGATTCGTCTGCTTCGGGCTGGACGCCATCAAGGGCGCGACCCCCGTGATGATCTTCGGAGTCGACCAGGGACTCTTCGGCCAGCCGATTCATTTAATCGCGCCCGGGGCGCTGACCAACTGGATCATCGTCGCCTTCGCCTCAATCGCTGGGCACATCTTCTCGCCATGGCTGGGCTACAAAGGCGGCAAGGGTGTGGCCACCGGATTCGGCGCGCTGGTCTCCATGTGGCCCGTGCTCACCTATCCGACCCTGATCGCGCTGGGCCTCTGGCTGATCTGCATGAAGCTGACCCGCATCGTCAGCCTCTCCAGCATGATCGCGGCGCTCTCGCTGCCGCTGAGCGCGGCGCTGCTGCTGCCATGGGATCAGTTCGAAGCCCCCCCGGAACCGGCGACTCCAGGCATTCCGCTCTCCCCCAATGGAACGCCGCTGCCCGCGGTGATCGCCTGCGGCCTGATCGCGGCGCTGGTCTTTGCGACGCACCGAGCCAATGTGAAACGCCTGCTTTCAGGCACCGAACCTCGCGTTGGCCAGAAGCGCAAGCCCTCCGTTACGATTCATTTGTGACCGCCGCCCCCGAGCCCACTTCGAACTCTTCCGACCTCTGGCAGAGCGCGCTCTCGACGCGGTTCGCCTCCAATGAAATGCAGCGTCTCTGGTCGGACGCGCACCGCGCCCAGCTCTGGCGGCGGGTCTGGCTGGCGGTGGCCCAGAGTCAGCACGAGCTCGGCGTCGACATTCCCAAGGCCGCGATCGACGCGATGCGCGACAATCTCCACACAACCGACTTCGCCGCGGTCGCGCACCACGAGAAGCGACTGCGCCACGACGTGATGGCCCACGTGCACGCCTTCGGCGAGTCGGCGCTGGCGGCGCAGGGGTTCATCCATCTCGGGTTGACCAGTCAGGACGTGATCTGCAACGCCGATGCCCTGGTGCTGCGCGAGGCGCTGGGTCTGATCGCCGTCAAGTTCGCCCGCGCCATCGACCGCGTCGCCACCTTCGCCGCCAAGCACCGCGACCTGCCCTGCCTTGGATACACGCACTTCCAGCCGGCCCAGCCTCTCTCCCTGGGCAAACGGGCCACGCTTTGGGGTCAGGATTTCGCCATCGCGCTGGAGGACATCGAGCGGCGCCTCGCCGGCGTGCGCCTCAAGGGCCTGCGCGGCGCCACCGGCACGCAATTTTCCTTCCTGGCCTTGTTGGGCGACGCCGCCCGTGTCGACCAACTCGAAGCCAAGTTCTGCGCCCATCTGCAATGGAATCCCGATGATGTCTGGAGCGTGTGCGGGCAGACCTCGCCCCGCGTCTTCGAGGCCACCGTGCTCAACGCCCTGGCGGTCGGCGCCAGCGCCATCCACAAATGCTGCAACGACATTCGCCTGCTGGCCAACCTGCGCGAAGTCGAAGAGCCTTTTGAAAAAGATCAAATCGGTTCAAGCGCCATGCCCTACAAGCGCAACCCGATGCGCTGCGAGCGAGCCACCGGCCTGGCCCGCTTCGTGATCGGCCTCGCCTCGGTGGGCATGTCGACTGCGAGCGAGCAGTGGCTGGAGCGCACGCTGGATGACTCCAGCGCGCGACGACTCTCCCTGCCCGAGGCCTTCCTCGCCTTGGACGGCGCGCTGGACGTGATGATCAACGTGCTCGGCGGCCTGGTGGTGAATGAGAGCGTGATCGCGCATCGCCTGGCCAACGAGCTGCCCTTCGTGGCCACCGAGGACATCCTGATCGCCGCGGTGCGGGCCGGCGTCGACCGCGAGAAGGCTCACGACTCCCTGCGCCGCCATGCCTTGGCTGCCGCCGACCGCGTGAAGAATGGCGCCACCAATGACCTCGCTTCACGACTCGCCGGCGACCCGCTGCTGGCCAAGGTCGACATCGCCAGGGCCCTCGACGCCAAGCGCCTGACCGGCCGCAGCGGCGAGCAAACTGATCGCTGGATCGCCAATGTCGCGGCGCCGTTTCGCAAAAAGTACGCCGCCACCCTCGCCCATGAGCCTTCGCTGAAGGTTTGACCAACACCCCAGGACCCGCGCACAACTCCCGATGCTTCATCCCCGCCTTCGAATCAATGATGCCGCACTGCTGGTGGTCGACCTGCAGACGAAATTCGCCAAGCACATCGCCAAGTGGGATTTCGTGGTCACTAATGCCGGCATCCTGGTGCGCATGGCCAATGAACTGGCGATCCCAGTCATCGTGACCGAGCAGAATCCGCAAAGTCTGGGTTCAACGATCCCCGAAATAACTGGACTCCTTCCCAAGGGCACACCGGTCTTCGCCAAAACCCGTTTCAGCGCCTACACCAGCGAGGTCGCCGCCCAGCTTCGCTCTCTGAATCGATCGCAGGTCCTCATTTGTGGAATCGAGGCCCAGGTCTGCGTCCTTCAAACAGTGCTCGATCTGGCCGCCAACGGCCGGCAGCCTTTTCTGGTCACGGACGCCATATCGGCCGTGGATGCATCGCAAATCGCCCCGGCCTTTCGGCGAATGGAGCACGCCAACGGCATTTCCACCGGAACCCTCTCCGCGATGTACGAATTGATGCAGGATTCAACGCATCCCAAATTCAAGGCCTGCCTTGATCTGGCCAAGCAGATCTGCTTCTAAAAACATAAAAGAAGCCCGGAGAGGCTCCTTGCATGTTGAATTCTTGAATTGCCGGAATGAATCGCTACCGCACTGAAATCAGCGAGCGATCGAAACCCCGAAATTGAACCGTGATCAGGCCTTGGGGGGCTGCCGGCAGATTTCCAGAACCTTGATCCGAATATCCTGGGCCGAGGCCTTGATGTCCTGCATGGCCTTGCGAACACGCGTTCCCGCCGCCTTGTTGCCGCCACAGGCCTTGGCAATGTCTTCAGCGGCTGCTTCAACCTTCTTTTTGAGCAATTCGTAGTGTTCCATGACTTCTGATCTCCTGAGGTTTGAGATGTCAAAGGGGCGAAACCGCCCCTGCACCATGATATCGGCTCTTTTCGATATCAGCCCTAACCCTCCAAAATTGTCCCAACCGGGTTATCTTGGCCGCCATGCCTCGTTTTGGGGCCAAACCGCTCCATGGCAAACGAACTCATCATCGATCTGAACACCGTTGACCTCAATGCTGTGGCACTCGGGGGCAAGGACATCGACAAATTGCTGCCCCAAACGGGTCCCATGCGGCAATTGGACCATCTGATTTGGAAGGATGAGGAAATCACCTGCGGTGTCGGCGTCAAGAAGATCCGCCAGGATGAATTCTGGGTTCCCTACCACATTCCCGGCCGTCCGCTGATGCCCGGGGTGATGATGATCGAGGCCGCAGCCCAGCTGTGCAGTGTTCTGCAGACCCTGGCCATTCCCGACATCGGTTTTCTGGGCTTCACCCGATGCGACAACACCTCATTCCGGGGCCAGGTTGTGCCGGGCGACAGTTTCTATTTGCTCAGCCGGCTCATTCAGCGCAACAAGCGGCGGTTCGTCTGCACAGTGCAAGGCGTCGTCGAAGGCAAGCTGGTCTTCGAAAGCAGCATCACGGGTATGAAACTCTAAGACCCCGATGACATCGTCCAAGCCGACCGGCCCCGTCCTGCTGGAACCCATCGCCAAGGGGCGCGCCTGGGGAGGCAAGACTTTTGTCCAATGGAGCAAGTTCAAGGCACCGGCGCCGGGGCAGCTTCCCATCGGCGAAAGCTGGGAGCTGGCGGATCTGCCCGAGTCGATCGCCGAGGGCCGCTCGCGCGTCGCGGCCGGCGCGGGCGCCGGAAAAACCCTGCATGAATTGGTGGACCGCGACACGCAGGGATGGATGGGCCGGGCGCGTCTGACGCCGCAGGGCCGCTTCCCCCTGCTGGTGAAATTTCTCGACGCGGCTGAGCATCTTTCCGTGCAGGTGCATCCCAACGAGGAATACGCCGCGATCAATCCGACGGCGCACCTCAAGACCGAGTCGTGGTTCGTGCTGGCCGCCAAACCCGGCGCCATGATCTGGCGCGGCATCAAGGAGCAGGTGACCAAGCCGGAGTTCGAGCAGCGACTGCGCAGCGGGGCGAGCATCCTCGATCTGCTCGTGGAGGTTCGCGTGCAGACGGGCGACTGCATCGATCTGCCCAGCGGCTTGTGCCATGCACTTGGTGAAGGCATCACCGTCGCCGAGATCCAGACCCCCAGCGACACCACCTTTCGGGTCTTCGACTGGAATCGCAATGATCCCTCGCGCCAATTGCACATTGACCAGGCGATGGCGTGCATGCAATTCGGCCGCAGCCAGCGCCTTGAGCACCTGCCAATCCGCAATGCCTCCACGGCGCCGGCGGTGCAGACGCTGGCCTTTCGCACCACGCTGCTCTGCCGCACCGACCACTACAAGATCGAGCGGATCGAGGCGATGCGGGCCACCAACCTGGAAGTCATCACCCATCAGCGGCCGGTCTGCTGGCTGGTGCTGGGCGGCTCGGTCACCATTGAGGGCGATGTGCCGGTGGCGGCGAAGTCCTGGGAAACGCTGCTCTTTCCGGCCAGCGCCGAAGGACGCATGGCGAAGCTCGGGCTGGGGACGACCTTCCTGCGCATCACGCTGCCCGATCCGATGGACCGCTTCATTGCCTAGGCTCTCGCTGTGAATTGCCTCACCGCTTCCATCCGACTCATGCCGATCGTTGCGACGCTCTCGCTGCTCTACGCGGGTTGCGCTTCGGCGCAGCAAACGGCGCCCGGTGAGCCGGCAAGTGCGCCACCAAATTCCCCGACAAGCGCCCCTCCAACGAATCCTGCGACCTCCGCCACCGCACCGGCCGCGACCAACACGCCGCCCTTTCCGGTCGCGGGACTCAACACACTCGGCGGGCGCATCTTCAACATCGAGCCCGGAGTCGCCTTCAATTCGCTCGCGCCTTTTCTGCTGCCGGGCGACGAAGTGCGATTGCTTCCCGGAATCCACCTGCCCTTCGCGCTGGCGGATCTTCGCGGCGACCGCGAGAAGCCCATCATCATCCGCGGCTACCAGACTGAAGCCGACAAGCCGCCGCCCTACGTCAAGGGAGAGGCCTACAGCATTCTGCTGCAGCGGCCGCGAAATGTGATCCTGCGCGATCTGATGGTGGGCAATTCCGCGGGCCCGACGGTTGTCGTCGATGGCACGCTGGGAGCCGCGCCCGTGGTCGAGGATGTCCCGTGGGAGTCGAATCTGATCGTGTCAAACCTGCGCATCCGCCAGGATGGCCAGTCGACCAATCAATCCGCGATCTATCTGCGCTCCATCCAGAAGGCTGATCTGTCCGCGATCAAGATCAGGGGCTGGAACAGTTCGGCTTTTGTGCTGGACAATTGCCGCCGCGTGGGCATTTCGCAGTGCGAACTGGATACCTCCAAAATGCTGCCGCAATACCGGGGCGTGGCGATTCGCTCGGGTTGCGAGGACATCTCCTGCATGTACCTGAGCTTCGGCCCCAACGTGCAGACGGCCTTCGAACTGGGCGTCTGCGATCCCACGTCGCTGAGCGTCCCGGACGAATCGTTGCAGCATCCGGCGCGGAGAATTCTGATCGCGCACAATGCCGTGCTGGACACGTCCTGCTTCGTCTCGCTCGGCTCGGTGGACATCGCCAACATCGACAGCAACTCGATCATCGAGAGCAGCCGGTGCGTCTGGCGCGCCGATGGCTCGTGCGGCGTTCCCAACTTCGTCACCTTTGAAAACAATCTGGTGACCTGGGTGCCGGGCCGCATCGAGCGGATCAGTGCCGTCGCCGGCGGCATTCCCCCTGAGTCCATTCGCCTCAAGAAAAATCTTTGGTGGAGTGAAGAGCTGCCGGCGGCTTTCGAGATCGTCGGAAAACCATTCGGCGTGGAGCTGGCCCCGCAGGTCTTCGACATCAATCCCAATGTCGAGATGCATGGCTTCAATCCGGTGGAAGAGAAGGCCCGCGCCTTTGGATGGAATAATTCGGAAAAGAAAAATCCCGCTGAGGCTCCAAAAACGCCATCGGCAGCGCCGAAACAACCCTGAGATCGAATGGGATCTTTACAAACCCCGGTTGACCCCCGTTAGAATCCCTGCGTGGAAATTCAGAGCTCCATGCTGTCGCTTGCCGGTTCGCGACCGGTCGCCACCGCCCCTGCCATGAATGGCATGGCCGCGGCGCGGGTTCCGGTGGCGCCGGATCCATTTACGGCGCCGCTGCTGAGCTCGGGACCCGATCGGCTGCAGTTCTACACGCGTGCGGCGGATCGGATCGAGGTCGCCACCGGGCTTGCCCGCGGCCGGCTCCTCAATATCCGGGCTTGATCGCTTCCTCCAATTCGGCCTGAACCCTTGCGAATGGCGGTTCTTCCGTCGTGGCCAACCCGTGATCGGGCGGTTTTTGGGTGGCGATTTCGCCGCTCTACGGCTATCTTCCTAGCCCCGCCACCCGAAGCGTTTCCGGTGGCGCCGCACTCCAACCACGGACTCCCCATGCCCAGCACCGGCAAAATCATCCAAGTCATCGGCAGCACCTTCGACGCCCAGTTCCCCGAGGATCAGATCCCGGAGATCTACAACGCGGTGCATGTCGACTTCCAGTTGCGCGGCGAGAAGTCGCTGCTCGTGGGTGAGGTCGCCAAGCACATGGGCGGCGGCATCGTGCGATGCGTGGCCTTGGCCAGCACCGACGGCGTGCGACGCGGCGACGCCTGCGTGGACACCGGAGCGAGCGTGCGGGTTCCCACCGGCGAAGGCGTGCTCGGCCGCATCTTCAACCTGCTGGGACAGCCCGTCGACGGGCGCGGCGAGGTGAAGTACGACGAGTTGATGCCGATTCACCGCGAGCCCCCGCCATTTGTCGACCTCAACCCCAAGACCGAACTTCTGCCGACCGGCATCAAGGTCATCGACCTGCTCTGCCCCTTCGTCCGCGGTGGAAAGATCGGACTCTTCGGCGGTGCAGGCGTGGGCAAGACCGTTGTGATCCAGGAGATGATCGCTCGCGTGGCACGAAACTTCGGCGGCTACAGCGTGTTCGCCGGTGTCGGCGAGCGCACCCGCGAAGGAAATGACTTGTGGCTTGAAATGCAGGAGGCCGAGTACATCGACTCGACCGGCAAGAAGTGCCACGTCATCGACAAGGTGGCGATGGTGTTCGGCCAGATGAACGAGCCGCCCGGAGCGCGTCTTCGCGTCGGACTGAGCGCGCTGACCATGGCCGAGGCCTTCCGCGACAAGAGCGGTAAGGAAACCCTGCTCTTCATCGACAACGTCTTCCGCTTCACGCAGGCCGGTTCCGAAGTGTCCGCGCTGCTGGGCCGCATGCCCAGCGCCGTGGGTTACCAGCCGACGCTCGCCACGGAAATGGGTCAGATGCAGGAGCGCATCACCAGCACCAAGCAAGGCGCCATCACCAGCGTGCAGGCGATTTACGTGCCCGCCGACGACTTGACCGATCCCGCACCCGCGACCACGTTCAGCCATCTTGACGCGTTCATCGTGCTTGAGCGAAAGATCTCCGAAAAGGGCATCTATCCCGCCGTCGATCCGATCGCCAGCACCAGCCGCATCCTGGATCCGCAGGTGCTGGGCGAGCGCCACTACAAGGTGGCCCGCCGCGTGCAGGGCATTCTGCAGCGCTACAAGGATCTGCAGGACATCATTGCGATTCTCGGCGTCGATGAACTTTCAGAGGATGACAAGCTGACCGTGGCCCGTGCACGAAAGATGGAGCGGTTCTTGAGCCAGCCCTTCTACGTGGCGGAAGTCTTCACCGGCATCCCCGGCGTGACCTGCAAATTGGAAGAGACCATCGACAGCTTCGAGCGCATCGTCGCCGGCGAAGGCGACGACCTGCCGGAGAGCGCGTTTATGTATGTCGGAACGCTGGACGACGCCCGCAAGAAGGCGGAGAAGATGGCCGCGGCCGTCTGAGTCGGGTTCAGAATTTCCGAGACACGATTTCAGAAATTAATTTGAATTGAACAGAGCCGATCTCGCAAAGGTCGGCTCTGTTTCTTTGCACAGGCCAGTTCTGCCTCTGTGTTGGCGACATTTGCATAATGACGCCATTGAGCAAATTTCAATCACCCGACTATTTTTTCGTTTCCCACTCGGGAACCTGAATCTCCGTGACCTTGCCGTACGAGTCGAACTTGATCGACCAGGCCCGCGGGTGCGGCTCCTCCGGGAACATGGCGCCGGTGGCCAGCGTGCTCAGGTTGTCGCCGTATTGCCAGCGATCCTGCGCGATGATCACCTTGCCGTCCTCGGTCTTCGCTTGGTACTTGCTGCTGGGCGGGCCAAGCAAGTGCTCGACCTGCTCCTTGGTCATGCCCGCGCGGACCCGGCTCCAATTCTCCTGGTATTGCGATTCGCAACCCATTGCGCAGAGCAGCGCAAGCAGCGGCGCAACAAACAGCGCGGGCCGAAGCCCGGCGCAGAGCAAAAGGGATCCAAGTCCTGCGTGCCGTCGGTGAGGGCGCGGGCGATTGATTACACTTCGTGCCGTGAATGGATTCACGACACAAATGTACCGGGTCAAGCTGCAGGATTCCCGTCGTCACGACCAGCTGCCCCATTCGCAAATCATGTTCCTGATCCAGAACGGCATTATGGATCTCGACGACTCCATCGCCCCCGCGGGCAGCGAGCAATGGATCGATGCGTGGGATTTCGAGGGCGCCTTCGAGGCGTCGGTGAGCAGCGCCTACCGCAAGCACGCCAAGGCGATCCACCGGATGCGCCGCAGCATCGCCAGCGGGTGGCTGACCGTGGTCGAGTTTCGCGACCAGCGCGACGGCCTGCTGCTGGGCGAGCCCGGCGTGAAGGAGAGCATGTGGGCCTCGCGGCCACGGCCCGACTTGGCCACCCACGCCGCCGGCCACGAGCTCTTCGCCGCAGCCGCTGAGGGCGCGGCCCTGCAGGCCGCGGCGGCCAATCGCACGGAACGCCGTGTTCCCCCGCGGCGCGGCGTGCAGGCCCGGCGCGGCGGAGGCCAGGTTTTTCGGGGCAATGTCGCCAAGATCCTGCAGGGCGACTGGCCCCCCTGGGCCGATCCCAAGGCCCTGCTCGCGACTGCCAAGGCGAATGCATTCAAGATTTTTTTCATCGCGTGCCTCCTCGCCCTCTTCACGGATCCCCTGCGGCCCTGGATTCATCTGCAATGGTTCGTCGTGGGCAGCGGCATCTACGCGATCTACGCCGCTCTGCGGCAGCTGGGCAGCGCCGGGAAGGGTCGCTTCTGGGCCGATCGCTTTGTCTCCTTCGTCCTGTTCACGCTGTTCTTCACGGTTCTCCTGGTGGTGACCGCGAAGACGGAACCCAGGGACCGCGCCGGCGTCCTGTCGCGCTTTCCCCAGGTGGCCCGCCTGCAGGAAAAGATCCAAAAGTGGCAGGAGCAGCCGCTGAATTAAACGCGGTGGCGGCGAATACCATGGGGCCATGAAGAGCGCGCAAGCCACCGTTCCCGCGTCGAAAGCCAATTCACTTCCCACAGAAGCCGTCATCACGCAACTGGTGAAGCAGCATGGCGAAGCCGCGAAGAAACGCGCGGAGACGGGCGTGAAGCAGGTCGCCCTGCGCTGGCGCAGCGACGATGGAACCGCGGAGGACTTCACAACATTTTGCACGACGAACTTCGTCGCTGCCGAAGCCGATGTCACCCGCCTGCTCGACCGGCTCGAGAAAATGCTCACAAGCGTCGGCGGGCACCTCTATGAGATTCGCCGCGACTTGCGCTGGTGGAGCGATGTCAAAACCGACACCTTCGCCGGCGTCGACGACGCGCTGGCCAAGTTCGACCCGGCGCCGGATCTTTCCGACCAGTTCTACCGGCAGAAGGTCGCCTTCATCGCCCTGCTGAACTTCGACCGCGGCACGCTCGCGGAGATGCTCGCCAAGGGAGCGACCTGGTCGACGACCCGCTGGGCGGAAGCACGGCTCGCGCAGGCGTTCGGCCCGCGCATTCCCATGGACTTGGCCGATCGCGCTCGCAAGGTCACGCACGAAGCCAACCAGTTTGTCAGCGGCTTCCACATTCCCGTTGGACGCATGGTGGACCAGCAGGGCAAGCGATGGTTCGAGCCCGACCGCAAGCTGCTGGCGCACTGGCTGGTGCGCGAGGAGGTCAAGGCCGGCTACGGCGACCCCGACGGACTGGCAAAGCAGCGCGCGTTGATGCGCGTCATGGGGCGTCACATCGACGGGACCATTCCGAAAGCCGTCATGGAATGCAAGGGCTCCGACGACTGGAACCCCGACACGAACAAGATCGGCGGCGGCGAGTGCGGCGAGACGCTCGGCGCAGTGCGCTACCAGTTCTGGAATTCGCAGCGCGATCTCGCGGCGCAATTTGATCCGCTCTATCCGGAAGCCCCCACCGCCATCGCGCGAAAGTTCGACCTGGCCCGCGAGATTCCCGAGGCTGAAGTGGAGCGTCTATTGATTTCGCTGCTCGAGCATCCGGTGCGCGAGCAAATTGCCGCGTGGCTGCGCAAGCGGCTGGGCCGGGCGTTGGAACCGCACGACGTCTACTTCGAGGACATCGCCGAATCGCGCCCGCCCGAGGAGATGAACGCCGTTGTCGCCAAGCATTTCCCCGACGAGAAAGAGTTCGAGCGCAAGCTGCCGGAGATTCTGCAGTCGCTGGGCTTCTCAAAGGACGACTCGCATTTCCTGGGCAGCCGCATCCGCGTGGAGATCGCCCGCGGCTCCGGCCACGCCATGCGTCCGGGCATGCCCGAGTACGGCGCGTGGCTTCGCACCAGCCGCCTGGACCGCGAGTTCGGCTGGGATGGCTTCGACACCGCGATGCACGAGCTCGGCCACAACCTGGAGCAGCTCTGCAGCACGCACTTCGCGCCGCGTCCGCTGCTGCGCAATGTTCCCAACACCGCGTGCACCGAGGCGTTCGCGTTCCTCTACCAGTCGCTTGGCCGCCGCGTGCTTGGCCTTGAGAAGCCGGAGGAAGTGAAGCGAAGTTTCGATCTCGACTCCGTGGGAACCATGCTGGCCGCGTGCCAGATCGCGGGGCCGAGCCTGCTCGAGCTCTACACATGGCGATGGATCTACGCCAATCCCACAGCGAGCGCTGAGCAACTGCGAGACCAGGTGATCGCAATCGCAGATCAATTGTGGAGCCGCTTCTACGAGCCGCTGCATGGCAAGGACCGCAACAGGTTGCTTGCGGCGTACCAGCACATGGTGGCGCATCCGCTGTACCTGGCGGACTACACGATCGGCCATGTCATGAGCCACCAGATTCGCTCGTTCATGCGCGGCAAGGAATTGGCGGGCGAGACCAAGCGCATCACCAGCCTGGGGCGACTGACACCGGATCTGTGGATGCGCAAGGCTGTCGGTGCACCGCTCTCCATCGAGCCGCTTGCGAATGATTGCGCGGCGGCGTTGAACCGGATCTAGCGTGGGACGATTCGGATGTTCTTGGCTAGAATCCCCGTCGATTGCATGCGTAGCTCAGCTGGATAGAGCATCGGTCTTCGAAACCGAGGGTCGTTGGTTCGAATCCAACCGCGTGCGTTGCTGAAGAATCGATCCATCAAACAAGATGCCCCGCGGTCCGCACTGTGTCCGCGAGCCTCGCCTCCAGCTTGTCGAACGAACCCGTCCAACCCTGCGTCATGCCCGCCCGCGCATTGACGAACGCTTCAAGCTCCTCGCGCGTCACCTTGCCGTGCGGTTCCCAAGTGACAGTCACTCGCGTCCGGTCGGCGCCCTCCGCCGCCAGCTGAACGGTGGTGAGCATCGTCTCGGGCCAGGTGGGCGCCTTCGGATGGCGCGAGATGTTCTCGTTCGCATCGCAGAACTGCTGCGTGTAGACGATGAATCCGGGCTTCTCGATCTTCAGATATTCCACCCGCCCGAACATGGTCATGGTTCCATCCTCGCTGCTCATGGAATAAACCGCCTTCCCGCCGGGCTTGATCTCGGCGCGGCGGAACTCCATCGTGAAACCCGTGGGCGGCAGCCACTGCGAGAAATGCTTCGGGTCGGTCCACATCTGGAACACCGTGTCGATCGGCGCGTCGAACGCCCGGTTGATGATGAAGTGCTCCTTGCCCGACAGCTTCTTCACCAGGTATTCGCCGAGCCGGTCCCATGTGCCGTCGCCGCCCGCCTTCTTGATGAATTTGCGCATCTCCGCCGCGACTTCCGCGGTCGCCATCACCGCCTTGAATTCCATTTTCGTCTTGCCCTTGAGGTCCGTGAATTGCACGGTGACGCGAAACAGTGGTGGCCGGTCTTCGCCGCCTCCGTGGTCGTACACCAGCCGGGATTCCTTGACGACCTCGTAGTACGGGGTCACATTCAGATAGTCCGTGCCGTCTGGTCCGTGCATCGTGTAGATCCACTTGCCGCCCGGTCGAAGATCTTTGCTGTGCGTGGTCAGCGTGAAGCCGCGCGGCCCCCACCACTGCTCCACTTGGGCGGGGTCGGTCCAGGCGTCCCAGACCACGCTCACCGGTGCGTCGTAGATGCGGGTCAGGCGGATTTCGTTCGATGGGGTTGCGTTGGTCATTTCTTGTGCCTTCCTTTTTTCTCGCTGGTAACGGTTTTCAAATATGCGTCGAGTCGATCAAAACTTTCTTCCCAGAATTTCCGGTGGTGTTCCATCCAGGCCGTGGCGTCCTTCAGCGGCACACCGTTGAGCCGGCATGGCCGCCACTGCGCGTCCTTGGTCTTTGTGACCAGGCCCGCCCGCTCCAGCACCTTCAGGTGCTTGGTCACCGCGGGCAGGCTCATGCTCTTGAGAAACGGCGCGGCGAGCTCGGACACATTGGCCACGCCTTTGGAGAGCCGGGCGATCATGGCCCGGCGCGTCGGGTCGGCCAGCGCGGCAAAGGTGCGATCGAGGGTGTTCTGCAGTGCGGTCATGCGGCCGTGCTCCTGTAGTTAACCTGAAGGTTAATTACAAATCGCGGGCCAGTCAAGGACATTTCCACACGGAAATAGCCGCACCATTTCGGACGGATCAAGTTGTTTTTACGGACACGGCCCAAAGCCGAGCAGCGCCAACCCGATGTCGGCACCATCCACCTCGCCATCGCCGTTCAGGTCGGTGGGACAGCCGGGGCATGGTCCAAAGTCCAGAAGGATCAAGCCAATGTCGGCGCTGTCAATTTCGCCCGAGCCATCGAGATCGCCAACGCACGGAACTTTCAGCGCGATGGTGTGGAGCAGGCCACCCGCCACCTGCATGACCGCTCCCAGGCTGGCGGGCACATTGCACTGGCCATGATCGTTGTACCCCCAGCACGCGACGGTCGCGTCGGCTTTGATCGCGATGGTGTGGAATGAATTGCTCGCGACTTGTGTGGCGGTTCCCAGGCTGGCAGGCACATTGCACTGTCCCTCGATGTTGCGCCCCCAGCACACGACCGTGCCGTCGGATTTGAGAGCGATGGTGTGGTACACGCCCGCGGCAACCTGCGAGACCAAACCCAATCCTCCAGGAACATTGCACTGTCCCTGACTGTTGTCGCCCCAGCATCGGACGGAGCTGTTGATGGCCCTGATCGCCGTGGAGTGAATCGGGCCCGCCGAAATCTGCGAGACCAGACCCAGGTTTCCCGGCACATTGCACTGACCATACGCGTTGTTTCCCCAGCATTGCACGAAGCCCGGGTATTCAATGCCCATTGTGTGAAGTTCGCCCGCGGACACCTGGACGATGGTTCCCAAATTCGCAGGCACGTTGCACTGTCCGAAATCGTTGCGCCCCCAGGCCACGAGGGTCCCGTCGGATTTCAGCGCGATGGTGTGGTACGGACCCGCGGACACCTGCGTGACGAAGCCCAAATTCGCGGGCACAGTGCACTGACCGTAAAAGTTGTCTCCCCAGCACACCACGCTGCCATCGGATTTCAATGCGACGGTGTGGTACCAGCCCCCAGACACCTGTGTGACCTCGCCCAGATTTGCGGGCACATTGCACTGGCCCACGGAATTGTCTCCCCAGCACACGACGGATTGCGCATTGGCAACCGAAGAGATCGCCGCGCAGGCGATCGCGATCAGGCGGACGGCAAAGCGGGCGACGTTGATTTCCCGGAAGAAAGTGTTCACTTGAGCAGCCTACCTCTGGAAGCAGGTGAAACAAACCCAATTCTCAATTTTCTCTATCGCTTGATGACCAGTCCCTGCCCCGTCGGCAAGGGCATGACCCGGTAGCCGCGCGCCTCGAACCATGGGTCTTCCGCGAGCTTCTGACCGCGATAGCCCAGCGTCCATTCGTAATCATCCAGCACCAGGATGCCCGCCGGAACCATGCGGTCGAACAGGCCCTCCAGGGCCGCGAGCTCGGCGGGCGCCTGGTTCATGTCGATGTGCATGTAGGCGATCTTGTCCGGCGCGTGCTCGGCGAAGACATCGGGGATGAATCCCTTGATGATCCTGACCTGCGGGTAGTCGCGGAAGCGGTGCTTCACCTGCTCGTGCAGATCCTTGCCGTGCGCGGGCAGGGAGTGATGCAGCATCGCCTCGTTGTGCTCGAAGAGGTCGTAGGCCCAGAAGGTCTTGGGAAACGCGGGACCGCCCAGATAGTCCATGACGGTCTTCACGGCGGTGCCCGTGTAGGCGCCGCATTCCACAAAATCTCCGTCAAGCTGCACGCAGTGGTAGGCGGCGCATGCCAGGACATAGCGCCTCCAGAGGATCCCCTTGTCCGTCATGTTCAGTGCGTTGCTCTCCCACGACTTCATGAACTCCGCGTCGTCCAACATGGAGTTGTTGCGCCCCCAGGTGAAGAAGTTGTCGGCGAAATGGATGCCCGGCGCCACGTTGGCCGCCACTTGACGGAACTGGGTTTCCACCTGCGCGTCATCCCGTGTTCCCCAGAACACGGGCATGAAGAAATTGATGATCTGGTCCAGTTTCGGCGCGCCCAATTTCGGGAGTTTCATGTGTGTTCGTCGTCCGTTGCTCTCTCAACATCGATGACCGCGCCCTTCAACCTCGGGCCGTCGGATCATATCCATCCGCTCATTTCGCATTCCCGGCAAAAAGCACTACTCTTCGACGCCCATGCCCGTGGTCAGCGCAACCAATCTTCGCATCACCCTCGGCGCCAAGACCGTCCTGGATGGCGCCACCTTCGCCATCGAGCCGGGCGAGCGCGTCGGCCTGGTCGGCCGCAATGGCTGCGGCAAGAGCACGCTGCTTAAGATTCTCTGCGGCAAGCTGAAGCCCGAGGGCGGCGAAGTCAGTCTGCTGCGCGGCGCGCGGCTTGGTTATCTGGAGCAGGAGCCGCGCTTCGATCTGTCCCTCACACTGCAAACCGCCGCGGCACAGGGCTTGAGCTCCGGCACAAATGCCCGCGCGGAGCTGGACCATGTCTTCGAGGAGATGGCGACCGCCCAGGGCGACGCCCTTGAAAAACTTTTCGAGCGGCAGATCGCGCTCGAGGCGAAAATCGAACAATCGGGCGGCTGGTCCAGCGACCACCTCGTAGAGGCCGTGCTGCACGGGCTGGGTTTCACCGACGAGCAATTCGACATTCCCGTCAAGGGACTTTCCGGCGGCCAGAAAGCCCGGCTTGGTTTGGCCCGGCTACTTCTTGAGGAGCCCGACGCCCTGCTGCTGGACGAGCCGACCAACCATCTCGACATCGTCGGCCGCGAATGGCTCGAAACTTTTCTTGCGGACACTTTCCAGGGCGCCGTGGTGATCATTAGCCACGATCGCCGCCTGCTCGACAAGGTGGTCCATCGCATTGAGGAGATCCACGAGGGCACCACCCGCAGTTACCCCGGCAACTACCACGCTTTCGTCGATCTGCGCCGCGAGCGTCACCTCTCGCAGATGCGCGTCCATGAGAAGCAGCTCGACAAGATCCGATCCGAGGAGCAGTTCATTCTGCGCTACAAGGCCGGCCAGCGCGCCAAACAAGCGCGCGGCCGCGCCACCCGCCTGGAGCGCTTCAAGGAGGACAACCTGGTGGAGCGCCCGATCGAGCTCGACTCGATGCGACTCTCGCTGCCCAAGGGCCCGCGCATCGGCGACTCGGTCGCGGTCTGCGAAGACTTGCAGAAGACTTTGGGCGACCGTCTTCTCTTCAAGGAACTGACGATCACGATCAAGCCCGGCGACCGCATCGGCATCATCGGTCCCAACGGCGCCGGCAAGACCACGCTCATCCGCACACTGCTGGGGGAAATTCCCTTCGACAAGGGAACGGTGCGGCAGAGTCCCAAGCTGCATCCGGGCTGGTTCAAGCAGACCCACGAGCATCTGGATTACACCCTGAACGTCTGGCAATACCTCCAGCGCACCGTTCCGGCGCGGCCCGGCCTGGGCAAGCTGAACGAGCAGGAGTCGCGCGACCTCGCCGGTGCTTTCCTCTTCTCCGGCTATGAGCAGGAAAAGCTGCTGGGCGAAGTCTCCGGCGGCGAGCGCGCACGCGCTGTTCTCGCGGGACTGGTCGCGGGCGGCCACAACCTTCTCGTGCTGGACGAACCGACCAACCATCTGGACATTCCCAGTGCCGAGCGCCTTGAAGAGGCACTTTCGCTCGACCCCGACGATGGCGGCTACGACGGCGCTTTGTTGCTGGTGAGCCACGACCGCGCCCTGCTCGCCGCGACCTGCGATCGCCTGATCATTCTCGACGGACATGGCAACGCGACGGTCTTCGACGGCAACTACGACGAGTGGGTTGCGAAGCAGGCCGCCAAGGCCAAATTGGAAGCAACGCCTGCTCAAAAATCTTCCACGACTTCGGCGAAGTCGCATGGCAAGGACAAGCCCGCTTCCAAGGACAGCGCCAATCCCAAGTCCGGCACGAAATCGAAAACCAAATCCGCTCCCGATCCCTTCGCCAAACTTTCCATCGAGGATCTGGAGAACCAGACCCGCAAGCTGGCCGCGGACATCCTGGCGCTGGACAACACGATCGCCCTTCCCGAGACCGCGCGCAACCATAAGAAGCTCGCCACGCTCCTGGACGACCGCGAGAAGCTGGTCGCGCGCTTGCACGCCACCGAGCAATCCTGGCTGCAGCGCGCCGATCACTCGTAAAAGAAAAAGCCCGCCTCGAAGTTTCCTCCAAGGCAGGCCTGCGGTGGTTGCTCGTTGATCAGTTGTCCGACGCCAGAGTCAGCGGGGCCGGTTCCGCGGCCGCCTCCACCAGGGTTTCATCCGCGATTTCCAGGGGCGAATTCTGGATGTCGAAGAGCGTGTGCTCGCCGTCCACGCTCATCGCGTTGGCCGCGACATTGCCCTCGAAGTCGGTGCCGTAGATGCGGGCCCGAACGCCGAAGGCGTAGATGCCCGCGCCCGACACATTCGACGCGTTGCCGGAGATGAGGCAGGCGTCCACCTCCAGATTGCCGCCATCCGCGTAAAGGCCGCCGCCCCAGGCGCCGCTGATGACGCGATTGTCGACCAGGCCCACGTTGTACAGGCGCATTGTTGTGCCGGAGGCGTAGACGCCGCCGCCGAAGGTGCCCGCGGCGTTGTGATTGAACTCGCTGTCGCTCAGGCGCACCTCGGACTTGGTCGCCCGAAGACCGCCGCCCGCGTAGGAGGAGTTGTTCTCCGCGACCACGCAATGGTCAAGCTGGACCTGCGAATCGTTCGCGGCCAATCCGCCCTTGTTGTTCATGAAGCGGCAATCGGTAAAGGTTCCGTTGCTGCGCTCCAGCAACGCGCCGCAGCCGTTCTCGCCGCGGCCATTCTGGATCTGGAAGCCCTCGAAGGAGACCTTCGAGTCCTCAATCATGGCAATGGGTCCTTCGCGGCCATCGCCCGACAGGACGGTCGCTTCGGCGCCGGCCATCGCCCAGAGGGAAACCTTTCGGCCGCGGATGGAGAGATTCTCGCGGTACTCGCCCGGCGCCACGATGATCACGCTGCCGTCGCCCGCCCGGTCGATGGCCCCCTGCAGGGTGGGCTCCTCTTCCGGCACCAGGATCACGCCCGGGGCGCGATCATTGCGGTCGCTGTTCTGCTCGAGGTCCTGAGTCGACGGCGCGGCGGACCCCAAGCCCGAAACCCCGGTCGAATTGGCCTTGACGATGTTCACGAAGGAGCCGCTCCAGAGCGAAACCATGGGCACGGCCACCACGAGAGCCAAACCCAGCGACCTCAGGAAGGTTCCCTTGTTCCGAGTTCGCGGGGTTTGATTTTGATCGGTCGAGCGGTCCTGCTTCATGTTCAGCGCCTCGAAATGTTGACTTGACGCGCCGCGGCAAGCGCCGCGAGCGCACAATTCCAACCTCTGCTGCACTGATTTGAATTTGACCCTGCCAGCCAGAGTCGCCCGGACGACGCTCCCCAGCGCGTCCGGGCGACTCTCGCACTCGCCCGCGGTTTTCCTCCGCGGCGAGCCTTTCAATTCTTGCGGTTCCCTTTTCCCAGAACCGCAATCTCTTTCCAACACTCGCGGCTCCCCAGCCGCAAGTTTTTCCCGGCTTCGCGGGTCCCTTTCACCCGCGAGGCCGTCCCCGATTGCCGTTCGGACCAACCCTCCTTGGCCCGTCGTGCACGGCGACACTGTCGAATTCAAATCGCGGAAAGCAAGTCGGCTTGGCAATTTCATGCATTTCCCGCTGGGTCCCAAATAATCTTGCCCTTTTTGCATTTTTGTGAAATTTGGCTCAAGTCCGATGGCCTTTCCAAAATGAATCGTGTCAAGATGCACGCATGCGTGGTGGACGCCCTCAACTCCCGACCGGATTGACGCGCTGGCTGCGCTTGGCGTCACTCATTACGGTGTGCCTGATGGCGCTGCCCGCGTGCAAGGCCACGCCCTTCCGCTTCGACGTGGTTCCGATGCCGGTGGGCACCAGCAGCCTGATCCGCGCGGGCTTTCACGGCGACAAGCAGAGTTGGGCCTGCATCGACCACGCCCACGACGAATATCTCGCGCAATGGCAGGCCGTGGTGCAGCGGGAAATCACTGGAATCACCGGCGCCATCCGCCAGCGCAGCAACGCGCTGGATCCGCAGATGCAAGGCTCCTGGCTCAAGGACATCGAGTTCATGGAGCAGCTGCGCCGCCGCCATGGCGCCCTGCTGACGCAGCTCACCCTGCTGGATCAGAATCTCTTTGCCCAGTGGGGCGAATGCATCGGGCCGCAGCATGCGGTTCTGATCGAGGACCTGGCGATGGACCGGGCCATCGCGCGGGCCAAAAGCATCGCCCTGCCGGGCTACCAGTCCTTCATCGACCTGCGCGAAGTGCTCGCCGACCTGGATCTGCCCGCCGACAAGCGGGCGATGTTCGACGATCACATGCGGACCTATGCGCGCGACCTGCTGCCGGCCGCCAACGATTTCGCCGCGGCCAACGTCCGCCGCCCCATCGACGGCAACGACGAGGCTGTGAACAAGGCCGCCAATCGCATCGTGGCCCTGAACCTGCGGACCATCGAAATGCTTGGGGGTCTGTCGGACCAGGAGGCCGTGGAGCGATTCAAGATCGGATTCGTCAATCATGAATCGTGGAAGCCCACCGACTGGCAGAAGGCGGCGCCGATGGTGATCGTGCGCCTGCCCAACCTCGACCAGGCGCAGCGCGTGGAGATCGCCAAGATCGTGCTGGCGTGGGAGAAGGACGACCGCGACATCGCCCTGCGGATCGCCAACGCCATGATGCGCGGCAAGGACGATCCCCGCGCCAAGCTGGCCAAGGACGCGCGGCAGGAACTGCTCAAGCAGCGCAACATGGCCATGATCAAGGCGGCCGGCGAGCCCTACCGCAAGTTGCTGGAGCCGCTGCGCAAGCAATCCGGCGAGCAGCTTCGCTCCAGCATTGCGGGATTGCTTCCCAGCGAGGTGCTCGGCGATATTTTCGCGCTGATTCCGCCGCCGCCGCCCGAGGCCGCGCCGGATGGCTGGCCCATCCGCAAGAGCGCCGAGACCTTCGCGCTTTTCCTGCCCCCGGATTTCGAGCCCTGGGTGGAGAGCCGGCTGCGTCCGCTGCAGCCCCACTCTGACACCGAGACCGCGGTCTCCATGACGCTGCTGGCCGACAGCGTGGACAAGTGGAATCAGGCCTTCCAGGAGCGCTCCAAGAAAATCAAGGACGCCGAAGATCGGATGAAGGAGGCCTCATCCTCCGACATCTCGATCCCGGAGGCACAGCGGCGCCTGCGCACGCTGGTGACCGAGGTCGACTCGGCGCGCAACGCCTTGACCGAGATCGAGGACCAGACCATCGCCGAGCTCGCGGCCGTGCTGGGACTGGACCCCAACGATCCCCGCGTCGAGCGCCTGCGCATCGAGCGCGCGGTGACGGCGTCGAGCATCGACTGGCGGAAGATCCCCGCGGGCTCGCTGGTGGCGATCGACCGCGAGGCCACCATCGACCTGCCCGCAGCCTTCGCCCAGGCCCAGCTCTCCCCCGAGGCCAACGCCATCACCGATGCGGCGATCATCGACGCCGCCGTGCCGCTGGTGGAGAGCTCCGACCGTCTGCGGGTGGCCACCATCGACGCGCTGCGCAGCTTCGTACTCAACATGAAGAAGCTGATCACCGACTTCAAGTTCAACGACCAGGACCAGGCGGCCGGTGAAACGCGGCTGCGCGAGATCCTTGCCGCGGCGGCCAAAAGCGTCGAGCCGACCGCGCGGGCCCGCGTCGAGGTGCAGGAGGAGATTTTGCGCGGCACCTGCAGCTCCCTCGCCACCGATGATGCCCGCGAATTGAAGCGCGCCTACTGGCGCTTCGCCTATCCGGAAATTTTCTACGACCGCCACCCCGCCGAGGACATGCTCAACCAGATGGTCGCGGAGCTGCCGCAGGACGAAACCCGAGACCAAGCCGATGTCTTGCTGCAGACCCGCCAGAGCGCCCTGGACGAGCTGCTGAACCAGATCATCGAGGCCCGCAAGCTCTGGGCCAACGATGATTTCACCATCTCCAAGGACAACTTCGACCAGCTCCAGCGCCGCGCCCCGGCCCTGGCGATCCTGCTCAACGTGCGCGAGGAGATCAATGTGCGGGCGCTGCGGGAAGTGGCGCTGATGGCGGGAACCAACTCCGACGCATGGCACAAGCTGACCCACTGGGTCAAGACGCCGTTGTTCCACTCCGGCGAATGAAGGCGCCAAGGCGCTGCGAACACTCTCGAGTTCAATTCAGAATTCGAACGCAAGGACCCGCGCGGTTCAAGGCTTGGGCTTCCTGGCGGTCGGCGCCTCGTCGTCCACCTTCTTGCCGATCATGAGGTAGTTGAAACCGCGCAGGAAGAAGTTGCCGTCCTCGGCGGCGCGGCGGAACTCCCCGCTCTCCAGTTTGGAATTCTTGCGGGCCACGCAGATGATGTCGACGGGCTGGAAGAGTTCGCGCATCTGGGCGAAGAGCTCGAAGCCGATGGGCATAAAGATGCCGCCCCCCTTGCCCTTCTCGCCGCGGCGCTTGCGCCAGGAATCGCTGACGTAGATCGCCATGTAGCGGCGGTTGCGCAGGATCCGGTGCATCTGCCGCAGCACCAGCTTCATCGCCGCGTAGTAGTCGCGCCCGCCCGATTCATCGCCGGCGTCGAGCTTGCCGATGCAGCGCGGATCCTCGGAATAGTTCACGTGGGTCGAATAGGGCGGGTCAACGAAGGCGAAATCCACGCTTGAGTCCTCCAGCGGAAGCTTGCGGGCGTCGGCCTGAACGATGTCCTCGCGGAAGGGCGCCAGATCGAATGCGACCGGCTTCCGCTTCAAAAGATTGCACACATCAATCGTGGTGCCGGAACCGCACATTGGATCCAGCACGCTGTCCCCCTCGCGTGTGTAGCGGTTGAGCAACTGCCACAGAACCCACGACGGCGTGGCACCCATATAGTCCTTGTCCCCCTGCATGGTGACGCGGAACCCGTCCTTGTCCACGGCGTCGAAGTGCTGGCTCGGGTATTCCCAGAGCGTTGTCGCGAATAACTTCAGCGCCGGCCGGGGCGATGGCTTCATGGCGCGAGTCTATTGCAATTTCCTTGGGCTCATTTTCCAAATTCGTTCTTGCCTTGATCGAGAATGGATGTCTACTATGGGCTGCAATGCTGCGTGATTTCGCGCGAATCTTTTGCCTGGCCATGCTGCTCGCGGGAACCTCCGCCCTGCGGTCGATGCATGCGATGTCGCACGCCGGCCAAACGGACCACGCCTCCTGTACCCACGCCGGCGAAACGATTTCGGGGCCAATTGCAGGGGAAATCGCTGCATGTTTTGAAGATTCCAGCGATCATCACCAGGCCCCGAATCCGTTGCAGAGCCATCACTGCGGAGTCTGCGACGAGCTCGCCGCCGCCACGAATGACGCCGGATTGAATTGCGAAACGATGATTGTCGCTCAGGCCGAGTACGCCCGCGACGAGATCAGCATCGGTCAGGCCTGCGACATCGAGTCGCCGCGGGTTGCGCTGGCCAACCCGCCCCCCTCCATCTGAACAACGCCGCCTGAAGCGGTTCCCGTGAAATTGCGTCGCACTTGCGCCGCGCATTTTCTGCGTTGTTCGTTCACCTCTTGAAATCTTCATCTTCAAGATCCTCCTACGAAAGGATGATTCGATGCGCACTCCTCGAGTTCGCCGATTTTTCAGCGGCTTCACGCTTGTTGAATTGCTGGTGGTGATCGCCGTGCTGGCCATCCTGATCGGACTGCTGGTTCCATCGATCAACGGGGTGATGAAATCCTCCCGCGTCACAAAAAGTCTGTCGCAGATCCGCAGCTTGGAGCTCGCGCATCTGGCCTACGCGGAGGCCAACAAGGGCTATCTCGCCGATGCTCGTCTGCCGCACGGCGGCGGAGATCAGGGCATTGGCGAGAGTTTCGTGACCACGCTCCAGCCCTATTTCGAACAGACGGCCGCGATCAAAAGTCCGCTGGATCAAAGCCCGAACTGGTCCGTGGCCGACGGCGGCCAGGGCATTCCGGTGCAGGGATCGACCAAGCGATTCCGCAAGACGAGCTACGGAATCAACGATCACTTGGCAACGGAGTTTTCGCCGTGGGGCGCCATCGATCCTGCGCGCCTGACCAACCGGATGTCACGCATCAGGAATCCGGCGGCGACCGTGCACACTCTTTGCATGACCGAGACCGGCGACTTCGCCGGGGCGGACCACGTCCACGTCGAGGAGTGGGGCGACAGCCCCGGCGCCTACGCCATCGCCTCCACGCAGGTGCAGACCAACGCCGCCGCCGGCAAGGTCGGCGCCGGCGACGCCGTCAGCCCGTGGGGGTTTGCCGACGGGCATGTTTCAACGGATTCATTCGCTTCGCTTTACTTCAATGCATCGTTCAATCATTTCGATCCCTCCGTCTCCTTCAAGCCACAATCTTCGTGGCAGAAAAAGTAATCATGAAAACTTCCTCGCACACATCACATTTCGTCGGATCACTCTTCGTTGCGGTTGCATCGTTCCTTGCCGCGACCGTTCATGCCCAGGATCTGGGCGACATTGTTCCCGTCCGTATCGGCGGCGTGATCGAAACCCGCGAATACATTCCCGACGATTCTGGCGACACGCGGCCGCGGCGCGTTTTCCCCGCGGAATTCGGGGAGTCCGGCGTCGAGCATTCCACCTCGGAGCCCGGTTATGAAGCCCCGCCGGGATCCTTTGACCCCGGCACCCGCATGGGATGGAACGCTCTGGACGGACTCAGGCGATGGGACGGCAGCGACTTTGTGCCGGCCACCGGACTGCAGATGCACATGAGCTACCTGACGCTTCAATTCGACATTCGAGAGAGCGCAGTCAACGGCTTTGATCTGCAAGTGCAGAGCAACGGCGGCATCCACAAGCACCTCAACATGGAGATCGCTGCAGACACCGCACCTCTCCCAGACACCGGCGCCTATCTGATCAAAATGGAACTCTATTCAACCGACTCCAGCGCGGCGGTCAGCGAGCCCTACTGGATTGTCTTCAACGATGGGCTTGCCCCGGAAGAGTTCGAACCCATCTACGCCTGGGCCGAGGCGAACCTTCTCGCCGCTCCATGCCCCTTCGATCTGGACGGTTCGGGCGAAGTGGATGGAGGCGACCTCGGTCTCGTGCTCCTTGACTTCGGTCCTTGCCCTGGCTGCACAACCGATCTAGACGGCTCGGGCGAAGTTGACGGAGGCGACCTTGGCCTGGTGCTCTTGAACTTCGGATCCTGCCCGTGAGTTTTTGGAAGTCTTCACACGAAGCCGCGTGGTGGGCGGATTGGGATGAACACCCGCTCACCACCGGCTTCTTTGCGGAGCATCAACCGTCACTTCGTCGCCGGCGACTGCGATGCGCCTGCTGATGACGCGTACGGCTCGGCCGGCAGAAGCTCCAACATCACTTCTGCGGGCGCCACGCTCTTGGTCAACTGCCCCAAGGTTTGCATCTGGCTCACCATGGTTTTCCACCGCTGCGGATCCATGGAACCCAAGCCGTGGGCCAGCGTCCAAGGCCCCAGCACATACTTGCGCATGCGCTCTGCGGCGATGTTCATGGCCTCAAGCGTCATCGAGGGATTCAGCCTGGCGATGGCGGGGTTGTATTTCGCGGGATCGTTCATGTAGTGGGTCCACCCCGCCCGCATGGCCCGCGCCAGTTTTTCCGCGCTCTCGCGGTTCGCCTGCAACCAGGAGCTGGAACTGCAGACCACCGCGGTCAAGGGGTCGTAGCCGCTCTCCGCGATGTCGAAAACCTTCACCGGAATCTTCTTCAGATCCATCTCCACCGGTTCGGCGGTGACGAAGCACTGCGACGCCGTCTCCGGATCGTTCTGGAAGACGACGAGTGAGCCGCCGTAGGGAATCATTTTCCGCGTCGAAGGACCGTAGGTTTTCTCGAGCCACTTCAGGAAGGGCATGCCCGGCTCCAGGGCGATGGTGCCGGAACCCTTCCACACTTTCTCCAGGCTGTCGGCGCTGCACGCCTGCCGCACCATGAATCCCATCGGAGAGCGCTCGAAGATGGAGTAGGTCGCCACGATGTCGCCGCCCTGCTCGCGCAGCGTCAGCACCTGGTCGCCGCTCACCACGCCCGCCTCGCACGCACCCTGCGCGATCAGCTGCGGCACGCTGGTGCCGGACGCCCCCTTGATGATCTCAACCTCGAGACCCTCGGCCTTGAACAACCCGTCTTGTTCCGCCGCATAGATGCCGCCGAACTCCGGCTCCGGCACCCAGTTCAATTGCAGCCGGATCTTGCGGTTGCCCGCGGCAGTGGTCGGCGCGCTCTTATCGTCGCATGCGGTCACGACGAGGCAGAGGATCGCGAGGAGGCATCGAGCGCACGCGAAGTATTTCATGCGGATCCTTTCATTGCGGTGAGCCGGCGCGGGCTCATCGCGAGAGCGTAGACGCATGCCACTTTCGAAGCGAGAGCCATCCAATCAGGCTCACGATGCCGAAGAGCAGAAAGCCGACCATCGCCGACAAGGCGACGGCGGCGAAGACCAGGTCGGTGCGAGCGCTGCGCATCGCCGCCAGCACCACCATGCCCAGAGGCGCGTCCTCTCCGGCATAACCCGAGACGAATTCTCCCACCACCGTGCCGATCACGGCCAGCCCTGCCGCGATGCGCAGGCCCGTGAAGATGCCGGGCGCGGCGCTGGGCAGTTCCAGCTTCCACCAGCGCGTAAATCGCCGGGCGTGATAGATCGAGAACAATTCCTGCAGCGCGGGATCGGTCGAGCGCAGGCCGTCGAGCGTGTTGGCCAGCACCGGAAAGACCGCGACGATGGCGGCGCTGGCCATGGTGGCCTTCAGGCCGTAGCCCAGCCAGATCACCAGCAGCGGCGCAATGGCCACCAGTGGCACCATCTGAAAAAGCGACGCCAGCGGATAGAGGCCGCGCTGGAGGAAGCGGCTCTGACCCAGCAGGCTCGCAAAGGCCATGCCCAGGATTGCCGCGATCAGGAATCCGAGGCCGGCGCTGGCCGCGGTCGACAGCGTGGCGCGCATGAGCTGGTGCGATTCACCGCACGCGGCGTTGAGAATCATGAACGGTGAAGGCAGCAGGTAGGCCGCAGGGTGAAACACCCGCACCGCGACTTCCCACGCCAGCAGCAGCGCCAATGCCGTGAAGATCGGGGGCAGCGCCACGCGAAGAAGATTTTTCATCGGACGCCTCCTTCCCCGCATCGAAGCACAGCCGCGATGATGCGGGTCATCGCACGCCTCCAACCGGTTCGCCGCAGTTCCGCGTCATCTGTTGGTAGACATTTTGGCAGAGGGAGACGAACTCCATCGACGTTCGCCAGCCCTCGGTCATGGAAAGTCGAATCGGCGTCGGGGGCAGTGTCCGCCCCGGCTTGCCCTTCATCACCACGACCATCTGCGCCAACGAGACTGCCTCCTGGATGGAGTGCGTCACCAGAATCGCGGTGGTCCCGCTTTGACGCCAGAGCCGGCGAAGCTCCTCGTCCAGCGCCAGGCGGGTGACCTCGTCGAGGGCGCCAAAGGGCTCGTCCAACAGCAGGAGCTTCGGGTGAGTAACCAGCGCCCGGGCCATGGCGACGCGCATGCGCATGCCGCCCGAGAGTTGCGCCGGCATCTTGCACTCCGCGTCCGCCAATCGCATCGTGGCCAGCATTTCCCGCGCGGCTCCTCGCCGCTCGGAAGCGGAAGCGCCTGCCAATTCCAGCGGCAGCGCCACGTTGTCCAGCACATTGCGCCAGGGCAGCAGCCGCCCTTCCTGGAAGCAGAAGCTGATGTCGCGCACCCCGGGCGAAACGCGGCCGCCTTGTCCGTCGACGTACTCGATGGTGCCGCTGGTGGCGCCGAGCAATCCGCCGATCAATCGCAGCAGCGTGGTCTTGCCTCCACCGGAATCCCCGACGATCGCCAGAAACCCGCCTGGGCTCACCGCAAAATCGGCATGCTCGATCGACGCAGCGCCGTCGAAGGCATGTGCCACCGCGCGAACCTTGACGCCGAGCCCGACGGCAGATTCGGACGCCGTCACCGGAGGAAACCCCGCGGACGCGGAATCGGCCGCCTTCGGAAGCGGCTCACTCGACTTCGATTTCCACGCTGGTCGCAGAGGAGGAGCGCGGCAGCTTGGCCTCCAACAGCGTCTCGAGCTCCTTCGGGTCCGTGCCGCTGGGGATGAAGACCAGCGCAATCACCTGGCGCTTCTCAATCATGATGGAGGAGCTCTTCACGCGGCAGTGCATCATCTTCAGCGCATCGACCGCGGCCTTGTAGGTGTCCTGCAGATTGCCCTTCTCGCCGACGCGGATCTTCACGCGGGCGCTCAGGTGCATCTCCAGCCAGAGGATCAGCAGCCAGGCGAAGACGGTCACGAAGACGGCCGTGGCCCATTGGCCGAGTCCGCAGGAAAGCCCCAGCAGCACGCACAAAATGGCCTTGCCCGTGATCTTCGGGTTGTCCAGCACCGTGCGGAAGCGGATCAATCCGCCGATGCCGAAGATGACCAAGGCCATCGCCGAGTTCACCTGGACCAGCTCGGCCACCACGGCTCCGACGACCGCCAGGACCACCAGCGACTTGCGCTCCTCGTGGTCCGAGAGCGGGTTCAGCCGGGTGCTGCGGCGCGGATGCTGGGCAATGAGCATCGCCAGCAGCACGCTCAGCAGCAGGCTGGCGAAGAGCTTGACGATGAACCAGGTGTGGAAGAACCGCTCGAACGAGCTGGTCATGTCATGGAAGGAGCCGTTGTTGGTCGGCACGGCGGGCTGATTGTTCTGTGTGTCGGTGAGCAGTGCGGCGACATCCTTCTCGGCGAAGGCAAGATGGGCCAGCAGCAGCACGGGGACCAGGACGAGTAGGGTGCGGACAAATTTCATGGATTGATGACCTCTTCCTTTATAGGGTATCTTTTCAAGGCCGACTTTGCCGATGGAGTCAATTTCCAAGGAGACCTCATGTTCCAGGCCGCCACATTGAACCGCGCCCTTGTCCTTGCGCCACTTCTGGTCGCGCTCGCGCTGGCCAATCCTTCCTTCGCGCTTCGACAGAACGACGCGAACGCGCCGGGCCAAACCGACAAGCACAAGGACAAAGACAAGGACAAGGACAAGAAAGACAAGGACAAGTCCGGCGTGCCGGGGAAGTCCGGGCACGACCATGAGCCGGCGCCCACGGAAATCGCCTGGCTGATGACCATGCACGGGGAGGACGGGAAGCCGCAAACCATCCAGGCAATCACGGGCGAAGGCCAGTTGAAAGGATCGGTCCTCGGACCCATTCCCAACGGCCCCGCGGGCCCAGTTCCGCACGATCTGCGCGGCATGGCGATCCTTCCCGATCAGAGCATTCTCGCCATCAACGCCTTCATGAAGGATTCGCGCATTCTTCACTTCGGCCCGCCCGAGGCGAACGGCGTGCGTCCCTACATGGGCGACTTCGTGAAGCAGGGACCTGCGAATCCCGCCATGCTGCACAGCTACGCGGTCGCGATCTCACCCGAGGGCGACATCTATGTGAGCAACCAGGACACCAACACCGTCACGCGCTACGCGGGGCCGGGCCGCGACAACGCGGGCACGCCGATGCCTCCGCCAACCTCGCTTGCAGGTTTCAAGAATCTTGCCCCCGGCGTCTTCATCGCGAATTCGCAGACCAGTCCGGTGGGCTTGGCCGCGGTGCGCGGCATCTGCTTCGGGCCGGACGGCTATCTCTATGTCGCCGACCGCGACGGCTCGCGCGTGAGTTGCTATGACCGAAAGACCGGTGATCGGGTGAAGATCGTCGCCGGAGAATCCAACGGCCTCAAGAAGCCGATCCAGCTGACCTTCACGCAGGATGGCAAGAGTCTTTTCATCGGTGACGATGGAACCGGCGAAGTCTTTCGACTCGACATGGACACGGGCGTGTGCAGTGTCTTCGTCAAGGCGGGCGAATCGGGCTTGAAGGCTCCATCCGGACTTGTGGTCAGTGCGAAGTGGCTCTATGTGGGTAGCCGCCTGACCAAGCAATTGCTTCGCTTCAAGATCGAGGATGGCAAGCCTGACACCAAGCCCTTCGTGGAGAATCTGCCCGACCATCCCGAGTTCATCCTGCATGTGATTCCGCCGGTCGATCCCGCAAAAAAGCCCTGATTCATTTGCCGCGCTTCGCCTGCCACGAATCGAAGGTGGCCTGACGCGCGATCATCCAAAGCCGGTGCCCGCATCCTTCGCGGAACTCGAAGGCGTGCGATCGCTTGGACAGGTCGCGCGCCGCGAATCCCGCGGGCAGCCGGCCCGGTTCGAGTTCGATCTTGCGCGAGTTGCTGCTGAACCAGATCGTCCCGCTTTCAGAGAGCCACGCGGGCAGACTGCCGAGGAGCCCCGGCCAGTCGCGATCGATGCTGAAGCTGGAGGCCTCCATCTTTTTCGAATTTGAAAATGTCGGCGGGTCGCAGACGATCAGGTCATAGCACTCGCCCGACTTCGGTCCCTTGTCCAGCCACGCCAGACAGTCGGCCTCGACCAGACGGTGGGTCGTGCCGGCGTCCCAACCGTTGAGCCGCAGATTGCGAAGCGCCCACGCCTGGTAGGTGGCGCTCATGTCCACCGTGGTCGTGGCCACCGCTCCGCCATCGATCGCATAGCAGGTGAAGCTTCCGGTGTAGGCGAAGAGATTCAGCACGCGCAGCCCCTTGGATCGCTGCCGAACCATGTCGCGAGTGGTGCGGTGATCGAGGAATAAGCCGGTGTCCAGATAGTCGCTCAGGTTCACTTCGAAGCGAAGCCCCTGCTCGCGCATCACCCGCAGCGCGCTTTGGGCGGCGACTTTCTGGTACTGCCCCTGCCCCTCCTCGGCGCCCTCGCGGCGGTTCTTCTGCCGCCGCCTTTCCTTCACGAAAAGTTTCTCCCGCGGGATTTCCAGAGCCGAGCAGATCTCCTCAATGCAATGGGCCTCGTGAATGTCCTGCTGAGCCTCGGTCTCATCCTTGGTGCGGGGGTGGAGCCATGCCACCACTTCGCCGCCATACCAGTCGACCACCGCGGGGTACTCGGGGATGTCCCGTTCATAGAGCCGAAAGGCGTCGATCTCCGCCTTGGCCGCCCACTTCCTGAGTTGCCGCAGCCTTTTGGCCAGCCGATTGGCAAACATGCCCCCACCCTAGCGGAAGTCGTAATTTCGGGCATTCAGGTCAAACTGGGCTCGCTCCAGCGTCTGAGAACCATGCTCCAAACCTCATTTTCCCCTCATTTGCCCTATCGCCCCGCTGCCGTTACTCTTCTAGCCCACGGAATCCACGGGAGATTCCATAACTTTTACAAGGAACCACTTAGATGATGAACCGACTCCGCCGGAGCCTGAACCTGATCGCCACTTTCGCGCTGCTTGCCCTGTTCGCCACCCCCGCATTCGCCGGTGAGGCGGACCTGAAGGTGCCCTCCGTCGACCTTGCCAACTTCAAGTTCGGCAGCTCGGTAATCCAAGGCAACTACCTGATGATGATGGGCCTGCTGGTCTGCGTTCTGGCGGGCATCTTCGGCTGGTACCAGTATGGCCAGACCAAGAGGCTTCCGGTGCACAAGAGCATGGCGGATGTCTCCAACATCATCTGGGAGACCTGCAAGAGCTACCTCTGGCAGCAGGGCAAGTTCCTGGCCCTGCTCTGGATCCTCATCGGCGCCTGCATTTTCTACTACTTCGGCTACCTCGAGCACAAGGATGCCTTCTCGATCTTCGTGATTCTTTCCGCCAGCGTGCTGGGCATTCTCGGCTCTTACGGCGTGGCTTGGTTCGGCATCCGCATCAACACCATCGCCAACAGCCGCACCGCTTTCGCCAGTCTGAAGGGCCAGGGCCTGCCGGTGCTTGCGATTCCTTTGCGCAGCGGCATGAGCGTCGGTTTGCTGCTGGTCAGCGTCGAACTGTTCTTCATGATCATGATTCTGAAGTACCTGCCGACCGCCCTGGTGGGCCCGGCGTTCATCGGCTTCGCCATCGGCGAGAGTCTGGGCGCCAGCGCACTTCGCATCTGCGGCGGCATCTTCACCAAGATCGCTGACATCGGCGCCGATCTCATGAAGATCGTCTTCAAGCTTCCCGAGGATGATCCGAAGAACCCCGGCGTCATCGCGGACTGCACCGGCGACAACGCGGGCGACTCGGTCGGCCCGACCGCTGACGGTTTCGAAACCTACGGCGTCACCGGCGTGGCGCTGATCGCCTTCCTGGCCTTGGCCATCGGCGACAGCAACGGCCAGCTGGGACAGACCATCTGCGCCAAGCTCATCGTGTGGCTCTTCGCCATGCGGGCCTTGATGATCGTGACCAGCTTGCTGAGCTACTTCATCAATGAAATCATGTGCTCCGCACGCTTCGGCACCAAGAAGGATTTCGATGAGGAAGCCCCGCTGACCAGCCTGGTGTGGATCACCTCGATCGTCTCGATCGGCGTGACCTTCCTCGCCAGCTGGGCCCTGCTTGGCCAGTTCAGCGAGACAGTGGTCCTGGGCGAACAGGCCGCGGTTGCGGTCAACAGTTCCGGCCAGGCCGTCGTCGGCACCGTGGTCGACACCGCCACCTACAGCTACTCCAGCCTGTGGTGGATTCTTTCGGTGATCATCAGCCTCGGCACCGTCGCCGGCGCCCTGATCCCCGAGTTCACCAAGGTCTTCACCAGCACCAACAGCCGGCACGTCAAGGAAGTGGTTCAGGCCAGCGCCCAGGGCGGCGCCAGCTTGAACGTGCTCTCCGGTTTCGTGGCGGGCAACTTCTCCGCGTTCTGGAAGGGTCTGGTCCTCGCGTCGCTCATGGCCCTGGGCTGGTGGGCGAGCAACAACCCGGACATCCAGCACCTGATGCCGGCGAAGTATGACTTCGCGGCTCCGATCTTTGCCTTCGGTCTCATCGCCTTCGGATTCCTGGGCATGGGTCCGGTCACGATCGCGGTGGACAGCTTCGGTCCGGTCACCGACAACGCCCAGAGCGTCTTCGAGCTGAGCCAGATCGAGAAGATTCCCAACATCCGCGAGGAAGTGAAGCGCGACTTCGGCTTCGAGCCGAGCTTCGAGAACGCCAAGCACCTTCTTGAGAAGGGCGACGGCGCCGGCAACACCTTCAAGGCCACCGCCAAGCCCGTGCTCATCGGCACCGCGGTGGTCGGTGCAACCACGATGGTGTTCGGCATCATCCTGATGCTCGACAAGCTCTATGGCGACGTGGTGAGCAAGCTCTCCATCGTGCGGCCGGAAATCCTGCTGGGACTCCTGGTCGGCGGCTCGGTGATCTACTGGTTCACCGGTGCCAGCACCCAGGCCGTGGTGACGGGCGCCTACCGCGCCGTGGTCTTCATCAAGGAGAACATCAACCTCGAGAAGGCCACCGCCAGCATCGAGGACAGCAAGGAAGTCGTCCGCATCTGCACGGTCTACGCCCAGAAGGGCATGTTCAACATCTTCATCGTGGTGTTTTGCATGTCCCTGGCCCTGCCCTTCTTCAATCCCTACTTCTTCATCGGCTACCTGGTGGCCATCGCGTTCTTCGGATTCTTCCAGGCGATCTTCATGGCCAACGCCGGCGGATCCTGGGACAACGCCAAGAAGATCGTGGAAGTGGACATGCGCATGAAGGGCACTGACCTTCACGCGGCGACCGTGGTCGGCGACACCGTTGGCGATCCCTTCAAGGACACCAGCTCCGTCAGCCTCAACCCGGTCATCAAGTTCACCACGCTGTTCGGTCTGCTCGCGGTGGAAATCGCGGTGCAGGAGCAGGTGCAGCCCTACAAGAACTGGATCGGCGGCGTGTTCTTCGTCATCGCGCTGATCTTCGTCTATCGCAGCTTCTACAGCATGCGGATCCCGACGGATGTGAAGAAGGCTTAGATCCCTTCTCCATAAATTTGAAGACGGCGGCCTACACTGTGGACCACGAATGAAGTGCTCGTTCCACATCGCATGTCTGGCCGCCGTCTTTTTCTTTTTCGCCGCGATGGGGACGAGCGCGATTTCGCCGGCCGAACTCGCGGTTCATCAGGGGCAGGCACCGGCTGCAAGCCCGCCCCCCGCCGTTGCCAATCCGCAGGCTCCGTCGGATGAACATCAGGGCGGCGCTCCCGCCCCGCAAATGCCCAAGTGGATCGCCGAGGGCATCGACCGCTACGGAGCGATCACGGTCTTCTTTGCCTTCATCATCAGCGGCGTCGGCCTGCACCTGAGCGAAGACCTGATCCTGATCCCGGCGGGTTGGATCTCCGCCAACGATCCGCGGTTCTTCTGGGAGCTGGCACTGGCCGCCTATGCCGGCATCGTGCTGGGCGACCTGGGCTGGTTCCTGATGTGCCGCACCTTCGGGACCCGCATCGTGCACAGCCGCTTCTTCAAGCGCATGTTCCATCCGCGGCGTCTGCTGGAGGTGAAGCACCAGATCGACCAGCGCGGCGTGGTGGTGCTGATCGCGGCGCGGTTCATTCCCGGCACCCGGACGCCGGTGATCACCATGTGCGGTGTGCTCCACATGGCGACCTGGAAATTCATGCTGGTCGAGGGGATCTGCGTGCTCTTCTCCGCGCCGCTGCAGATGGCCATCGGCTGGCTGGCTTTTCATGCCGCGGCCAAGGCCGGCGTGACCGACATCTTTCATCAGATCATGGTCGCGGTTGGAGTGACTTTGGCGGTCGTGATCGGACTGTGGCTGGTGCACAAGGCGATTGACCGGCGCAAATCGAAGCGCCATCCGCCGCGGGCCAAGGTGGCCTGGCTGAGGACTTTTCGGGTGGAAGCCAAGGCTTCGTCCGCAGGCTGAATGCCGCCAACGGCCGTGTGGCTCGCCGCGGGCGTCGTCGTTGCCAGCGGATCAAAGGAACGGTATGTTTGAACGTTCGCGTCGGCGTTTGCATGACATTTCAGGGCGGTTACTCAAGTGGTCAACGAGGGCAGACTGTAAATCTGCTGGCTTAGCCTTCGGAGGTTCGAATCCCCCACCGCCCATTCCCAGTTTTTGCGTGCTGCTGCGCACTTTCGTATCTGTTCGCAAAGCATCGGAGAAACAAGACACATTTGATTGTTTCAGCGATTCGGCGCGTCCGTGTGCGGACGGGTGCTTCGCCGCATTTTGGACATTGAGTGCGCCGCTTTTTGCGCCGCCCGTCACAAGGTCAAAATGGGCATCCCGAACTTGAAGGTAGTGCTGCGCTGCGATCATCGGACTATGACCTAGCCAGCGTGCGGCTGAATGGGCTGGGACTCGTTCCACCCAATCAGTCGCGCAAGATGCCCGCAAATTTTGGATAAGCCGTGGCCAAGGTTTAAGACCCGCCCGAATGATGATTTTGGTGAAAGTCGTTCGTAAGTTGGCCGATGAATTGGGCAATCTTGGAATGATCGCTTCGGCTCCCGGCTCGGCATCGTCAAACAGTGCTTGCAGAATCGGCATGACCTCTTGTGAAATGGGGACAAACCGCATGGCATGGCCTTCGTGTCCAGCAGTCTTGGGGCTTCGAACCGTCAAGCGGCTAAGTTCCCAATTCACATCGCTCCATTTCAAACCGACCAATTCGGACGGGCAGCGAAGCCCCGCATAGCGGCAAAGCGTCAGAATCCCCCTCCATTGGTCATCGGGACACTCAGCAAGTATCGCCGTCATCATTTCGCGAGTGACATAAAACGCCCGCTCTTGGTTTGACTGCATCCCAGCCCGCAAATCAGCAAATGGGCTTTTTGGAATCATGCCCCATTTGATCGCTTTATTGAAGATTGCCTTGGCGACATGCACACGCTTGGCAACGGTTGCAACGGCAAGTTTTGATTCGGAAATTGATTTACGCCAGCCGTCCGCATCCGCAGTAGTCAACTTGGCAATGGGTACTTGACCGCCGAAGTAATCGCGCAGGCTTCCCGTGGTTTGTCGATATGCGGCCCGCGTGCCGTCTTTGACTATTGCCGTCGCATCGAATTGATGCAAAAGATTGTCCAGCGAGATAGTCGCAGCGCTCTCGCGTGATTCAACAAGCCCAACCCCCACCAGGCGAGTGTGCATCGAGTCTGGCAGGTCGCGCAGCCATGCGGACAATTCCCCGTCTAGTGGTGTTCCAGTGGTTCGAGCGGTTCGTAGCGCCTCAACGCGCAGTTTGAATGACTCAGCCGCCTTGGTCGATACCAAGCCCAGCCGAATTGTGCGGCGCTTGCCTTGGTCATCCGTAAATAAAACCCGCTTTGTACCGTTTGCATCGCGTGAAATGCTTGCCATGACTCACCCTGCCTTTCGTTTGGATTTTTTGACTGTCAGCCGTAGACCCAGCGGGCCGGCGATTTTGTCCAGGATCGCGATATGCATACCCCGGCCATTAACAAACTTTGAGAGTGCCGCTTGCGAAACCCCGCTTCGCTTTGCGAGTTCGTACCGGCTCATGCCGCTCGTTTCGATTGCTTTGCGTACTGCATCGCTGATCTTCATAGGCTCAATTGTATCACTTGCTTTCTGTTTGTCAAGTAGTGTCATTGGATTTCCTCATTGATCGAAGGCTCATTGGGTTCATAGATGCTCAATTTCTCCATTGGTGCTCACTGTTTTAGGGTGAGCATCTATGAGTTGGGGTGAGCATCTATGGTGTTCGGGAAGCATCCAGTACCATTTCGCACCTGGACCAAACCCCTCTCGCTTTGCCTCTACCCCGGCTTCACGCTTGGCGCGTCGAAGGGTTGCCGCACTAATACCGTTTTGTTCGGCCTGCTGCTTCACTTCTTCCGCCAGCATTGGGCCGTCAGCCAATGCTTTGCGTAACCAATCCACAGCATCATTTCGTTCGTTTCTATTACCGCCTTCAATGCGATCGCTTGCCAAGGCATCATCGGCGCTTAACGCCACCGGGTCTGCTTCCCACGCTACCACTGGGCAACCGATCAAACCCACAGGTTCGATCCGATATGCCAATCCGCCGGTATCCGGCGCGATGTTATTTTTGATTGGCAGTAGCAACCGCCTGAGCGGGTCGTTTTTGTCTTTGCTTACTGCCCATGCCGCACGCGCAGCAGCAGCAAACGCGAGCGAACCCATAGCCCGGTAGATCGCCGGACCGAATCCGCTCTTGTTCAAGTGCGTTACCGCAACCACCGCAACCCGATGCCGCGCCGCCAATTCACCAAGCGGGGCCAACAATCCGCGAATCTCTGCATTCTTATGCGAATCCACGCCACCCAAGTACGCCGTTACAGGGTCAATCACTACAAGCCTGCAATCTCCTACCAATTTGATCGCCACTTCCAAATTTGGCAGGTCACGGGAAAGGTTAAACATGCGCTCAGTGCCGCCAACTGAACGGATTGCCTTCAGCGCCTGAATTCGGCTCACATTCGCATTCGCTGCGTCAAGCCGTGGCCGGATTGTGTCCGCTAGATCATCTTCTGCGCTCAGTAACACAATGCCGCCACTTGGATTGGCTTCATTGGGTCGATCGGGCCAAGGCATCCCATTCGAAACTCTCGCCGCCATGTCCAAGGTAAGAAATGATTTCCCTAAACCCGGATCGCCAGCAATCAGCGTTAGTTTTCCAAGTGCGATTCGACCGGGCCAAAGCCATGCGACCTGTTCAGGCTCCACATCCGAAAGCCTCACAATGATTGGTTCAGATCGTCCATATTGCGATTGCGATTGATTTTCGGATGGTTGCCAGACAGGCGCTGCCCCGGCCAAACACGCCACTTCGTCGCGCAGTGATTCTGATTCGATGCATTCCCGCGCTTCGATCCAGTCGAAAATATCGCCTCCCTTTGGCAAATCCGGCAGGGTCACAATTCGCACAGTGCATCCCAAACCATGCAGAATGCCCGCCACATTCGCAGCGTAAATCTCGCCGGCGGAATCGTTATCCGGCAGAATCACTACATCTTTGCCGGCAAGTGGTTGCCAGTCTGATTTCGCTGCGCTCTTTGATCCATGCGCGGAAGTGGTTGCGATCAATTCGATTGACCGTGCCGCTTCCGCCGCTTTTTCACCTTCGCATACATAGACTCTCGCCGCGTCTTGCAATTCCGGCAAGCGATACAGCGGCAACAAACCAGGGGGATCGGCAATGATGAATTTGCCATCGTCGCACTTGTGAATCGGGCGGAATTGCTTTGACCCATCTTTCAGATTGAACCGGCAAACAATGAATGCTTCTATGCCTTCGCTGCGTTCATAGGACCAATGTTTCACAAATTCTCCGCCTGTAAATTTCGTTGCCGCTTCAATCGCTGCTTCTAGTGTCGAATAAGTCCTGGAATTCTTAGCCGGTTTGGTTTTCACGCCGGCAAGGTTTGCATGTCGATCCGGCTCACCATCACGCCGATACACCGTGCCGCCGTCATCATTTCGCTTCACTAATTGCCAACCAGCCGGCGGATCGCTGATTCTCATGCAGCGCACAGCGCCATTTTCCGATTGAGCGCACCAATCCGGCTTGCCACAGATCGGACATGGAAGTGACTTGTTCACGGCAAGCCAATCACCTTGAGAGGCTTTCATTCTTGACCTGCCTTGCTCGCTCGCGCAGTCAGCCACGCTTCCAATTGCGAAACTTGGTAGAGGACGCATGTACCTATCCGCACGGATGGAATCACCCCAGTCTTGGTCAGTTCCCAAAGTTTCCTTTGACCAATTCCCAGCGCACGGGCCGCTTCCCTTGGGCGAAGTGCAAGGGTTGGAGAAACTTGCTTTTTTGATTCATTGTCCACGGCACACCGCCTTTGCCGACCTGATCGAAAGCGCGGACAGCACTTCTTCGGATTTGTAACGAATGACTTTGGGTGACAGCCGCAATGAAGGGATGACTCCCCGCCTCGCCCACGCTCGGACCGTATCGGTTGAAACGCGCAAACGCTTTGCCAACTCTCGGGCCGTCAACAGATCAAATTCCTGATTCATTGAAAATGCTCCTAATGGGAAACCGAATTGGCTTCCCTTTGGAGTCATCGCATATTCAAGAATTACAGCGCATACAAGCGCATACCCCGAAAGAAACGAGGGTTTTTAAGCGCATATCACGCGCTATTAGTCGTCGTCATTTTCCCTCGCCCGATCGCTCGGGCGCGGGTTTCGCTTATCGACTCTAGGCCCTAGATTCAGCCGCCCAGGGTCAACCGTCATGGGCCGTTTGATCTTCCCTGCTACTTGTTCGGCCAATTTGTCCACCCCATTTGCTTCCGCGTGGACTTTGGCGCGGGCAATCATCCTCGACACTTGCCCTTGGTTGTAGGTCTTACGGTGTTCCTTGTTCAATGCTTCTGCGATTTTGCCTTGAGTCATCCCTTGCATCATTGACAATTGCCACGCTTGCCGATCATGCGGCCCCAGTTCAGGCAACTGGCGGCCTTCGTTCCCTGTGGGCAGTCCATCCGCTTTGGGACTCAAACGCGGCCGCAACCAATCAATCGCCGCGACCAGCGTGGGGCCGGCGTCGATCGTGCTTGACCACCAATCGGTAAGTTGGGAATTTTCCAGTGGCGACCCTCGGACACCGTATTGCTGGAGAACATGTTGCAATTCGGTCTTAGTCCTGTTCGCAAAGATTTTGCTCGGACACCCGCTGGGGAAGCGTTCATCCAAAGTCATAGATGCACCATTTTTCAAAGGGAACACTCGCCACCTCACTTTGGCGAGCCGATGATTCAAATGCCCCGGCCACGCTAGCCAATGCAGCAACCAGGACGGATCGGACGCGCCATTCTCGATTGTCGGCGCATCACTGACGCCAACGGCAAAGGCGTCGGGCAGGACCGTAGCGACGCGACTGCCGATCAAACCCCAGAGCGTTTCCCACAGTCGTTTCCAGTCGGCGCTGGATTCCGTATGCGGCTCAATGGGCCAAAGCAAGGTGTGAACCGATCCGTGGCCGTGGCGATGCCACATTTTCAACCCTTTGATACCTGCTTCGTCGTCACCGGGACAAGGAATACCAAGCAAGCGCAGCGTGCTCCGAATGTCACGCGCATCGTCGAACGATGCGGTTAATAATTCCTGCGCGCCCGGCACCCCTTGACTTGGGATAAAAACAAGCGTGTGCTGCATCTTTGGATTCGTCTTGGAAAATTCCCGCGCATCCTCGCGTAAATCGTCCCATTCGCTAGGTGTCATGCACTCTCCTTTAGTGGCCGGCCAGGCGTGGCAGCGGGGAGAGTGAATCGCCGCAACCACGCCCAGCCGTTCGCGGACGATCAATCCGCTACCTCATTTCAGTGATTTTATGGCGAGTCAACGGGGATGCAATAGGCGATATCTGAAATTAGAAAAAGTGCATGAAATGGATACCAGGCAAATTGATCGCATACCCTGATTCGACCATGAATCACACCGTCCAGGAAGCCATTGAAGGTGAAATTTCGCCTCTCAAGTTGTGCTAAGCGTGAACATTTCCCGCTGAAAATGCAAAAAAAGAACCTTCGTTATCCTTTCACGCGCGCAGTGAGAGGCATCCACGGTGGCAGGGAGAATCGGATTTATTTTTTGCCCTCCCCGGCTGTGCGCGGCTTCCCCTACCCCCACTGAAAGCGCGCTCTTTACATGGTTCCCCCCCACCCCCCTGGAGGGATTGTAAGAGTTGCGCCTTTCAAGTGCAATAATTCGGGCTTGCCCCCAACAAACTCGATACCGCTTCATGGCTCATCGTAGAGACCCCAAAAGCATTATTTGCGTGGAAGGACCCGTTCCACTTGCAGACATTGCACGGGTGAGCCGCATTTTGACCTATAAAGTGCACCCGCCCCTACCCCAATAGGGTATTGACCAATGTTGCCATTGCAAGGGTTCGTGCCTTGCGATTTGTCTATTGGCAGGGGCCGAAGTCGAGAAGCATCGATCCGCCATCAGCATCATCTACTTCACCAGAGCCGTCAAGGTCGCTTGGACAGCCTCCGCATGGACCAAAGTCGAGAGCGGTTGCGGATAAGAAACTCTTCAGCGGGGCAATCCATTGCTGAGATGCTGTAGACCGTTTTGGGCATCTAAGCATTGCTTTATTTATGGCGTGGCAGCCGACATCGTCATGGAATTTCCCGACGACATGCGGGCTGAGACCACTAGAGGGGTCGTGCGAATTTTCTCGCCACGACCTCTGCGCCCACCGCCGCTGCGCTTGGCGAGGAAGTACGATCCAATGACTAACAACGCCGCGATGGCCTGTGCCGCAAGCCCTTCCACATTCGGGAAAATCGCGAACCACATGCCCATCCATTCGGGCAGCGGCAGCCCGACCGGAGTCGTCTTGATCCATCCGGCTTGCTGCAGTTCCTGTGCGCTCTCGCCGACCATGACGAGCAAAACGGCACCGAGCATGATGCCGGTGGCTATGAGCATTTTGCGATAGGGCAACTTGCGCTGCGCGACAAATGTCAGCACGGCCACGATCCCTGTGAGTCCAAGCCCGATCGCTGTTCCAAGCAGCACCGGCGATTCGCCCGCGCGCAGGCGCAGACTCTGCAGGAACAGCACGATCTCGAAACCTTCGCGGTACACCGCCGTCACGCCCAGCAGCACCAGACCCCAGAAGATCGCGCGCTCGCTGCGTGCCGGCTCGTGAATGATCGCCTGCTTGCGGCGCTCGTGCATGCAGATCCACCCAGCCCAGTAAAGTTTGTGGAAGAACCAGTTCATGATGACCAGCAGGACCACGATCGCGAGCAGGCCAGTCGCCGCCTGCACATGAAGGGCGGGGGCGTTAATGCTGTCGATGATCGCGACCACGATGAACCATGTGGCCACCGACGCGAGAATCGACAGGCCCGCACCCAGCGCCACCGGCTTGGCGTATCCGCGGCCCGAGCGCACGAGGCTGGCTGTCAGCGCGGCGAGCACGAGGATCGCTTCCAGTCCCTCGCGGAAGACAAGGATGCCGGTGTTCATCACGGCGGCGGCGGGCGAAATGTTCTCCGCCAGCGGATCAGGGTTGCCGCCCGATGTGACTCCCTGCCAGACCAACACGCCCAGGATCACCACCGCCGCACCTGTGACCAGCAATGTGCGAACTTTGCTTGTTCGCTGGCATTCGCCTGGACCGCACGCGGTCGGACATTGCGATTCGGTCGAGCAGGGAGGTGAAGGCAAGTTATCCATGAACAAAGCACCTTATTGGTAGGCAGACATCGCGATGGGCAATGCAAACCAGTTGAGACGCCGTCCCAACGACACCCAATGGTAGCGGCTTGGCCGCTGTCTAAATTGCCGGCGAACCAACCCCTCTCACCATCGCCACTATGCCCGCCCGCAACGCTGGGGGAAGGTCAGGCCAGGCGGTTACAACCGCTGCCAAGTCCGGGTCAGTGGGGGCATTTGTCACTGTTGGAGTAATGGAATCGCTCCCAAGTGCGCCGCAATTTGCGCCGCCCGAAAGTGATTCTTCTACATTTCCCGATGAATTCGCTATAGGTTCGAATCCCCCACCGCCCATTCTTTGGTTTTGCGGGCAATCACGCCTGAGCTGCTCCGTTGCCAAACGAGGAGTTCCATGAAATTCACCACGCGCACTTTTGCCACCTCGCTCCTCGCAGGCGCCGCCTCGTTGTTCCTCTTCATCGAGCCGATCCAACCCGCCGCGGCCGCCAGCGCTCCTCCGCCCAGCGCCCCGGCCGGCACGAAACCCTTGTCGACGCCGAGCGGTGTCCGATCTCCTCCGCGCCGTCCGGTGCGCAAGGGAGCCATCACGCGCTCATCCCCGCGGGCCATCGAACCAACAGCGCCCGTTTCGCCTGGCGGCGCCACCACGGTGCCGGCTGTCGGCAACGAGAGCGGAAGCGCGACCATCCCGTCGGCTGCGGCGATCGAGCGGGCGCTCTCCATGCCGGAGAACGCGGACCTGCGCGCCTGGTATGAATCCCAGCGCGATTTCACTTCTCCGCGACACCGAATCCGCAGCCTGCCTTTCGACCAGTGGAGCGACGATCAGGCGTGCATCGTGCGACGCGACGGAGACACCAAGTTCCTCCGCAACGGATGCGCTGCCGAAACCTTCCGCATTTCGGCCTCGATCGACCAGGCCTGGGCCGACGCGCTTGAGCACTATTTCGGCTATCCCGAGCAGGTGCTGGACAAAGTGGCCTATCGGCCCGGCGATGGCTCGCTTGCCGCGATCGAATACGCGGTCGCGCAGTCCTTCGCGCAGCACGGCATCCTCTGCTCGGCGGAGCGCATCGCACCGGACCATCAATGGATTCTCGACCGTTCGGCCGCCGCGTTGCGACCGGTGGCCAAATCCATCATCGACGCCTACTGGCACGGGACGAGGGTCTCCTTGTCCGCGCGTCAGCGCATCGAGGCGCTGGCCAGCTATGTGCAGAACGCCGTTCCCTACCGCAAGGTGGACGATGGCCGCAACGACTTCGTCAAGGACGGCAAGGCCCGCTGCGGCCTGCGCACCCCGGCGGAAGTGCTGCTCGATGGCGGCGACTGCGACTCCAAGAGCCTGCTCCTGGCGACATTGATTCGCAGCATCGATATCCAGACCCCCGTGGCACTGGTCTACTGCATGAATGCCGACACGCCGCACATGTGCCTTGCGGTCGGATGCGATGCATTGCAGGGCGAGCAGTGCATCTCCGTATTGGGCACCCCCATGGTGCTCATCGAGACCACATCAGACTGGGACATCGGCAATGTCAGCGTGAATCTGGACGTCAAAGACGCCGAAGCTCAGCCCCTTCGATAAATTCCAGAATCCACTTGACATAGTATCAAAGTATGATACTATGAATCCATGCTTGAAATCAGCCTGGATTCGCCAATTCCACTGGGTGATCAGATTGTCGCGGGCATTCGACACCTGATCGCCAGCGGCCAATTGAAGCTTGGCGACGAGCTCCCGCCTGTCCGCCAACTGGCATCGGATCTGGGCGTCAACTTGAACACCGTCGCCCGCGCCTACCGCGAACTTGAGACTTCAGGTCTCGCCGTCGCCGCCCGTGGTCGCGGAACGCGCGTCACGGCCGTTTGCGAGGCTCCCGCGGGAGATCGCTCCGCCGCCGCCCGCAAGGAAAGCGCAAAGTCCGCATCCACTTCATCGATCACCACCGCGCTGAATGAAGCCATCGGCCGCATGCTCACGGATGCCAAGCTTTCAGGCTTTTCACCTGACGATGTTCGTTCCTGCGTGGAACGAATGATCCCCCGCTATTGGCCAGGCGCCGCATCCGATTCATCCGCCCCTCGCACAGGAGACCGCCCATGAGATGGTTTGACCTCTTTTTTCCCGTGGCCATGATTGCCTTTCCCTTGGTGTTCGTCCTTTGCTCGCCACGCGGACCCGCCGACGCCGTCACAACGGACTCTCTCGCGCGTGCCCGCGGCCTCGCGCTGGCCCTCCTGGTCGCCACCATCATCTGCCTCGGCGGGCATCTATTGCTCTGGCTCGGCCACGTTCGCTTTCTCTTCATCGACTTCTGCTTTTTCTTTCCACTGTGGTTCGGCATTGCGATGCCGGCATTGGCGGCTCGAAATCCCGACCTGGCGCATGCGCACCCCGTCGGCTCGACTGTGCGGCGCGCTTCACTGGTGCCGCGCGATCAATCGCCCCTGGCCCCCCGTTCGCTGTGGACCCTCTCCATCGCCCTTGGTGCAGCTTGCCTGCTGGGAATTGCGCTGCGACCATGGAGTGCATCCTTCGCGGCCTTTTTCGAAGCGATTGGTCTGCCCGGACCTGGCCCCTTTGACGAAGCGGCACAATCCCTGTGGCTGAAGGCGCTGGCCATCCAAGTGACGCTTCTGACCCTGACCTTCACGGTTCTGCATGGCAGCCTGGGAATGCTTCGCCGCGAACCCGAGCCCTTGGACGCGCGATCCAGTCCCGAGCTTGTGCGCAGCTATGCCGCGCTGCGCCAATTCAAGGCGCACGCCATGATGCTGCTCTTTGGCGTCGGCGGCAATTTGTTCTTTGGTCTTGCGATGGTGGCCCTGGCCTGGGTGGCGCCCGGCAGCCGCGAGCAAACGATGGTGCTCGCCATCGGCGGCGCCACCGCGGGCTCACTGCTTGGCATTGGCGGCGGCATCATCGGCACCGTGGCCAGCATGCGCCGCGCGAGGATCAACGCGCTGATTCGCTCGCTGGACAACGGATAAACGCCGCGATTTTCAAAGTCCGAAAAGAACCCTATGCGTTCGTGAGTTATGGACTGAATTGACGGGAATTCCGGGGAAAATAACCCGTTTCTCATTTAAAACCTTTCATTTCATTTCTCTTGCGTCATTTCGATGGCATCTGTGTGTGGCAGTCGTGACCGGCTGTTTCGTTCCTTTCGACCGGTTCCCCTTTTGCAAAGAAGCCACACCATGAAACCAATGATTCGTTCCGCCTCCCTTCTCCTCGCCTCCTCAATCTGCGCCGGCGCATGGGCGACCACAGTTGATGTGCAGGAGATCGGCATGGGCGCTTGCGAAGTCGTCAGCATCCTGTCGCCCGGCTACAGCGGCGGCGTCTACTCCGGCCAGCAGGTCCTCAACGTGACCAACAGCAGCAACACGTCGGCCTTCGCCAACGGCAGCTACCTGGTCTATTGCGGCGACGTCTACCAGTTCAGCCCGGGCGGACCGAGCCCCTACAGCGTGGTCGCCATCGACCTGATTCCCAACGCCGCTCCCATGGGCGCGGCCAAGGCAGCGGCGATCGCCGACCTCTACGCGTTCGCCAATGGAGCTCAGTTCAGCGCCAACGCCGCCTACGCCTGCGCCTTCCAGCTGGCCGTCTGGGAAACCATCACGGACTTCGGCGGCCCCCTGGGCGTCGGCAGCGGCGCCTTCCAGGCCACGGGTTATTCCGGCGCCGCCGGCGTCTACCTGGCGAATCTGCTCGCCGCGGTCGGCTCGGGCGGAAGCGCGAACCTGGTCGGTCTGCAAAGCCCCTCCTACCAGGATTACATCGTCGAGGTTTCGGGCAATGTCCCGGGCCCCGGCTCGCTGGCCTTGGTGGGCATGGGCGGCCTGCTCACCATGCGTCGCCGCCGCGCCTGAGTCGCGGTCGACCATTCATGTGCAACCCCGCGAGGGACGGCTCAGTCCGTCCCTCGCTTCTTTTTTGAATCGCATTCATGTGATGCGGCGGAAGCGCATTCACGCCGGGGATCGCGTCACCCTTCGAGGCGAATGACAAAGGGTGCAATGGCCAGGCCCGCGCACACCGCGATGAGAATGGTGTTGCTTTCGATGACGTAGGGCAGCACGATCAGGCCGAAGCCCGACACCAGCGGAATCAGTTTCTGTTCCTTCTTGCCGTAGATGATGTACGCCAAGCCGACAATGCCCGCGAAGATGTTGATGGCGAGCGAGGTCGGGTCGAAATTCAAACTAGGGTGTCCTCGCGGCGCGGAACCCGAGGTAGTTGACGGTCAGGGTGGGCGCAAAGTAACGGCGCATCGACGCGCGGCATCCCACCGAGCGACTGTCCCAGGAGCCGCCGCGCAACACATGCCCATTCCATTCGCCCTTTTCCGGCCCCGCGGGATCCACCACGCCCGAAGCGCAGGCCGAGTAGTAGTCCCCCTGGTACCAGTCCGAGCACCACTCCCACACATTGCCGATCATGTCCTGGAAACCCAGTGCGTTCGAGGCCTTCAGTCCCACGGGATGAGTCCTGTCCGCGGCATTTTCTTCGCTCCATGCGATCGATTCGATTTCGCCGTAACGGGATTTGGGATTCCCGGCCCGGCAGGCGTACTCCCACTGCGCCTCGGTGGGCAGCCGCAGGCCGGTCTTCTCGCAGAATTTCTGGCAGTCATCCCATGAAACCTGCTCCACGGGCAGAACCAGCTCCTGATCCTTTTTCTTCAGGCTTGCCGAATCGCTCTTCATCTTGTCGGAGATCAAGAACTTGCTTGGATTGTTCAGCATCACTTTCCGCCACTGGTCCTGCGTCACTTCGGTGCGGCCGAGGTAGAAGGGCTTGGTGATGGTGACCTCGTGAGCGGGATGCTCGGTGTACTTGTACTCGGGATATTTCTCGGCAAGAAACTTCTCCATCTCGGCAGACTCGTCGTCGCCGGGACTGGCGCCCATCATGAACTTTCCCGGCGGCACCAGCAGCATCTCGATGCCGCTTGCCTTGTCCTTCACCCGCCAGGGCAGGCCGGTGGCGGCGATGCGGCTGAGCAGGTCAGCATCGGTGACGACCTTGGGATCGGGCTTGGCCTCCAGCACCTCGGCCCAGGCCAGGTCGCCGGCGGCGCCGGCTGTGGCGGGAACGGCGGGAGGAGTTGTTTCAGGCTTCGCGGGGGCCGCGGCATTGGTGCCGGGCTTCGAAGGAGCGGTTGCTGGAGGCGCCGAGGGTGCCGCCACAACCACCGAACACGCCATCAACAACGCTGACAATGAAGTCTTGAAGTTCATCCCGCGATGATACAAGGCTTGATGCCGGCGGAACTCCAGCGTGTCAGGCATGCTTGGTGGTTTCAGTCGCATGCGCCGCGGGCTGCGGCGATTGAACCGACGCGTGCAATGGTGGCGGAGGCGGATTTTGCCCGGCCGCATGCTGATGCGCCGCCGGATGCGCGTTGGGAAGCAGGTCCTTCGAGGGAAACCTGGGAGTTCCATCGGCAAGCGTCTCCGCGAGGATTCTCAACTTGCCCTCCGTGTCGAGCCAGGCCACGCCCGCCTGGCCATCGGCGTAGGTTCCCGCGTTGAGCCGCATCTTCTTGTCCTTGTCGCGCCATCGCACCACCGCGGCGCCGTCGGTGTCGGTCGACGCGCTGATCCGCTTGTTCCCCGCCTTGTCGCTCCAGCCCACTCCCGCGTGGCCGTCGGCGCGGGTGACCGCGATGATCCGCTCCTTCCCATGCTTGTCGAGCCAGGACACGCCCGCGTGGCCGTCGGCGTGGGTTCCCGAGCTCATCCGCAACTTCTTTTCCTTGTCGCACCAGCGGACGACGGCGGCGCCGTCGGGAAGCGTGACCGCGTCGATCCGGACATCCCCGTCCTTGTCGAACCACACCACGCTCGCGGTGCCGTCGGGAAGCGTGACCGCGGCGATCCGCGGCTTGTTGAAAATGTCGTAGAGCTGCAGCACGGCCTGGCCGTTGGGCAGCGTGGTGGCGTTGATCCGCATGGTGCCGTGCTGGTCCACGATCTTCCAGGACTTGCAGGTGATGTTTTCGAAGGAACCCGCCTTCAACTTGTCCAGCTCGGCGCGCAACGCGACCTTGTCGGCCTGAAGCTGCAGAACCGCCGACTCCAATTGCTTGAGTTGCTTTTGAACATGATCCATACGCGCAACCTCCGATCTTTCGAGAGTGGTCACCGCACTACATCATTCCAGATTCTTCTTCGGCCCCAACGAACCGCCGACCATCGCCGGCGGCGACGCAACGTCATGCCGCTGCTTCATGGTACCACGCATGAGGCCTTTGGAACAATGCACGGGTCCTTGCCCCAGGCGTGTCCGTTACGATGGATCCATCATGGGATCAATCGCCGTCGCCTGCTTCAAACCGCGTCCGGGGTGCGAACAAGAATTGCTTGAGCTGGTGCGCGATCACCATCGTTCGCTTGACGCCGAGGGCCTGGTCACGGCCCGCAAGCCGATCGTGATGCGCACCGCGGACGGAATCATCATCGAAGTCTTCGAGTGGGTCTCCAAGGAAGCGATCGCCGGAGCACACACCAACCCGGCGGTTCTGGCTCTGTGGAAGAAATACGAGGCGGTGTGCTGGTACGAGACGCCGGCGAACATCGCCGAATTCCAGAACATGTTCTCGCACTTCGAGCCGATCTAGCGGCGCCGGGAAGCCATTGAACATCGACCGGGCTCACAACTCTGTTCCCGAACTTTCGGAATGGGAAGCCGACGAAGCCGATCGCCATGGCCATTGATGTCGCACCGCTGTGGGAATTTTCCGATCCGGCGCTCAGCGAGAGGCGATTCCGCGACGCGCTTGAAAACGCGTCGGGCGACGACGCCTTGATCCTGCAAACCCAGATCGCCCGAACGTTCGGCCTGCGAAAGCAATTCGTCCCGGCGCGGGAACTGCTGAAGGACCTTGAACCCAAGGTGGCCGCCGCGGGCTTCGAGGCGAAGGCTCGCCACGCGCTTGAGTTTGGAAGGACCCTGGCGTCGGCGGCGCACCCGCCGGAATCGACGACCGCGGAGGAGAGGGAGCAAGCCCGGGCCTGGTATGAGAAGGCGTTGCAACACGCGACCGCCGGTGGATTGGACGGATTGGCCATCGACTCGATCCACATGCTTGCTTTTGTCGACACCGCTGCGGCCGACCAGCTCACATGGGGACAAAAGGCGCTCGCCATCGTCCAGGCGTCCGCACAACCCGCGGCCAAGAAGTGGGAAGCCTCTGTGCGAAACAATGTCGGCTACGCGCTGCACAGGGTCGGCAGGCTCGAGGAAGCCATGGCGCAGTTCGAGCAGGCGCTCCGCATCCGGGAACAGGGCACGAACGAGGAGGCGATTCGATCCGCACGATGGATGGTGGAGTGGACTCGTCGCGCCATGGACCGGAAGCACCATTGGGAGCAGATCTACAGGACGAAGGACCACCGACAGGTCAGCTGGTACGCCGATCATGTCCAGACATCCATCGAACGGATTCGCGATCTCAACCTCCCCAAAGGGTCGCCACTCCTTGACGTGGGCGGCGGCGCCTCGACGCTGGTCGACGACCTCGTGGGGATGGGTTTTACGAATGTCACCGTGATGGATCTCTCGAGTGCGGCCCTGGAGATCGCCCAGTCGCGGATGGGTTCGCGTGCCACAGCCGTTCACTGGATCGAGGGCGATCTGCTCGCGCATGACTTTGGCGGAAGCCGATTCAGCCTCTGGCACGACCGCGCCGTCTTCCACTTCCTCGCCGACGAGGCGGACCGGACGAGCTACCGGGATCGGGCCGTGCAGGCGCTGGCGGCGGGCGGCTTTCTGGTGCTGAGCGTTTTCGCGGATGACGGCCCCTTGAAATGCAGCGGGCTGGAGATCAAGCGACATGGCGAGCGCGAGATCGAGGATTTTTTCGCAGAGCACTTCAAACCCGTCGCCGCCCGACGCTCCGTGCATCTCGCGCCCGGCGGTGCGGAGCAGAGGTTCGTCCATCTGGTCCTGCAAAGAAAATGACAGGCTCTCACGCAGTGCGACGGAAGTACTTCTTCACCAGGAGCATGTAGCCCAGGAGCGGCAGCACGAAGATCAGCGAACTCCAGACCAGCGAGTCGCCGCTGAACCACGCGAACTGCTTCGCCTGCTCGATCTGCTCCGGAGTCAATTCCATCAGGCGGTAGACGTCTTCCAAATTGTGGCGCGAATAGGTGATCGCGTTGGAGATGGCCATCAGCACACTGCCGGCCACCACCAGCCACCATGCCCGCACATCGAGCTTGTAGGTGGCGCGGGCCGCCCAGCCGAAGATGACGGCCATCACCACATACGCCAAGGTGCCTGCCGCACCCGAGAGAAAGTCGCCGAAGAAGGGAAACACGCTGCGGTAGGCCAGCGGCATGAGCAGCATCATGGGCGCCGTGGTTCCCAGCCAGAGGCTGACCGCCAGCACGGGCAGCGGGCAGCGGTCGGTCCATCGCTGCACCGGATCGCGCGCCTCGCAGGTCGCCTTCACATGGCGGCTGCGGTAGAAAAGAAAGTAGCTCAACGGCAGGATGAGGAAGATCACCGCGAAGACTGCCCCCATGACGACGGCCATCACCAGCAGCGCTTCCGGCGGCAACTTCTGTTGATTGGACGAACCGGCGGACTGCATCGCCTCCATGAACTGCGGGAAGACCAGCATCAAACCGCCGAGGATGAAGATTCCCGAAATCAACCACACCACGGAAAGAATGAGCAGCAGCGCCCTTGCCCAGCGACGAGCCCGGATGGAGCCGATGCCCAGCCAGATCAGGACCACGGCCATGGCGCCGTACATGACCGAGACCGGCCACGCGGGTTGCGTCGGCGGCGGCGTCTTGCCGGCCATCCCCACCAGCGTTTGCGCCACGAGCATCATGAGGGCGAAGAGCGCGCAGAGCCCGCCCAGCAGAAGGGTGACAATTCCAAAGAAGATCAGGCCCGAAGTGCGGCTTTTGAATGAAGGGGTCCCGGATGCGTGATCGATCTCATTCATGGTGTTTATTTGTACCACCTATCGGTAGGCGCACACCCGGTTGCGACCGGCGTCCTTGGCCTTATAGAGGGCACGGTCCGCCCTCTCGATCAGGACTTCGAGCCGCTCCACTCCCTCGGCCTTGGCGGCCACGCCGATGCTGACGGTGACGGAGGCCTTGTGCTCCTCGCGCTGGAAGGAGCTTTCGGAAATTTTCTTGCGGATGCGCTCGGCGATCTGCTCGGCGATCTTCTCGTCGGCTTCGACCAGCCCGATGACGAACTCCTCGCCGCCATAGCGGCCCAGGATGTCCGCCGGCCGCAGCAAATTGTGCATGACCTGCACCACCTGCTGCAGCACGAAATCGCCGAAGCCATGGCCGTGCTTGTCGTTGACCTGCTTGAAGTGGTCGAGGTCGACGAAGAGCACGGTGAAGGGACGGTGGAAGCGTCCGCTGCGGTGCCACTCCTGCTCCAGCGCCTCCATCAGGAAGCGCCGGCTGTTGACCTGCGTCAGGCCGTCCAGGCGCGAAACCTTCTGCAGCGAGTGCTGGACTTCGGTGAGCTGTTGCAGGGCGTTCTCAAGCTGCTGCGTCGCGGTCTTGTAGTAGGTCTCCACCACCAGTCCTGAGTCCAGCGTGAGGATCTTCTTCAGCGTGGTCATCAGTGCCATGAGCTCGCCGGATTTCAATCCGCCGATGGCGGCCAGGCGGCGGCCGATGATGTCAAAGAGAACCGATGAGGCGCCGAGATACCAGTTCTGCTGCAGCCCGGCCCGCTCAAGATTCACGCCGATCTGGAGCCGGCCCTCGAAATAGTCAAGTCGATTCGATTGCAACCCCATGCTGAGCAGGTATTTTTTCTGCGCCGCCTTGAGCCGATCCAGAACCGGCGGATCGCCCAGGAACCGCTCCAATTCGCCGTGGCGCAGCAGATGGTCGTAGAACTCGCTGACGATGGCGTCGAGATCGTCGCGAATGACCTCATGGATCCGGGCCAGACGGGTCTCGTCCTCCGCCGTGATTCCAAGGAAGGCCCGCTGCGCTTCGATCTCGTGGGGCGTGATCTGAAAGAGCTCACACAGCGGATGGTTGGGCATGGATTCTGGCATGTCGCGATGGGCACAAGCGAGCGTATCCGAGGCCGGAGGATAGCGGAATGCGAGGTTCGGTCTAGTATCGGGGCCATGAAGCCGACTGCGGAAACTCCGGCCGGGCAGTTGAGGAAGTTCATCGACAAGTATGAGCCGACGACCGCCGCGTTGGCGCGATCGACCCGCGCCGCGCTGCGCAAGCGCCTGCCCACTGCCCTCGAGCTGGTCTACGACAATTACCAGTTCCTCGCTCTCGGCTTCAGCGCAACCGAGCGCGCCTCGGACTGTGTGGTCTCGCTGGCCATCTCGCCCAAGGGAGTCGCGCTCTCGTTCTACTACGGCGCTTCGCTGCCCGATCCGAAGAAGATCTTGCTTGGCGCCGGCAATCAGAATCGCTTCATTCGCCTGGAGAGCGCCGCGACGCTGGCGATGCCTGCGGTGGAAGCCCTGATCCGCGCCGCATGCGCCATCGCCAAGACGCCGCTTCCCAAAACCGGGAAGGGTCGAACCATCATCAAGTCGGTGTCGGCCAAGCAGCGCCCCCGCCGTCCCGCGAAGAAAGCGATGGCCAAGAAAACCGCCGCTTCAAAGCAGGGCAGGTGATGAGAAACCACGAGGTCCCGGGAAGGGATTCCTCGCTCCGCAAGCGAACTCCCCGCTGGGCGGTCTACCTGATGCTGCTGGTCGTCGCGCTGCTCTATCCGGTCATGGCGTGCGTGGTGCCGTGGCTTCTCTCGTCGCTCACGCCGCGTTTCGGCTGGACGGAGAACGACCCCGCGACTGGGAACCTGCTCGGGCTGATTCCGATCGCGATCGGCGTCGCCGGGCTCATCTGGGTGTTCAGCGCAATGCTGGCCAAGGTCTCCGACCTGCCCGAGTTTGTGGAACTGGAATGGACCTCGCAGATTCTCATGACCCACGGCCCCTTCGCCATCTCGCGCAATCCAATGTTCGTCTCCGGAGTGACCCTTTTCCTGGGATGGTCGATCTTCTACGGAAGCCTGCTGATCCTGGGCGTGTCGATCGTCCTGTGGCTCTGGACCAACGCCGTCAAGGTGCCGCGCGAGGAGCGGGCCCTGGAAGCCCGCTTCGGCGATGCGTTTCGCGATTACAAGCAGTCGGTTCCGCGCTGGCTGTGAGATGCTTCGAGTCTGGTGTCCGGTTGCCGCAAGCCGCTAGGGTTCGCCGTGAAGCAGCTTCGTCGCGCGGGCAAGCAGACGCTGGACGACCGGGTGCATGACGCGACGATGCGCGGCAATCGCGTAATACGTCTCGCGCACCCCGTGGATCCGCCCGACGCGCATGACTCCGAATTGCGATTTCACCTCCGCTTCGATCGTTGCGTTCGCCGGAAACGCGGCCAGTCCGCCGCTCCCGAAGGTCTTCATCAACTCACGATCCTCGAATTCGGCAAGCACGGTCGGCACGACGCGGCTGGCCTCGAACCAGCGGTCCAACGATTCGCGCAGCATGGTGCTCCGGACCGGCAGGTACATCGGTGCGCCATGAAGGGACCGCGGAAAGCCCCGCCGGAGTTTGCGCGCCATCGCCGGCCTGGCGTAGAGGGCGATGTCGGATTCAAGAACCGGATGGCTGATGGTCCGGACTTTTCCGCTGGCGGGATGGGGCCGGTCCGCGATCACCAGATCGAGGTGGAAGAGGCCAAGCTCCGCGAGAAGCTCGTCGATTCTCCACTCGCGGCACACCAGCCTCACATCGGGATCCTCCTGAAGAAGCGGCTCGAGTAGTTTTCGAATGATCGGCTTCGGCACAAAATCCGAAGTTCCCACATGCAGCACTCGCGCCTGGCCCGTGAACCGGCCTGCCAGCGCGTCGGGAATCTCCTCGGAAATCCGGAACATCTCGTCGGCGTGCTGATACACGATCTGCCCCGCCTCCGTGAGCTCGATGTTGCGTCCGCTTCGCGCCAGCAGCGATGTGCCGAGCTGCGCTTCGAGAGCATGAATCTGGGCGCTCACCGTCGGCTGGGCCAATCCAAGTTTCCGGGCGACCTTGGTGAGATTGCAATGCTTGCCGACGAGCCAGAAGTAGTACAGGTGGTTGTGGTTCATGGCGGAATCAAGGATGGAACGAACGGAGTACGCCGACGGCCTTGGCTCACAACAGGTTTAATCTATTGGTCCGGGAGGTTGGACCGAATTAGGATCGGGCGTGGATTCGTTTACATGCTACACATGGCTGCACTGGCTGCTCTCGAACGGCCCCCCGGGATGCCCGCTTGATGCGAAGCGTGTGCGGAGTCCCTCTTGGTCGATCGAGTCCATCGACGATGCGACGTCCATGCATCATGCCCCTGATGGCGAATCCACCACGAAGGCTCCCTCACTTCGACCGACCTTGATCCATCCGGAACAGGGACGCCCGGAATCGCCTCTCGACGGATCACGCCGATCGGCCTAGGGGATTCATGCAAGAGGATCTTTTCAACCGCCTGACCTCGCTCGCCCGGACCCCGCAGCTGCTCGTGGCCTGCGACTACGACGGGACTCTCGCGGAAATTGCCGCAGACCCGGCACGCACGATTCCGAACGAGGCGTCACTGGATTCTCTTCGCGCGTTGGCAGAGCTCGAAGGCACCTGGGCTGCAATCGTGTCGGGCCGGTCGCTGAAGGACCTCGCCGCGTTGGTCCCCCTCGGCCGATCGGTGATGATGATCGGATCGCACGGAGCGGAATGGAAGAACCCCGGTGTGCCCCTTTCCCCAGAGCAGCGGGACCGGCTTGGACAGGTTGCCGGGATCCTGGCCGATGTCGCTCGCAAAACCAAGGGCGCGTCTTTCGAGCTCAAGCCCGCCGGCGCGGCGCTGCACGTCCGCGGCGCGACCGGCGATAGCGGCGACGCGGCGATCGCCGAGGCCGTGTCCCAGTGCGAGGTTCTGTCCGGGGTGTATGTCCGTCACGGCAGCAAAGTCGTTGAGTTCGCGGTTGTCGAGACCAACAAGGGAGATTCGGTCCGCCGGGTCCGCTTTGCCACCGGAGCAACGTCCGTGATTTTTCTGGGGGATGACCTCACCGACGAGGATGTCTTCAAATCGCTCGACGCCAACGACGTGGCGGTCAAAGTTGGGCCGGGTGAAACCGCTGCGCGGGACCGGGTTCCGGGCATTGCCGATGTCGCCGAGATCCTGCGAGAGCTCGCTGCGCTGCGGGCGCGCTGGATCAGGGAGCGGAACCTCGTTGCGCTCGACCAATGCGCGATCCTGTCGGATCAGCGAACGATGGCCGTCGTGTCGCCGGGCGCGAGGATCTCCTGGCTCTGTCTTCCACGACTGGATTCCACTGCAATCTTTGCCGAACTTGTCGGCGATCCAACGGCGGGGTTCTTTGAGGTCGCCCCCGCCGGAGGCGGCGAACCGCTGCGCTGCGGCTACGACGGAGATTCCTTCGTCCTTGTGACCGAATGGTCGAACCTGCGCGTGACCGATTATCTCGACTGCTCCGCTGGGCGGGCGTTCCAGAAAGCCGGCCGGACCGACCTGGTGCGCCTCATCGAAGGCACGTCCGCAGCTCGCATCCGATTCGCCCCGCGCCTCGAATACGGCCGGATTGCGACGCAACTTCGGGCGCGTGAAAACGGACTTGCCATCGAAGGGTCCAACGACCCGATCGTCCTGCGCTCCCCCGGCGTGCCATGGACCATTGTCGGTGAAGGTGTTCACCATGCCGCCGAAGCCATGGTCCATCCCTCCGAGGGACCGGTCGTGCTTGAACTGCGCTATGGAACCGCCAGCATGAACGCGTTGGCGGAGGAAGAACTCCAGCGGCGGGAGCAAAGTCGCCGCTTCTGGTCCGGCTGGGCGGGCACGCTCAGGCTTCCGGCCCAATGCCCCGAAATCGTCAAGCGCAGCGCGCTCGTCCTCAAGGCGCTCTGCTACGGACCGACGGGCGCCATCGCCGCCGCCGCAACAACCAGCCTGCCCGAGCAGCTCGGCGGCATTCGCAACTGGGACTACCGCTACTGCTGGCCGAGGGATGCATCGAAGACCGCGGCGGCTCTTGTTCGGCTGGGCAACACGGGGCATGCGCTCAAGTTCCTGGACTGGATGCTCGAAGTCGTGGATCACTGCGAGACTCCGGAGCGGCTGCATCCCATCTACAGCCTTTCCGGCGGACACCTTCCTCCCGAGGCCGAACTCAGCCACCTCGCGGGGTTTGCGCAGAGCAGGCCCGTGCGCATCGGGAACGCCGCCGCGAACCAGGTGCAGCTGGATGTCTTCGGCCCCATCGTGAATCTGGTTGCCATGCTCGTCGAGCGGGGCGCTCCGATCGCGCCGGACCACTGGCGGCTGGTGCGGTCGATGGTCCGCGCGGTCGAGAGCCGCTGGAGAGAGCCCGACCATGGAATCTGGGAAATGCGGTTGGAGCGAAGGCACCACGTCCATTCCAAGATCATGTGCTGGCACACGATCGACCGGGCGCTTGTGGTCGAGGAGGCGGTCTGCGGATCGCGCAATCCGGAATGGATCGCCCTTGGAAATTCAATCCGCGAGGAGGTCCTGGTCCGGGGATGGAGTCAAACGCTTGGCGCGTACTCCGGCGCCTACGACCACGACTACCCCGACGCAGCCGTGCTGAAGATTGGCCTGACGGGACTCATCGATCCGAAGGATCCCAGGTGGATCGCAACTGTGAACGTGGTGTCGGGCCAGTTGCGCTGCGGGCCGACGGTGCGCCGGTACCGCATCGACGATGGGCTTCCCGGCGCGGAAGGCGGCATGCACATCTGCACGGGATGGCTGGTCGAGTCGCTCGTCACGCTCGGTCGCATCGACGAGGCGGCTTCGTTGTTCAAGGATTTCTCGGCGCTGGTCAAAGGCCCGGGAATTTTGACGGAGCAGTTCGAACCTCGGCACGGAAGCGCCGTCGGAAATCTGGCCCAGGCCTATTCGCACCTCGCCTTGATCGACGCCGCCATGGCGCTGGATCGGGCGGGCACATCTCAGCAAAGGAGCCCGGCATGACCAAGACACGAAACCCCTTCATCTCAAAATCCCTCCGCTTCGGGCTGGTCATTGCGGCGTTCTCGGCCATCGCCACCGGACTGGTGTTCTGGATCCAAGTCGAGGGCGAGCACCACCGGGGACTCCAGGATCTCACGCGTCGAGCCCAGCTTCTTGGTCATCGCGTGGCACCCATGGCTCGACTCGCACTTGATGGCGATGATGCGAGGGCTGCTTCCGTGATTGACGACCGCTTTGACGGACACTCGCGACTGCTTGGCATGGCGCTCCACCGGCCGGATGGAAAAATGATCGCGTGCGGCCAGGGTCTCGCCGAGATTTCCGATTCGTTCACGGACTCCGTCAAACAAGGGCTCGCCTCGAAATTGGAATCGACCAAGATTCAACACGACGGCGGCGGCAGCACGCATGTGCTTGTGCAGCCGCTCATCGACGAGAAGGGCGATCTCAAGGGCGCGGTCGTCGTGCTTCACGATGCTCTCTACCTTGAGGAGCGCATGACCCGCGGCATCCTGAGTGGATTGCTTTGGTCGGTCGGAATCGGCCTGGGCATGTTCTTCATCACCACGGGACTGGCGTGGCTGGTGTTTGAGCGTCCGCTTCACAAGCTCGCCGAATGGATGCGCCGCCTTCGGTTCGGCAACACGCCCGAACTGCCGCCGCGCGGCCTGCCCGTGGGCCGACTCGCCGACGAAACAGTGCACTTGGCCGCTTCGTTTCGCGCTGCCCGCAGCAAAGAGCGCGAAGAAGCACAGGAAGTCGTCCGCTCCGACAAGGCTTGGACGCGCGATCGGCTTCGCGCCCACGCCATCGACGCGCTCGGCGGGCAGCCGCTGGTGGTCGTCAGCAACCGCGAGCCCTACATGCACCAGCTTCGCGACGGCAAACCCACACTGGTCCGACCGGCGAGCGGTTTGGTGACCGGACTGGATCCCGTCCTTCGCGCCACCGGTGGTTTGTGGGTCGCCCACGGCGCCGGCGATGCCGATCGACAAACCACCGACGCCTCAGGTTGCGTGCCGGTTCCGCCAAGCAACCCCCGCTACACGCTGAAGCGTGTTTGGATCACGAAAGAGGAGGAGCAGGGCTACTACTACGGTTTTTCAAACGAAGGACTCTGGCCGCTCTGCCATCTCACCCATGAACGCCCCGTCTTCCGCACCGGCGACTGGGATCAGTATGTGCGTGCCAACCAGCGGTTCGCCGCCGCTGTGCTTGAAGAAATCGGTTCCGAAAAAGCGGTCGTGATGGTCCAGGATTACCAGCTCGCACTCGTGCCCGGCATGCTCAAGTCCGCACGGCCCGACCTTCGCGTCGGACTTTTCTGGCACATCCCCTGGCCCAATGCCGAGGCGTTTCGGATTTGTCCCTACCGCGTTGAATTGCTTCAGGGAATGCTCGGGGCGGACCTGCTGGGGTTCCACCTCCAGCAGCATTGCAACAATTTTCTCGACACCGTGGACCGGATGGTCGAGGCCAAGCTCGACTGGGATCGGTTCTCCGCTGAGATCAAGGGGCATTCCACCCTGGTCCGGCCGTTCCCGATCAGCGTGCAGCGGTGGTCCGAGCGCGGCGTCGCGTCGGGGGAGCTGCTCGCGGCCGAGATTGCCCTGCTCCGCCAGCAACAACAGCTTGGAAGCTGCGCGATCGGCGTCGGGGTCGATCGCATCGACTACACCAAGGGCATCGCCGAACGGCTCCGCGCCATCGAGCGGCTCTTTGAAAAATACCCGCAACACCGCGGCAAATTCACTTTCGTCCAGCTGGGCGCCCCCAGCCGCACGCACATCCCGCGATACCGGGACCTGGTCACGGAGCTGGAGGAGCTCGCGGATGCGATCAACTGGAAGTTTCACGCCGACGGCTGGAAGCCGATCCACTTCCTGGTGGACCACCACGAAGGCCCGATGGTCTACGCGTTCCTCAAGATGGCTTCGGTCTGCATCGTCAGCTCGCTGCACGACGGCATGAATCTGGTCGCAAAGGAATTCGTCGCGGCCAAGGCCGAATCCGGCGATGCCGAATCCCCGGAGAGCGAGGAGGGCGTGCTGGTGCTTTCGGAATTCGCCGGAGCGGCGCGAGACCTGCCCGAGGCGATCATCATCAATCCCTATGACACCGAGGAGTTCGCCGATGCAATCCACCAGGCCATCGACATGGACCCAAGGGAGCGACGCCAGCGCATGACGCGAATGCGGATGCGCATCGAGGAATTCAACATTTACCGCTGGGCCGCCGATTTTCTGACTGCGCTCTCGCAGTCCAAGGGGCGATTGGAACCAAGTGCCGCAAGCGAAGCATCGCACAGTTGATGGCGCCCACGTTGGTTCGACGCAGCTTGCAGTCGCATCTTAGGACACCGTGCATTGCATCTGGCGCGTGGCTCTGAAGTTATTTGGAACGCACGAGTCGCCGACCATCCGATTTTCATGCACGCGGTGTAGGCCGAGCATTACACTCTCCACACATGCCTCCGCAGACCATCGGCTCCTTCCAGATCCTGCGCGAACTCGGTCGCGGCGGCATGACCGAATCGCTGGTGCTCGTGCAAAACTGGCTTTCCGCGATTTCGGTGCCACGTTAACCCAGAACAACCATGATTCAAGTGAGACTCGCAAAAGATCGCGGACATGCCGACCATGGCTGGCTGAAGTCGAGCCACACGTTCTCATTCGCCGACTATCACGATCCTTTGCACATGGGGTTCCGCTCGCTGCGCGTGATCAACGATGACTGGGTCGCGCCGGGCAAGGGCTTCGGCACGCATCCCCACCGCGACATGGAGATCTTCAGCTACATCCTCGAGGGAGCTCTCGAGCACAAGGACAGCATGGGCAATGGCCGCGTGCTCGAGCCGGGACAGATCCAGCTCATGAGCGCGGGCAAAGGAGTCACGCATAGCGAATTCAATCCGTCGCCGGGTCAACCGATGCGTCTCCTGCAGATCTGGATCCAGCCACGCGAGCGCGGCCTTGAACCGGGCTACACCGAGTGGCATCCGAAGGCCGAACAACGGGATTTTCCCAAGGTGCTCGTCATCTCGCCCGATGGACGCGATGGCTCGGCGACGATTCACCAGGACGCGCACATCCATCGCATTCGGCTCAAGCCCGGGCAATCCGTCGCGCATGAACTTGGGCCCGGCCGCGGCGCATGGCTGCAGATTGCCCAGGGGGCGATGTCAATCAATGGCGTGGAATTGAAAACCGGAGACGGGGCGAGCACCGAGCATGCCGGGTCGCTTTCCATGATTGCCTCGGCGCCAACCGAAGCCTTGCTCTTCGACCTCAAGTGAATTGTCCGAGTCGGTGACCTGCAAGATCCGAAAGACTCCCGCTCGTACACTCTCGGCACATGCCACCGCAAACCATCGGCTCCTTCCAGATTCTGCGTGAGCTCGGCCGCGGCGGCATGGGCGAGGTCTATCTTGCGATGGACTCGCGCCTTGACCGCCAGGTGGCGATGAAGTCGCTGCCGGCTCATTTGTCCTCCGACCTCGACCGCCTTGCCCGCTTCCAGCGCGAGGCCAAAGTGCTCGCCTCGCTCAACCATCCGGGCATCGGCGCCATCTACGGGCTCGAGGAAATCGGGGGCCATCGATATTTGATCCTGGAGTTCATCGAAGGCGAGACGCTGGCCGACCAGCTCAAGCGCGGCGCGATTCCAGTCGATGAGTCCCTGGCCATCGCCAGGCAGATCGCCGAAGCTCTTGAGGCCGCGCATGAAAAGGGAATCGTCCACCGCGATCTGAAGCCCGCCAATGTGATGATCACCCCCGACGGCGTGGTGAAAGTGCTGGACTTCGGTTTGGCGCGGACCGAGGATGGCCCGGTGTCGTCCACCTCGGCGCAGGGGTTCGCGGACTCGCCCACGCTAACCCGACCACAGCACAGCCCGACCATTCCCGGCGTGATCCTTGGCACCGCCGGATACATGAGCCCCGAGCAGGCCCGCGGCAAGTCCGTCGACAAGCGCTCCGACATCTTCTCCTTCGGGTGCGTGGTCTACGAGATGCTGACCGGCATCGGCCCGTTCGCCGGCGAAACCGTCACGGATTCACTGGGCGCGATTCTGCACCGGGAGCCGAGCTGGCCCCTGCTGCCGCCGGGCACACCGCCGCTGGTGCAGATGCTCTTGCGTCGCTGTCTGACGAAGGATCGCAAGCAGCGGCTCCACGACATCGGCGATGCGCGCATTGACCTTGATGCCAGCATTGCGGATCCCACCGGAACGAGCCTGCATCTCTCCGGCGCGGGCCTGGGCGCGGCCGCGGGGCGACCCTCAAGCGCATTGCGCTGGCTGCTGTGGACACTGGCCGCGGCGGTGCTGCTGCTCGGAAGCGGACTTGGGCTGATCCTTTCGCGCGGCGAATCCAGCTCGCCCACCAGGCCAATCGTGCGCTTCGACATCGAACCGCCCCCCGGGTACACGCTCGCTGCCTTCGGTGAAGGAATGGCTTCGCTGTGCATCAGCCCGGCCGGTGACAAAATCGTGTTCCAAGCGGAATCCGAAGGCACCTCAAAGCTCTTCCTTCGCACTCTCGGCTCCGCAGAGTCCACGCCTCTTCCGGGAACCGAGGAGGCCATCCTTCCCTTCTTTTCTCCCGATGGCCGTTGGCTCGGGTTCTTCGTTCAAAAGCAATTGATGAAATTACCGATCGCTGGCGGCCCGCCTCTGGCCATTTGTGAATCGAGCCTTGGCAGCACGGCCTGGCTCGACGATGGATCCATCGTCATCGGAAACTTCGACGGCGTGTGGCGCGTGAGCAGCGATGGAGGAAAACCGGCGCTGCTCTCCGCCGCCGGGCCATCCGAGCGCACTTCCGATGGGTCCGCCTCCGTGCTCGGCTACAACCGGGTGGTCGCCGTGCCGGGGGCGTCTTATGTGCTGGCCAGCGTGTGGGACGGCGACACGCTGCAGAGCTACTCCGTGGTGGCGGTGTCGCTTCAGGATGGCGCCAAGCGCCAGATCATCAAGAACGCCACCGACGCGCGATTCATCGCGCCCAACCACATTGTGTTTCTCCGCGAATCCACCCTGATCGCCGTTGCATTCGACCCCGTCCAATGCGTGGTCACCGGAGAAGAAGTCCAGGTCGTCGACGCGGTCCGCACATCGCGCTGGGCCGATGCCGCGGTCTGGGCGGCCTCGTCCAGCAACGGGAGCACGATGGCTTATGTGGCGGGCGGCCGGAGCGGGCCGGGGCGAAGGCTTGTGCGCGTGGACGCCGCGGGAAAATCCACCCCTCTGATGGACAATGCGGATTCGATCGTCGGCGGACTAAGTGTTTCGCCCGATGGACAAAATGTCGCCGTCGTCACGCTGCGCCAACGCGTGGAGCTGTGGTCGTGCAATCTCGAACGTCGTTCGTTGACGCTCGTCAATAAAATAGGCGAGAGCTGGTCTCCGGTGTGGACTCCCGACAGTGCGGCCATGATCTTCATGCAATCCATCCCCGGCCAGCGGGCCGAAGTCGTGAAAAAGCCGGTGGCGGGCGGTGTTGGCGGCTCTGCCGCCGCGTCCCTCGGCATCTCAAGCGAGGAAATTTTTCCATCCTGCATGACCCCGGACGGTTCGACGCTTCTCCTCAGCCAGCGCGGAACCACGAAGGATCCGGTCATAAAAAATTTCCAATTTCAATTGAATCAATCCGAGCCGAAACCCATGGAGCCGATTCCGGGAGCTCACGACGGGGAACATTCGTTCCATCTCTCGCCGGACGGCAAGCTTCTTGCGTTCGTGTCGGGCGAATCGGGGCGATCCGAAATTTTCCTGCGCACGTTCGGGGGGAACGGTCCTCGGCTGCAAATCACAACCGCGGGAGGATCCGAACCGCGATGGTCACGCGACGGGAAGAGGATTTTTTTCATTGACCCACGCGAGGTGATGCACGCCGTGGACATCGACACGACGGACGGACTCCGGTCTTCGCCGCCGGTCCGGCTCTTCGACCTGGCCCGCATTGCGACCACCGGGTTGTGGGGCGTGTACGACGCGCTGCCCGACGGGAGCTTTGTCATGGTCGAGCCGGCGGCGTGGGAGACGCAGCCCGCCAAGATCCGCGTGGTCCTGAACTGGTCCGAAGTGCTCCACCAATCGGCGCTTTCCAAAGCGATCCCGTGAACATGTCGACGGATTGCCCGAATCCCCCCGTTCCGCAAAACGACCCGCTGACGCGAGGCCGTTCACTGAGTCGGGGTGACAGGACACGGTTTGAATTTTTTGTGGAGGCAATCCGCCTTTGGGAGCCAGAAACGCGGGTTTTGATGGGAACCCACTGCTGCGCCGTGTATGCTCCAGCGTGAGAGTCTTCAACGTGCGTTGGTCAATCGTTGCTTCTGTTGTTGGCGTCACATTGTTGACCGTCGGGTGCACCAAACTGCCGGAATCCGCACAAAGATCCGACACGATCAGTCGTTCTGCGACAACGCCCAATCAAACGCGATCTGTTCAAGACGCTGCCCGATCTCCTCACACGCAAGACGTGCAGCCCCGCCCGACTTCTCTCGTTATCGACGTCGCGCCGACGTCTGAAATTCGCGGTGTCGTTCGAGCAGTGTTTCAGGATTCACGCGGCACTTTGTGGATCGGCGGCGAATGCGACCTGTTCCGCAACGACGGAAGCGCTTTGACCAGCTATGACATCAAAGATGATCTGGGCCGCGGTGTCACCATCAAGAAGATCGTCGAAGATAAGGCCGGCAATATATGGTGTGGAACAGACGGTGGCATCACCCGGATTGATGGCAAATCATTCACGAGCTATGGCGAAAAGGACGGCCTGATCAGCCGCGATGTCTGGAGCATGGCCGTTGACGCGAGCGGCGTGATATGGATCGGCACCATCGAGGGCGTCTGCCGATTCGACGGAAAAACGTTCTCCCCCTTCTCATTTCCGGAAGCCCAGCCCGATCCGACCCGAGGCGTGACCAGCGGCAAGTTCGTGCATTGCATCACGGTGGACCGCAAAGGGCGGGTGTGGCTCGGCACCAACGGAGGAGCGTACATCTACGACGGAAAGGCCTTGGCAAACATATCCGAGCGCGACGGTCTGCCGAACAACGCCGTCGGCAGTATTCTCGAAGACAAGTCGGGGAACATCTGGTTCGGGACGATTCACGGGGGAATAAGTCGGTTTGATGGAAAGAACTTCACCAACTTCACACAGCAAGGCGTCGTCGAAGGCAAGGAGATCTGGTGCATTCACGAAGGTCGATCTGGGAATGTGTGGTTCTCCGCCAAGCGATCTCCTTTGTACCGATACGACGGCAACGCATTCACGGAGTTGAAGGAGCAGGACGACATCACGTCGCTCGCGTTCACCATCCTGGAAGACAGCAGCGGACGGCTGTGGCTGAGCGGAACGCACGGCCTCTTTCGGCATGACGGCGAGTCGTTTGTCCGAGTCACAAAGGATGGCTCGTGGCGGTAGGTGAGCAGTAAGCAAACGCACTTCCGATGACGAGTGCGATCTTGCCCTTCTCGGCCGAACAACAAACACAAACGCCCGTGAGCGTTCGCTCGCGGGCGTTTGTAGTTTAGTCGGGGCAACAGGATTTGTACTTCCGACCCGATTGAACGCCTGATTCTATCGATCGACCGCTTGGCCGATCAGATTGGACGGCGGCATGGAAAATTCGAGTAACAAGGACTTTTGCGGTCTGGGGCGCTTGGTAATGGATTCAATCCAGTTTTTTGAGTTCGATCCCCGTTCCGCCAGGACGATCCGGGTCGTGGTCTCGACCCGTCTGGTCGATGTCATCGAGAACATCGACCCCTCAAAAATCTCGGGGATGAAGGAGTTCCCGCAGGAGGTCCTGAGGGTCTGCGAGGGCATCCTGGCCGGATCGATCGGGCAACGCAAGCGGGTGTTCGAGCACGGAACGAAGACGCCGCTGGTGATCATGGGCCAGGGTGAAACCGCCCGCGCGATCCACGAAAGCGACGTGGCCGGCACGGTGCAGCAATGGACGCTCGCCCGCAAGTGTTCGGAGCTGTGGCGGAGAATTCGCACCCGACGCGGAGTGGCCTGAACCATGGAGAACCAAGGAACACCATTGCAACCGGTGTCTGAACCCGAGCCGTCTGCACAACGGATGCTCATATTCAACAACGGCCGCGCGCTCGTGGCCGCGATCAGAGCGTGCATGATCTGCTGCGGTATCGTTGATCGTAGCGACGCAAAATATCAATCCGGTGGCATCATGATTGATCATCGCGGTTTCGTCATCGGGACGGACGGCCGTCGTCTGTGTGTGGCTCAACTCACGGAGAAACCGCGCTGCACCGATGACGTGATCATTAACCAGCACGCCGCTGAATGGATCTCTGACTCATTTTCATGCCAGGTCGATGACAGCGAGATTGGATGCTCAGTGTCCATCACGCTCGGGACAATTCCGGGTCGGGCAATCATCGGATGCGGTGACGAATCTTTGACGGGAAGCTTTTTGCTGCCGGGGATTCCGCCACCGTGGATGGCCGTGATCCCAAAGGAAGTGAAGATCGGGATCGGGCACCTGAGCTCAATGTTCCTCGGGGACATCGGTGAAATCGCCATGGAAGCGGGAACCGTGATGAATGGTCGAGCCAATGTCGAATGCAGCATCAGCACCTGCGGTGATGGCGAAGGACCATCGTTGTTCACCTGGACTGCAAAATATGGAACCGTCATCAAGTACGTGGTGATGCCGCTCAAAAAGGACGCCGAATGATTGGCGAGGCGCAGGACCTCATCATCGACCTCTTCGCCGGTGGCGGCGGCACCAGCGAGGGCATCCGCGCCGCGCTGGGTCGAGATCCCGACCTCGCCGTCAACCACGACGCCGAGGCGATCGCGCTGCACAAGGCCAATCACCCAGGAACCATGCACCTGTGCGAGGACATCCGCAAGGTGGACATCGGCGATGCGCTGGCGAACTTCCCGGGCCGGAGAGTCGGGATCCTGTGGGCGTCGCCGGACTGCAAGCACCACTCCAAGGCAGCCGGAGGCCGCCCGAAGGACAAGAACATCCGCGGCCTCGCGTGGGAGGTGCTCCGATGGGCGGCGGCGATCAATCGCTCAACAGGCCACGTCCCGCGGATGATCGCATTGGAGAATGTCGAAGAATTCCGGGAATGGTGCCCGCTGCACCGCTACGGCGACAAGGCTGGCAAGGTGCAGAAGAGCCGCAAGGGCGAGACCTTCCACGCCTGGACCGCCAACCTGCGATCGCTTGGTTTTACTCGCATCGAATGGCGCGAGCTCGTCGCCGCCGACTACGGCGTTCCAACGACACGCAAGCGACTCTTCTTGGTGGCGATGAGCGAGGACTACTCGGCGGCGTGGCCGGAGCCGACGCATGCGCCACGCGCGAAGGTGGAGGCTTGCGGCCTGGGTCTCGACGGATCCCGGCTCAAGCCCCACCGCTCGGCGGCTTCGATCATCGACTGGAGCCTGCCGATTCCGTCGATCTTCGGTCGACGCAAGGAGCTCAAGCCCAAGACGCTGGCCCGGATCGCCAAAGGAATCTGCCGCTACGTGATCAAGAGCCCGCGGCCGTTCATCGTTTCGCCGGCGCACAGCACCACGACCGGCCGCGCTCCAAATGTGTGGTCGGTCGACGAACCGCTGCGCACGGTCACCAGCTCCAACGACAAATGCTTGGCTTCGGCGTTCTTGAAGCCGCGCTATGGCGAGCGCGCTGGCCAGGAGCCGCGGGCACTGGACATCGAGGCGCCGGCCCCTACCACTGTGCCAAGCGGAAACGGCGGCGACCTAGTCGGCGTGTTCCTCGGGCGCCAGTTCGGAACCACGGTCAGCGGATGCGACATCGAAGAGCCTCACCCCACGGTCATGAGCGACGGTGGAGGCGGAAAATCGCAAGTGGTCGCGGCCTACATGTCGCAGCACAATTTCGATTGCGTTGGCCGCGAGATGGATCAGCCACTCACCACGGTCATGAGCGGAGGCGCTCACCAGAAGATCGTGGCCCCGATCATCGACAAGTATTTCGGCACCGGAGTCGCCGCAAACCCTTCCGATCCATTGGACACGGTCACCACAAAGGATCGCTTTGGCCTGGGTGCCGCCTACATGGAGCAGGCCGCGGCGAAAGGCAGCATCGGACGGTCGCTCGAGGATCCGGTCTCGACCATCATGGGCAAGGGCTGCCAGCAGCGGCTCATCGAACTGCAGCTCGGCCGCATCGAGGCCGAGGAAGGCCCGAAGCGCCGCGCCGTGCTCGAGCTCCTGTGGGCCCACTTCGGCGAACCAACCGAGGACGAGTGGCAAGATCCGCTCGCCACCGAGCGCGGGCGCCTTCGGTTCGGGCTGGTCCTGGCTGCCGGATCCGTCTTCCGGATCGTCGACATCGGCATGCGGATGCTCGTCCCGCGCGAGCTCTACAGCGCCCAGGGCTTCCGCGATGACTACCTGATCGAGATCCAATTCAACGGGAAAGCGCTCACCAAGACCGCGCAGACACGCATGGCCGGCAACAGCGTCTGTCCGAAGCTCGCGGCGGTGGTGCTGGGCGCGTTCATGCCGCCGTCGATGCGATTGCAGGTGGCCGCATGAACCGAATCAATCTCTCAAACCCGCAGGGCGACACCCAAGGGAACGGCGATGCATCCGAGGTCCGGCGTCGGAGCCGGACCTCGGGGCACCGCTCGTTGACCGCGTTACATGGGAACTGTGACGCCAGAGCCATGACCGCCAGCGGGTCGGGCTGGCAAGCACGCGGAGCGTGCCGGAGCGCATGGACGCGTTCCAGCCAGACATAGGGCAAGGATCAGCGATGCAAAACATGGACACCAAGGAACCCCAGCAGACGAGCACCGACGCCACCGAATTGCCGTCGCCGCTGACCACGTGCAATTGCGATCTGCGCGATTTTCCGCACACGCCGATCTTCCGGGCGAGACTGTTTGGATCGTCGTTCCACGCCAAGAGCAGCGATTCGGAATGGCGGGCCGGTGTGACACTTTGGCTGAGGTCGTGGGACCAGGTGCCCGCAGGGAGCCTTCCATCCGACGAGGTCGAGCTGTGCCGCCTGGCCGAGCTTGGACGAGATCTGAAGGCGTGGCGCAAGGTGGCCAAGAACGCTCTCCGCGGCTGGAACCAATCCAACGACGGACGCCTGTACCACGCCACGGTCGCCGAGGGCGTGAACACGGCCTACCAGGCGAAGCAGGCCCAGCGGTTCAAGACGCTCAAGGCCCGGATCGCGGCCCTGCAGAAGCACCTGCGCGAGTCGAAGTCACAGACGGAGTCGGATCGGCTTGAATCCGAAATTAAGCGTCTGTCACTGACGCTTGAACCCTGCTCAACAGACTCAGTTACAGAGTCTGTGACAGACTCAGTAACTGAGTCCAAGGAGAAGAGAAGGGAAGGGAAGGAGAAGGGAAGAGATATAAAACACTCTCTCTCCGGCTCCGCCGGCGGGAGTGAGTGCGCGCGTGATGGCCAAGGCCATGGGCAGAGATTCGAGATCCCGGACAGCGAGTGCGAGCGTGTGTGGGCCGAATATCCGAAGCAAACCGGGAAAATCGCGGCGTTCGAGCTGATCCGCCAAGCGTGCTGGCGCATCGCCGACGCCAACGACCTGGAGAATCCGGTCGAGGCGATCGAGCTCCTGATCGAACGGGTGCGAGCCTATGCGAAGGCGTGCCGCGGCCGCGAGAAGCGGTTCATCGCCGAGCCAAAGACCTGGTTCAGCGACGGCAAATATCTCGATCCGAAGGAGGCGGCGTAATGCAAGCCGAGACACTGAAAATTGTGCTCGAGTTGTTCTCTTCAGCCAAGTGGGCCAAACCGACTTCGATGAAATACCAGACCGCGCTCGACGCGCTGGCCGAATTCGAAGATCAGATTGTGATCGATGCGACTCATTACCTTCGCCGCGCTCTGACTCGGACTTTCATCACCAGCGACGAGCTGCTGCAGGAGTGCAAGCGTTTCGCCAGGCGAATGGCTGGTCACGGCGAAAATAAGGCGCTCGCCGCGAGACTCGCACACGAAACGATTTGCGATTCTGAGCGACAGGAATCAATCGCGAGGATCAAGCGATCGAGCCCCGACGCAATCCGGGCGGCGTTTCAAAACATCCGCGAGTCCGGAATCACGCTCACCGAACCGACTGAATCCGATCCGGCTTCATGGCCGCGCAGCGTGATCGGGTTTGTGGACGCCGCACTCGCACGAATAGCGGCCGCATCGGAACAGGAAGGAATTTTCGTATGAGCAATGTCAAGTTCAAGCGCGAGCCGTGGCGGTTCGCATTCGTGATCCGCAATGGAGTCGGAGCGTGGAAGTCATACCAGTCGTTCGATGAAGCCATGAAACACTGGGAGGGATTCAACCTTCCGTACCTCGAGCTTGACGGTGTCCGCGAACCATTCAAGCGGGCCTATGCCCGGTTGAAGCGATGGCAAAAATTAAAAACGAAAATGGAGAAGCAACTGCCATGAAGTACGCCAGCACGACCAGCGTGAGCTGTGAGAAGTCCCGCAACGAGATCGAGCAGATCCTCGCCCGCTACGGCGCGTCGACATTCGCCTACATGAACAGCTCCGCCGGCGCCGAGATCATGTTCGTCTCGTCGAACAGGAAAATCAGGCTGCGGCTTCCGATGCCCGATCGCGAAAAGTTCACCGTAACCGACGCCGGACGCAGGCGGAGCAAGCCCGGGCTCGTGCAGGCGGCCATGGAGCAGGCTATTCGCCAGCGATGGCGTGCCCTCGCCCTCGTGGTGAAGGCGAAGCTGGAAGCCGTTGAGAGCGGCGTCGCGACCTTCGAGCAGGAGTTCATGGCCTACACGGTGCTGCCCGAAGGCGACACCGTCGGCGATCGGATCATGCCTGGCATCGAGGACGCCTACCGGACGGGCAAGGGAAAGCAGTTGCTGTTGACCGCGGGATGAGTCACCAACGCCGAAAGGCAGAAAGCAGGAAGCATGGACGCTACAGCGAAGAATCAAAAACGCAGCAGGCTCAACGGACTCCATCTGTGGCGCGTCACGCGCGACCACAGCCACTCTCGCGGCCTGTGGATCACTACCAAGACCGAATCCATGACGCAGGCGCTCGCCAAGGCGAAGCGCGTGATCAGGGAGAAGTTCGGGGACGGCAAGGGAGCCAGGGTCACTCAGATCAATCACCGCGGGACGCTCAATGGCTGATCGGAAGCTCGACTACCGCAAGCCCGAGTTCGTGATCGTCGGCGAAGTTCCGCTTCCGATCAACGCGGACATGCTGGTCGCGATCATCCGAGACTACGAGGTCAAGCACGGGCCGCTGGTGTTGCGCCACATTCGCGACAAGTCGGCGGTGCTGCGATTGACGAAGGATGTCATTCAACAGGCAGATAAGGAAAACTAAATGAAGATCGAACTGAAACCGCAAGCGTTTGAGGTTCCTAGAGCAACCTACTACACAGCGTCAAAGAACAAGCACGACACGGGTTCGGAGGAAATCCAGCGTCGAATCGAATTGCCTGGAATCCCGCTCGATGATCTTGTTCGACTCTGCGAAGAGTGGCGCGCATCGGTGTTCAAATACGCCCGCAAGAGCGATCCGGCCATGCCCTCCAGTCGCGGGCGGAAAGGCAAGAAATGAGAATTGAAAAGTTGGCATACAGATTTCTGCTGGTCATCGGAGCCGTGTCCACATTCGTGTTTTGCCTTTACGCATGTTCCGTTGTCATCAAGAGGATTCCATAAATGAGCGACTGCCCAATACACGGCCAATCGTGGTGTACCTGCAAACAGGATCAACCGCTGTCTACAGATCAAATCAACGCAACGGCCTCGAAAATCTTGCTTTGCGCCGAGTATCGGCACGCGGATGGGTGCAATGTCCACTCTCCGAAGCTCGGCCTTTGCAGTTGCGGTCTGGAAACGAAGATGCGCGACGAAATCTACACACTCCGCGAGCGCCTCAAGCATGATGAATCCCTGTCTTTTAATGCGCTGCGCTCCGTCAATGTCGAACGGGCCATGAGATGGCATCCGGGCGGACTGGAAGATTGGAGCGTCAACGACTGGCTACTGGCCTTCGGTGGTGAAGCTGGCGAAGCGTTGAACGCCGGGAAAAAGCATCGCCGCATTCTGAGCTCGATCCAGCAACACGGCAATGTGCCGGCCGGTTTGCAAGATGCCGAGGAAAAGATCATGGAGGAGCTGGCGGACGCCGTGATCTATGCGGACCTGTGCGCGGCCAGGCTGGGCAAGAGTCTCGGTGAAGCTGTGGTCAAGAAGTTCAACGCCATCAGCGTTCGGGAAGGTTTCCCGGAAAGGATCTGCAAAGAGGCATCAGAATGACGAATCCGAACGAGTCATCATCGACGCGCATGGATCCTCCGCCGGCGATGATGCTGTTGCCGGCAGCGCCTGGTACATGCCCCGAGTGTGCTACGGCCCACGATCCTCACCTCCCGCACAATCAGCAGAGCATTTTTTACCAAATGAAGTTCCAGATGGCTCACAAGCGCTGGCCCACCTGGGTGGACGCGATGGAGCACTGCACGCTTGAGATGCGCAATTTCTGGACACTTGCCCTGGCCGAGAAAGGAATCGACATCGCTAGATCAGCGACCCCGAACCCGGCGGCAACCCCGAGATCTCCAGGACTGTGGCTCGCGAGCCACGGGAACAAGAAGGCGCATTTCTGGTCATCACCGCGAAAAACTTTGTGCAACGCATCCGATGTGGAGGCGTTCGCAAGCCTGCAAGAACATCGCCCGGGCAGGCAATGTCAGAATTGTGCCCGCATCCTGGTCGCGCGGCAGCGTTTCAAGCGATGATCCACCAGGGCGACTGCATCCAGGTCTTGCGGACCATGAAGGCCAATAGCGTTCAGACCTGCATCACTTCGCCACCCTACTTTGGCCTTCGCGACTACGGCGTCGATGGGCAGCTCGGCCTGGAGGAAACGCCCGATGCCTACATCGATCGCATGGTGACGGTTTTTCGAGAGGTCCATCGCGTGCTTCGCAATGACGGCACGCTTTGGCTGAATATCGGCGACACCTACAACGGCCAAGGTGCGCGGAAGCCGAACATTCAGGAAAATGGAACCCTGTCACACCGAGCCGGCGGTCAAGCTGTGCGCCACAAGAAGATTTCCGTTGTTCGATCGAAGCGAACCGGCCGCGGATCCGGATCTGGCCGGAGAAGCTCGAGCGTCGTTGCGTGCCAAGACCTCAAGCCCAAAGATCTGATCGGGATTCCGTGGCGCCTCGCCTTTGCCCTGCAGGCCGATGGGTGGTGGCTCCGCCAGGACATCATCTGGTTCAAGACCAACCCCATGCCGGAAAGCGTACGCGATCGGTGCACAAAGTCGCACGAGTACATGTTCCTGCTGAGCAAAAGCAGACGGTACTTTTTCGACGCCGAGGCAATCAAAGAGATTTCGGTGAACCTCAAATCTGATCGGCCCGAAAATCACACCATCAGGTCCGGCAACCTCAAGCGAAAGCCAGCCGCGATGCGCGGCATTCCTGTCGACGATCAAGGCCAAACCTCCGGCAATGTCGCAGGCTCGGTCCCGTGGGAAGGGACATCACGCAACAAGCGCAGCGTGTGGCAGGTCGCGACCCTGCCATACCGCGGCGCCCACTTTGCCACCTTCCCACCCAAACTCGTCGAGCCTTGCATCCTCGCCGGCACCAGCGATCGCGGCTGCTGCCCGAAGTGCGGGGCGCCATGGGTCGGGATCAAGAAAAAGACCCGTGTCGCCACCCGGCCAGGCAGGCAGACCAAGTCAACCGGCAATTCAGCTGTCGAAGGCCCGCGAGATCCGGGCAGGCACGTCACGCACACGGAAACGGTCGGGTGGAAGCCAGGCTGTGGCCACCACCAGCAGCCCGTCCCGTGCTTGGTGCTAGACCCATTCGCCGGCACCGCGGTCACTGGCGCCGTCGCCCTCAAGCATGGTCGCCGGTTCGTCGGAATTGAACTGAACCCAGACACGATCAAACTTGCCTACGAACGGCTCGCCGAGCACCGGAACCTCTTCACTGAACGGTTCATTCAGGACCAGCCCGAGGCACGAAAAGGAAAAAAGCGATGTGCCTAGCCCGATCACCTATCAGAAGCATCGGGAAAACGCTCTACATATGGAAGGTTTCGAGAATAGATGTTTCCATCCCCTCAACGGCGGCGGATTTATGAGCCAGTCCAAGCCATCGAAATCGGACGGTTTGAGCGACCTGGACGAGGCCCTGGTCAAGCTCGCCGTGGCATCGCCGGCCGCGGCGTTCGTCAGGACCATGTCCACCCACGAAGGGCGGCGAGCCGCCGCTTCCGCCATCGCCCTGGCCGCCCAGATTCTTGTCCCTGCCCGGTTCAAGACCCCGGGCGGCGCCGATCGCACCTTCGGATCAGTTTCCAGATTCGCCGCGGCCTGTGAACTCAAGTGGCACCTGCTGGGCAAGTCCCGCTTCGGAGAGCTCCGGGCCGCCCTACTCTCCCGCGGCCTGGCTGTGGCCACCGTGAACCGTGTCCTGATGAGCATCCGCGGCGTGATGAAACAGTGCTGGCTGGCCAGGCGGATCGACGCCGAGGGGCTCGAGCGAGCCCGCGAGGAACTGCAGGCGGTCAGCGGATCCACCGTTGCCCGCGGCCGCCACCTCACTAAGCCGGAGGTGGCCCGGCTCTTCCAGGCGTGCAGCGGACCCGGAATCTCGGATGCACGCGATGCCGCGCTGCTGGCCCTCATGGCCGTCGGCCTGCGGCGAGCAGAGATCGCAGTCCTACGCATGGCCGATCTCGATCTGACCCGCGGCCGCCTCAGGGTCCAGGGCAAGGGCCACAAGGAGCGGATTGTCCATCTGACCGGCGGAGCATTGAAGGCAGTCGAAAGCTGGATCCAGCGTTGGCGCGGCAAGCTTCCGGGCCCGATCTTCTTCCCAATCCACCGCGGCGGAGGTGCGCAGGCAGACAGGGCCATCACAGCCCAGCTGATCTACAAGCGGCTACGGTTCCGGGCAAAGATCGCGGGTGTCAGCTGCTCGCCGCACGATTTGCGGCGCACCTTTGCAGGCGACGCCCTCTCGGCCCGCGTCGACATCAGCACGGTCCAGCAGATCCTCGGCCACGCATCACCGGCCACCACGGCCCGCTACGACTTGCGGCCGGAAGAGACGCAGCGTGCCGCGATGGATAGCGTTGAAGTTCCCTTTTTGGGTCAAGCGGACTGAATCTGAACACCAAGTCACACCACGTCAGGATCTGGCATGAATAAAATGTTGAATATTTGTACTTGATTTCCATGACACCAGTGGCATAATGCGGGTATGGCAACACAACTACTCAAGCTTGATCAGGCAAAACCGCTCTTGAAACCACTGCTGAAACCTCTCATTGATTCCTATTGGAAGGCATCGGAGCACTTATTGACTTTGTCCGCCTCGGACCCGCTCTTTGCGCGTGCAACATCTTCATCATCTCGGGCAAGTTTGCTTTATGAATTTTTCAACCATTCTGTCCGACAACAGATGAGCGATCTCCGTGTCCGTTGGTGCGAGAAGGGAAGGTTAGAGTTCGGCATCGTGCAGGAGACCCTGGGGATCCGTTTCAAGAAGCTCACCGAGCAACTCATCCCGAGAAACATCCACACCGAAGCGCAGCGACGGATGTACCACCAAGAGCCAGTCTTGGACAACGCCAGACCCATCACTTGGGTGACCTTTGGCTACACGACCGCCAGAGAATCAGGCGTAACGACTGGTCTGTACTTCGTTGCCACATCCACATGGGAAGACCTGTTGTGGCATTGGCGCGTCTATGGGGATGATTGCGGACAACTGAACTTCTTTGACGGCCCGACTCGGGACCAGCCCGCCGCACTTGCAGCCGAGCAGCAGTTCACACTCAAGATCAGGAAGCCAAAGGAAGCATGATTAATCGGCCATTCAACTCTGACATGTTGCGCCTTGCCCGCGATATCCGAGACATGACGCAAGGCAATTTGGCCAAGCGGGCGGGAGTGTCTCAAGCCTTCATTTCTCGTATGGAATTAACGAATGATGCCGCACCGGAAATGGTCGAGCGGGTATCTGCAGCCACCGAATTTCCAATTGAGTTCTTCTTTCAAGACGAGCGATACTCTGGTCTTGGATTGAGCACAATTTTCTTTCGAAAGAAGTCCACCTCATTACAGAAGAATGTTCGGCGATTACAGGCCGAGGTGAATTTGCGCCGCATCGCAACCAAGGCACTTTTGCGCGATGTACACATCCAAACCAAGAACGAGTTTCGGGCCTACGACATTGAAGAAACCACGGCAAGCCCGGAAGAAATTGCGCGGATGGTGCGCGGAAACTGGAGCCTCCCAGCCGGACCAATTATTAATCTCACCGATGCCATAGAGGGCGCCGGAGGCATTGTGTTCCGATTCCCGTTCGGTACAACAGATATTGACGCAATCAGCCAGTGGCCCGACGATGGGGTGCCTCTTTTCTTCGTGAACTCCGAAGCCCCGGCCGACCGAATCAAGTTTTCGCTTGCACATGAACTTGGGCACATGGCCATGCACAGATCAGCATCAGAGTCAATGGAGGACGAAGCAAATCGATTCGCCAGTGAGTTTCTGATGCCAAGCAGCGAGATCAAGCAGTATTTGTTCGGAATCAAGAGCCTTGCCACACTTGCATCCATGAAGCCGTACTGGCGAGTGTCTATTGCATCCCTTTTGCGGCGAGCGCACAGCTTGGAATGTATCACCCCATTTCAATATAAACGTTTTTGCGTGCAGTACAGTCAGTTGGGATATCGCCGCGGTGAACCGAATCCGCTGCCACATGACACGCCGAAATTTATTGAGGCACTGATTGATGTCCGGCATCAACGGGATGGAACGATTGCAGAACTCGCACGGCAAGCCCGCATGAGCGAGGGCGATTTCAGGCTCCGATTCGTCCCCTCAAACAACCTACGCATTACGGGATGATCCCCACCGCGTCTTAGCTCCAAGTGGGACAAAAAGGTACTACCAACCCCAAAATCGTTTCCTAGGTCTCTACGATGAGCCAGGGAGTTCAATTGAGTTTGTTGGGGAAGTTGTTTCAGGAAAAAGAGTTATGAAAGCGAGGCAGCAAATGTCACAGAACGAATTAATCAAACCACTCAGAATCCAGGTCGAGAAACTGCTCACGTTGGCCGAAGAACTGGCCACGAAGCAGTGGTCGGATCCATCCCTTCCCGTGCGGACAAACGAATACATCCTTTCCGTTGATGGGCTTCGATTTCACATCAACCAAGCTTTCGATGAGATTCAGAAGCCAGCGGCTCCGTCCCCGCAACTTGAGATCTCGGTTGGATCCCAGCTCGGCGGGGCGATCAGCCATGACCTTGCTTCACAATTGAAGCACGGAACCGCCTTGTATTGGAATTCGACTCGGAAGGTGTTCACGACCACAAAGCCCGCCGACTAGCCCACCGATTTCATCGGCACGGATTTACGTACATTGTTCCCCCGATAAATTTCAAGGGAACAAAGTACATAGGCCGCAAAAATGTGAACACCGGACCCTTGACACCGATTTGAAAATTTGTATTGTGCTCTGGTCGCCCTGCAGAAAGTCTGCGGTGTGCGATGCTGCAAAAAAAATTTGAATCGTGCTCGCGAGGTGTCGGATGCTGATCCGCGACCGCATCCGCGAGCTTCGCCGCGTCCCCGCGAGCCAGCTCTCCCCGAACCCTCGCAACTGGCGCCGCCATCCCGCCGCCCAGGAGAATGCCCTGCGCGGCATGCTGGCAGAGATCGGCTGGGCCGGCGCCGTCCTTGCCCGCGAGCGAGCCGACGGCGTCCTCGAACTGATCGACGGGCACCTGCGCGCCGACACGGCGTCCTCGGCGATGATCCCCGTGCTGGTGCTCGATGTCACCGAGGAAGAGGCCGCCAAGATCCTCGCCACGCACGACCCGATCGGGGCCATGGCCGAGGCGGATCCGGCCATGCTCGAGCAGCTGCTGGCCGAGATCGAGACCGAAAGCGATGGTGTTCGGGCCCTGCTGGACGAGCTTGCCGAGAAGGCCCAGGCCAAGGACCTCGAGCCGATCGAGCCGGGCGATGGGGAATCAGCCTCCGGCGCTCACATCGCCTATCTCACGCTCGGCGACTGGAAAATACCGATCGACGAAGAGGAATTCGCCGAGTTCGACGCCGCGATCAAGGCTTACTCGGACACCAACGGAACCACCTTCGGATTCTGCCGCCACGTGCTGGAGAAGCTCCATGCCGGATGAACACGGGCTCAATCCGTCATTCGACATCCGCGAGCTCGAGGGCGCGGACTACAACCCCCGGAAAATCTCCGCAGAATCTTCTGCACGACTTGCCGAGTCCCTCAACCTGATCGGCTGCGCCAAGCCCATCATCGCCCGCGGCCGCCGCATCGTCGCCGGCCACCAGCGGGTGAAGGCGCTGCTGTCCCAGGGCCTGCTCCATGCGCCGGTGTTCTTCCTGTCCTGTGGTACCACGGTCTACGACGAGATCCGATTCAACCAGCTCCACAACGGCACCGACATGGACTCGGGCGATGAGCAGGCCACGATTCCGGCTCAGCTCAACGGCACGCGCGGCTTCGTCACGATCGACCCTGCACAGATCCGCGGCAATATGCGCTCCGCCGGGGCGACGATCCGCAAGGAAATCATGGTCCTGATGCACCGCTTCGGGCCATGGGGCGCGTGCGTGGCCGACCAGGACGGCCGCGTTTTCCACGCGGCTCAGTACGCCCTCGCTTGCAAGGTGCTCAAGCGTCCGCTGCTCGCCTACATCGTGCCGCCGGAGATCGATGCACGCGCCCGCGAGTTCCTCGGCGCCAGCTACGGCACCTTCTCCTACGAACACCTGCCGCGGCAGACCTTCATCCAGACATTCGCGCAGCTCTACCGGCTCCGCGGCAAGACGAACGAGAACTACAGCCCGCTCTACGAAAAACACGTCATTCCGTGGCTGAAGAAGAACCCGGGCGCCAAGGTCCTCGACTTCGGATGCGGCCAGGGCGACTACGTGAAGCGGCTCACGGGCGAAGGGCATCCGATCCTCGGCCTCGAGCTCTTCCGCCGGTCCGGCGCTGCAAAGACAATCGATGTCGGCGCCGTCAACCGCATGGTCGACCGGCTCTGCCTCGCCATCTCCCACCCACGAGCCCCGCGCTTCGATGCCGTGGTCTGCGACTACGTCCTGAATTCCGTCGATTCACAGCAGGCCGAGGACGATGTCCTGAACTGCGTGTCCGCGTTCACGCGGCCAGGCGGCACAATCTTCTTCTCCGGCCGCCCGCTCAAGCGCGTGCAGGACCAGGCGACGTACAAGCGGACGGTCAGCACCAAGGGCATCGGCCAGCGCCGCGTCGAGTTCCTCGACGAAAACAACATGACCGCGTTGTACCGCTCCGGCAGCTGGTTCTTCCAGAAGTTCCACGACCGCGCCGCGGTCGATGCGATCTGCGCCCGCATGGGCTGGCGCCAGCTCGCCTACGACACCTCGCACTCCACCGGATTCCAGGTGGTGGTCGGCAAGGAGCGCGAGCCCGCCGATGCCGCGATCGCCGCCAGCCTGGCCCGCGAGTTCGACCTCCCGATCAACGACAAGGGCCGCACCCTCGGCCGCTCCGCCGATGTTCTGGCCGCGTTCGGCCTCGCCTCGAGGCCGGGACCATGACCGGAATTCAGGCGACGCCAGGGAAGGTGATCACGATCCAATTCGCGGCGATGGGCCAGCGACTGGCAGGATTCCGCTACCTGTGGGCCAAGCGCGTCCGCGGCTTCGACGTTTCCTGCCACTGCGCCAACTGCCTGATCGGGCCGTACGTGAAGGAGATCTCGCCGCGGACCCTGACCGACACCGAGCTCAAGATCGAGCTCCATGGCCACGAAGCCCTCTACATCTGCGGCGTTTCAAGCCCGTACCGGTGGGAGCACAACTTTCATTTTGTCGTAGAACCATCCACCGATCCAGAAAAAATTGTCCAGGCCACGACGTACCTGGGCGACATGGTGACGGCTAGTGGGGCCGCCACTCTCTGGTTCGACGATCGCGTCGCCCGCGATCGGTACCCGCACCTACCAGAAAGATTTCTGACCTGCCGAAACTTCCAGTTCGGCGCGTTTCACGCCCAGCGCTACAAACAGTGACCGCAGGATCTTCAGGCCCGCCGCGTGGGGTTGATCATGCTCGCCTAAACGAAGCGCGTCGGCGATTGGCTTCCATGACCAAAAAGCTGAAGGACATCGCAGGAGGGAGGACCCACAGCGGCGAGGACTATGAGGTCCACCGCCAGCGCGAGGCCCAGCGCAGCCGCGACAAGTCACGCTCTGGGCGCGACATCGGCCCGATCCCGCCGTGCCTCAATCCCGAGCGCCGCGCGGCGTGCTCCAAGTCGCTGAAGCTGTTTTGCGAGACCTACTTCCGCGCCATTTTCTATCTGGCGTGGTGCCGAAACCAGCTCAAGACAATCGAAAAAATCGAAGTCACCGTCTTCCGCGGAGGTCTTTTCGCCGTCGCCGAGCCGCGCGGCGAGGGCAAGACGCGGCTGTGCGAAGCCGGGGCGCTGCTGGGAATACTGGAGGGCTATCGACGGTTCATTGTTCCGATCGGAGCCACGACCGAAGAGGCCAACAACAGCCTTGAATCAATGAAAAACTCGCTCGCGCACAACGATCTCCTGCTCGAGGACTACCCGGAGGTGTGCTATCCGGTCCGCTGCCTTGAGGGCATCACTGCCCGCGCCCGCGGCCAGTTGTGCGAGGGCCGCCCAACGAACATGGTCTGGACGCGAAACAAGATCGTGCTTCCGAGCATCCCGGGTTCGAAATCTGCCGGCGGCGTCATTCGAACCGCCGGATTGACCGGCCAGATCCGCGGCATGTACCACAAGTGCGCCAGCGGCGAAGTGATCCGCCCCGACCAGGTGATCCTGGACGATCCGCAAACGGACGAGAGCGCCATGAGCCTGTCGCAGAACCGCCAGCGCGAGAAGATCATCTCCGGCGCCGTGCTCGGCCTGGCCGGACCGGGCAAGAAGATCAGCGCCGTCATGCCGTGCACCGTGATCGCGCCCGGCGACATGGCCGACTCCATCCTCGACCGCAAGAAGCACCCGGAATGGCACGGGGAGCGCATGAAAATGGTCTATGAGTGGCCCAAGCGGATGGACTTGTGGGAGCAGTACCGAGAGATCCGTCACGAAAGCCTGCAGAACGACGGCGCCGGAGAGCCGGCGACCAAGTTCTACCGAAAGCACCGCAAGGAAATGGACGCCGGCGCCGTGGTCGCGTGGCCAGAGCGAAAGGAAGATGACGAAATCAGCGGGTTGCAATGCGCCATGAACCTGCGTTTTCGCGACGAAAAGGTTTTCTTCAGCGAATATCAGAACGACCCCCTGCCGCTAGACGATGCCCCAAGCTCCGAAGTCCGCCTCGATCCGGACCTCATCGTGCAGCTTGTCAACGGAATCCCGCGGTGCACCGTTCCGTTGTGGTCGACGCGCATCACGGCGTTCATCGACGTGCAGAAGGCGTGCCTGTGGTGGATGGTCTGCGCCTGGAGCGACGGCTTCACCGGGGCGATCGTCGACTACGGCACCTGGCCCGACCAACAGAAGGAAAATTTCACGCTCTCCCAGGTCAGCAAGACGCTGCAGCGAGCGTTCCCGCGTGCCGGGCTCGAGGGCGCGATCCGCGGCGGCCTGGACGGTCTCGGCGCGCACCTGCTCGCCCGCGACTGGATCCGCCAGGACAAGTCGATCGCACGCATCGACCGGCTCTTCGTCGATGCGAATTGGGGCGACTCCACCGACACCGTCTACGGCTGGTGCGAGCAATCTCCGCACTCCGCCGTGATCACACCCGCACACGGCCGCTTCATCGGGGCCACGAGCACGCCGTTCAGCGAATACAAAAAGCGGCCGGGCGAGCGCGTCGGCACACATTGGCGCATGCCGCTCTCCGCTGGAAAGCGATCCATCCGCCACATCGTGACCGACGTGAACTGGTGGAAGTCGTTCATGTTCCGACGCTTCGCCACGAACAAGGGCGACAAAGGCTCGCTGAGCATGTTCGGTCGGCGACCGCAGCAGCACGAAATGCTCGCCGAGCACCTGACCAGCGAGAAGCCGGTTCCTGTCACGGCGAAGGGCCGCACCGTCAACGAGTGGAAACTGATCCGCCCGGGCCGCGACAACCACTGGTGGGACTGCCTCGTCGGCTGCGCCGTCGCCGCGTCCATGCAAGGAATCTCGCTTGAGGGAGAGGCCGGGGCCACCGCAACCCGCAAGAAAACCAAACTTTCCGAACTTCAAGCACAAAAGAGGGCTCACCGATGAGTTCAAAACCTGCGCCGCGGATTCCAAAGGCCGTGAACAAGCTCCGCCCCTTGACCACAGCGCCAGCGGAGCTTCAACCGAAGGAGGAAGGATTTGGCCTGGAGTGCCGGGGCTGCGGATGCAGGCATTTTGATGTGACGAAAACGCGCCCGTGCAGCAACAACCGAATTCGTAGAGTCCGAATGTGCCGGCATTGTGGTCGCCGTCTCGTGACCTTTGAGGCTGTTGGAGAGGAGCCCGATGGCTACCGGTAGCCTTTTTGTGATTCAAAACAAACAATTTTCACCCAAAAGACCAAAAATTGAAAGTTTGGGGTCGGTCTCGTGTCTGTATACGGTGAATGACCTTCCACCGGTCCACAACCTGCAGAAGCTTCTCACCGAGCTCAGCAAGATCGAGCGCAGCCTCCGCGCCGAGGCTCTGCAGGTCGCCTGGTTGGCCCACCTTGAGAATCGAAATGCTGCCACCGCGATCAACACGTGGAGGCGCCGCGAGCGCCGTCACGTCAAACGCATGAAGACGAACTTCACATGAGCGAAGATCCCCCAACCACGCTTGAGCAAGCCATCCTCGACACCGCAGCCAGCCCGGCCAGCGCATCGAACGATGCCGGCAGCGTCACGGGTCAGAGCATCCCCGACCTGATCGCGGCGGACAAGCACTTGGCCGCCAAAAAGGCCGCTGGAAACCCGCGAAAGTCGCTGCGTTTCTCGAAAATCATCCCCCCGGGGCCAGAGTAAATGGCCACGAAGGCATCCAGTAAAGCCATGAAGCGACGCGCCAGCGTTTCAAAAATGCGGGCAAAGTCCGCACCTGCGATCGCCCGAGCGAAGCACGGAACGGTTTCCGCGTCAACCGCGCGAATCTCGATCCGGCAAAAGGCGTCCCCGCGCAGCTTCCACGCCAGCAGCCAGCCCAAAAATGCAGCCCCGGCGCGGTCACGCCGCGGAATCATCAAGGCGAGGTTCGACAGCGCCGCCAACACACCGGAAAACCGAAAGCATTGGGCCAATTCGGACAGCCTCTCCGTCAACGCTGCGCTGAGCACGGGCGTCCGTAGCACGCTTCGCTCCCGCGCCCGCTACGAGGTCGAGAACAACTCCTACGCCAAGGGCATGGTGCTCACCCTGGCCAACGACACCATCGGCGCCGGTCCCCGCCTGCAACTGCGGACACCGGACGCAGGGGTCAACAGCGCCGTCGAGGATGCTTTCAGCGAGTGGGCCGCGGCCGTCCGACTCGGCGAAAAGCTGCGGACGATGCGCATGGCCCGCGCGTCAAGCGGCGAGTGCTTCGCCGTGCTTGCCCGCAACGACAACCTGAAAAGTCCGGTGAAGTTCGACATCCGCCTGGTCGAGGCGGATCAGTGCGCAGAGCCCACCGGGAATTTCGCCAGCGATCCGTCCGCTGTCGACGGCATCAAGTACGACAAGTTCGGTAACCCGACCAAATACTTCATCCTCTCCGCCCACCCGGGTTCTGGCTCGTCATTCTCTCAAGACGGGGATTGGTTCGACGCCTCAAAGGTGCTGCACTATTACCGCAGCGATCGACCCGGCCAGGGCCGCGGCATCCCGGACATCACTCCGGCGCTGCCTTTGTTTGCGATGCTGCGCCGATACACGCTCGCCGTGCTCGCCGCCGCCGAGACTGCGGCAAACTTCGCCGGCACTGTTGAATCGGACGTGCCGCCTGATGGCGCCGCCGATGACATCGGAGCCATGGACACGGTCGAGCTCGAGCGCAACATGCTGCTCACGCTTCCCGCAGGCTGGAAGATGGGCCAGGTCAAGGCCGAGCAGCCGACCACCACCTACGGCGAGTTCAAGAAGGAAGTGCTCAACGAGATCGCGCGGTGCCTGAACATGCCGTTCAACATCTCCGCCGGAAATTCGTCGGGCTACAACTATGCCTCGGGCAGGCTCGACCAGCAGACCTACTACAAGTGCGTCCGCGTCGAGCAGCATCACATCGGCGACACCTTGCTGAACCCGGTTTTTGACGCCTGGTTCGACGAAGCGATTTTGGTCACTGATCTTCTCCCGCGCCGCGCCCGCCTGCTCAAGCGAAAGCCGCGTGAGTGGTTCTGGCCGGGCTTCGAGCACGTCGATCCGGCCAAAGAAGCAACCGCCCAACAGACCCGCCTGCAATCCAACACCACCACGCTTGCATCCGAGTATGCGCGGCAGGGCAAGGATTGGGAGGCCGAGGTCGAGCAGCGCGCCATCGAGGTCAAGCGGCTCGCCAAGCTCGGGCTGTCGCCGCTTCCGCTGCCGGGAACCAACCAGCCATCCGTGGACCCGGCTGATGTAGCCGAACAACTTTCGGAGGACAACTGATGCCGGCACCAAAGGACGCGATTCTGCGCATTGTTTCGACCGGCCTGAAGGCGACGGCGATTGTCTCCGCTGGCGGCACCGACTCCAAGCTCAAGAAGTTCGACATGCTCGCCTACTCCGGCGGCCTGCTCTACATGGCTTACTGGGACTACCCGTGCGTCTGCGACTTGGCTGGCCTGCAGATCGACGGGCAAACTTTCCCGGTCTGGCTTGAGCACGATCGCATGCAGATCGTTGGTCACACCGACAAGGTGAGCAAGACCGCGACCGATCTCTCCGTTTCCGGATTGATCAGCGGAGCCACGCCCGCCGCGGAAATGGTTACCAACAGCTCAGCCAACGGATACCCGTGGCAGGCATCGATCCAAGCTCCAGTCCACTCCCTTGAATTCGTCGAGGCCGGCGCCAGCGCCACCGCCAACGGACAAACATTCGAGGGCCCCGTCTACATCGCCAGGCAATCCAGCTTGGCGGAAATCTCCTTCGTCTCAATCGGTGCCGATGACGGCGCCTCAGCAAAGGTCGCCGCGACCAGAAAGAACCCCATGCCCCAGCTCAAGACCTCAAAGAAAATCACCGCCTCCAACCCCGCCGGAACTGACCCGGAGATCGATCCCGCAGGGACCGATCCCGAGGTGGATCCAGCCGCCGAACCCGCCGGTATTCCTGCAGGTGGAAATCCGCCGTCCCCGAACAACCCCGCGCCATCGACCGCGGGGGAGTCCATCCAGGCATCGCGCCGCTTGTTCGCGGCGGAAGCCAAGCGAGTCGCCGACATTAACCGGCTTTGCGCCGGTGCAGATCCCACCATTGCCCCCAAGGCGATCTTGGAAGGCTGGGATGCAGACAAGACCGAGCTCGAGGTGATGCGCGCTTCGCGCCCGACCATGGGCGGCCCTGCAATTCACGCCAAGGACAGCAACATCACCTCCGAGGTGATCGTGGCCGCCCTCTGCCAAAGCGGCAAGATTCCCAACATGGAGAAGGCGTTCAAGCCGCAGGTGCTTGAAGCGGCCGCATCATCGTTCCGGCACGGCTTGGGCCTCCAGGAGCTTCTGCTCATGGCCGCGGCCGAAGGAGGATTCCAATGTCGCTCGCTGCGTCAGGGCGGCCTGGAGCAAGTTCTTCGCGCCGCGTTCAGCACGGCGAGCCTCAGCGGAATTCTGTCTGCTGTGTCCAACAAGGCCCTGCTGGCAGGCTTCACATCGGTCGAGCAGGTATGGCGAATGGTATTCGCCACCCGCCGAGTCAACGATTTCAAGACAACGACCTCTTATCGCATGACGATGGGTGGATCGTTCGAGAAGGTTGCCGCAGGTGGCCAGCTCAAGCACGCAACCGCGTCTGAAGACTCGTTCCCGAACAAGGCCGACACCTACGGCAAGCTGTTCAGCGTCGATCGCCAGGCCATCATCAATGACGATCTTGAGGCACTGACCGGGGTTCCGCAGGATCTCGGCCGCATGGGTGCTCAGTCGCTCAACGAGATCGCATGGGCAAAGTTCTTGGACAACTCGTCGTTCTTCACCACGAACAACAAGAACTACATTTCCGGCGCGGGTTCAGCGCTCGGAATCGCAGGCGCCAGCGCGGCTCTGCAGAAGTTCCGAGACCAGGTGACGAAGGCTGGCAAGCCCACCGGGATTCAGCCCAAGACACTCCTGGTGCCGACGGCGTTGGAGGGCATGGCCATCGCCCTGTTCGATTCGCAGTTCGTCCAGGACACCACCGCCAGCACGAAGATTCCGACGAACAATCCTCACAAGGCCAAGTTCAACCCAGTCTGCAGCGCGTACCTGGGCAACACCTCGTTCACCGGCGCCAGCTCGACCGCGTTCTACCTGCTGCCCGACACGAAGGATGGCGCCGTCGCCGAACTCGTGTTCCTCAATGGCAAGGAAGAGCCGACCGTCGAGAGTGCGGACGCGAACTTCGACGTGCTCGGCATCCAGTTCCGCGGATTCTTCGACTTCGGCGCGGCGCTGCTTGATCCTCGTGCCGGTGTGAAGTCTGCCGGAGCGTGATCCACGACGTAACCCCTGATTCTGATTCTGAATTCCAAACTTTGAAAGGATGAACAATGGCAAGTAACTATGTTGCGAGAGCTGAAACGGCCGACTACACGCCGACAGCCGATGTCGCTGCTGGAACCATCGTGGTGATCGGCGCTCTGGTGTGGATGGCAAACTCTTTCATCGCGGCCAACACGACCGGAACGCTGGTCCTCACCGGTACCTGGGATCTTCCGCAGACCTCGGGCTCCGCCATCGCCGGCGGCGTGCAGATGTACTGGGATGCCACCAACGGAGTCGCCACGATCAGCTCGGCCAGCGGCGCCAACAAGGCGTGCGGATTCACGGTTCCCGACGGAGCCGCGGCAAGCACGACCACGGTTCGCGTCATCAAGTCCGCCTGATCATGTCTGACCTCTTCGCCAAAGGCAACGCCTGGCTGACCGGTCAGTGTCAGCAAAGCCTCTCCCGCGCTGTGACGTACCAGCGCGGGGAGGCTTCGGCTTCGCTTTTGGCGATGGTCACCAAATCGACATACGAGGAGGACGATGGCAACGGGCTCGTGGTCCTCACCAAGACCCGGGACTATGTCTTCCCAGCCAGTTCCTTGGTGTTCGCCAGCGACGATCCGGTCGCCCCGCAAGAGGGCGACCGGATTGTCGAGGTCGATCCCGACACGGAGGCCGTGCTCACCTTCGAAGTGGTCTGCCCGGCCGGCCAGCCCGCCTGGAACTATTGCGACACCTCCAGGCTGCAGATCCGCGTCCACTGCAAGGAGGCGGCATGAGCATTTCCGATGTCGCCGCCGCGGTCGTGGTGGCCGTGCAGGCGTTCCAGTTCAACGAGACCGTCATCGTCGAGCAGAAGTTCCGGCCGCGTCGAGAACGAACCGAACTGGCCACGCTCACCGTGACCGTGGTCCCGACTCCGAGCGAAAACCTCGTCCGTGACCGGGTCACGCGAGGACTGAACCAGGTCGACTACTCGATCGACATCGGCATCCAGAAGCTGCTGGACACCACCGAAGAGGAGTCTCAGCTCTCGCCCCTGGCCGCGATCGCTGAGGATCTGTCCGGCCACGTCTTCAACTACGACTTCTCATCCAGCGAGCTCGAATGCCTGTCGGCCAGCGCCGCGCCATTCCTCGACCACGAGCAGCTCTCCACCAATCGTTTGTTTCAATCCGTCATCCGCGTGCAATTCAGCACGCTCAAATCAGGAGCATAAAATGGCCACGTACTACCTCGGAAAAGACGCAGTGGTTCTTCACGGCACCGCCGGAACAACCGCGGCCACTGCGACCAACAACACCAAGGATGTCTCGATCAGCCTAAAGGCGTCGGAATCCGATGTCTCGATCCGCGGATCGAAGTTCGAGAAGACGGCGACGGGCATGATCGCGCTCTCCTACTCGTGGGAGATGGTCTACGACATGGCCGATGCCGCGTGCGCCGCTCTTCATGCGGCGTTCATCGGCCTCGGCCCAATCGCGATCAAGATCCTCGACAAGCCCGACGGTCAGGGCTTCGATGGCGATTTTTGCGTGACTCAGTTTGAGCCCGGCCTGCCGTTGAAGACCCACATCCCGCTCAAGATCGAGATCAAGCCCACACTATCCAGCCGCGACTTGGCCTGGGTCAACGACGAATAATCGGCGCCCGGAACTGAACCAACTCACCCACCAAGGAGATCCTCGGCATGCAGAGTTTCAAGACCAGCGACGAAACAGTTTGGACGGTTGAAGTCGACATCAACTCGCTCAGGCGGGTTAAAAGGCTTCTCGGCATCGACCTGCTGCAGATCATCGACAAGGACAGCAATCTGCTGCAGCAGCTCATGCACCCGGTCATGCTCTGCGACGTGCTCTATGCGCTCTGCAAGCCGCAGGCGGACTCGATGCAGGTGACCGATGAGAAGTTCGGAAAGCTGCTCGGCAACGCCATCGAGCCCGCGACTGTGGCGCTGATTGACTCCATCACCGATTTTTTCCAGAACCCAATCGAAAGGGAGAACATGAAGAAGGTGATTCAGGCGATGCGGTCGACCAGGGAGAAAGGGCGGATGATGGTGGCGGAGAACCTGGACGCCGTTCTGGAGAGGGCGACCGAGCAAACCCTGAGTCAAACGCGGAAAGAGCTTGGGCTACCTGTTACGAGTGCGCCGGTGTCATCGGCATAGATCCGGGGCCATTCACCCTTCGCCAGCTTTGGGCGATGAGTGAGGCCAGGATCAACCAGCAGTGGGACCACACGGCCTCGTTGATGGCGGTACTGGCGGAGATTAATCGGAACAACGAAGAGAGAAAACAACCCTTCACCATGATGGACTTCCACCCCAAGCATCTTCAGCAACGTCCGGTCGAGAAACCGACGATCAGCATGGCCGCGCTCAAGGCTCTGGTCTGTCCGCAGAAGAAGCCATGAATCCAACCGCAACCAGCATCGATATTCAGCTGATCTTCAGCGGGATCCAAACCCTGGTCTACCTCGGCAGCATCGCCGGGGTGTTCATGGTGCTGGGCCGTAAGGACGAGGCGCTCAAGAACAACACCAAGAACATCGCCGAACTGGCAGAGCTCGTGAAGGAGGTCTCGCATTCGGTTGGATCCCTCGATGGAAACCACAAGGAACACGCGGCCCGCCTGGATGGGATCCATCACCGACTTTCGCGCCTCGAGCAAGAGAGCAACGCCTCCTAACCGCCCCAAAGGGGCAAGGAATTGACATGGATGCATTTATTGCAAGCCTTCTTGGAAACCTTTGGTTCGTTTGCTTCGTGGTCAGCGTCCCGGTCGTTTGGGTCGTGGTCTCGCTGAAGCCGTTTTTCCCGTTCCAGAAGTTCTTCGGCAACAAGAGCTGATGCGAGCCCGCTTCCTGCTGGCCCTTGCCTGCGTGGCGTTCCTGTGCTCCTGCGCCTCGGCGCCGGTGGCGCCGGGCGCCGACACTGCATTCAGCGTTGGCAGCGAGGTTGCCCAGCAGTCCAGGCTCGTCTCCCGTATGGACGCCAGCGTGCAGTCGATCGCGGCCGCCGCCGCCGAGATTCAAGCTCAGGCCAAATCGATCGGAGCCCCAGCCGGCACGATCTGGAAGCCCGCGGGAGAGATCTCACGCAATGCCGGCACAATCTCCACCGCACTCGCCGATCTGAAGGAGTCGATCGCTGCAGTCGCCCGCGAGATCGGGTCCATCCGCAAGATGCAGGCCGAGCTGGCTGCGGAGAAGCGGCGCATGGCCGAGATCGTCGCCAAGGCGAATGAGAAGCTGATCGGCCTGGGATTTTACGGGGGCATTTTTGGCGGACTCATGTCGATCGCAGGGTTCTTCATCTGGTGGCTGGTCAAAGCAGATGCGGCCAAAAACCTCGGCTACGCGCTGATGCTGGGCGGGATCCTGGTGGTCGGCGCGTCGGTGGGTTTCACCACGCACTACGAAGCGTTTGGGCTCATCGCCGCGATCGTTGGCGGGCTTGCGTTCCTGGGCACGGTTTTCTTCGTGGTCAAGACCGCGTGGAAGAGCCACCAGGAATCCAAGACCGTGGCGACCGTCGTGGCTGCGCTCCCGATCGACACGAAAGCCGACCTGATGAGCACCGTCCCCAGGGCACAGGCGAAGATCATCGCCGCCGTGGACAAGGTCAAGGCAACGGTCTCAGCCGTGTCGTCGCCACCTGCGGCCGATGGAGGCAAGCTTTGAGCGGCCTCTCAATCACGACAAAAATCAGCTTCGACAAGGCCAAGATCCTGGCCGCCGTCGCCAAGGGCGAGAAGACCGCCCTGATGCGTGGTGCCGGACTAGTTCGAATCATTGCCAAGCGTCTGATCCGAAAGAGAAAAAAGGTCAGTCTGCCCGGCCAGCCGCCCAGCTCGCACAAGGGCCAGCTGCGGAACCTGATGCGGTTCGATTTTGACACCCAAAGTGGATCAGTCGTGGTTGGCCCAGAGTATTGGAGCCAAGCCGCCCAGCGGCATGTACCCCAAACGCTCGAGTTTGGCGGCCCTGCGACCGGGAAAGATCGCCGCCGTGTCCGCAAAATCGGCGACGGCGGGGAAATGCGGGTGTCGAGTGGTCGATTCGCCGGCCCAGGCCGTGGCAAGGGCGGGCGTTTCACCGGTCGCGGAAAAACGACCAAAGCCGTCAACACGACCGGCGGCAAGGTGGTGCAGGTCACCTACATGAAGATCAAGACCGCCGCCCAGGCCGCTCGAGCAACCGCGATCAATGCCGACCTATTCCGTCCCGGCAAAAAGACTGTGGCTCCTCGTCCATTCATGGGTCCCGCGCTCAAGTTCGCAACCCCAGCCCTGCCGGATTACTGGCGAAATTCGGTGGTGGCGTAATGGGCGCTGGCGCAATCAAAGCCGGAGAGGCGTACGTTGAACTGTCCGCGAAGGACAGCCTAAACGCAGCCCTAGCCCGCGCGCAGAAGCAGCTCAAGGATTTCGGTGCTGCCGCCAATGTGGTTGGAAGTGGAGTGCAAAAGGCTGGCGTTGCGGTTTTTGGCGTTGGCGCCGCCGCAATAGGAGCAGGTTCGGCAGCGGTGGCCGCGTTCACCCACATCGGCGGCAAGTTTGCTGACTTGTCCGATTCGACTGGCCTCTCCGTCGAATTGATGAGCGAACTGGAAACAGCCATCAAGGACGCAGGCGGAACAGTCGAGGATTTTGCGGGCCAGTCTGTGAAAATGCAGAAAGCCATCTTCGCCGCAAACGAGGGCTCCACGGAAATGCAGGCGTCATTTTCAAAGCTAGGACTTGATTTTGCCAAGCTGAAGCAACTGACTCCGGACCAGCAATTTACTGAGATCGCCGAAGCAATCTCAAAAATTCAGAATCCAACCGATCGCATGGGTGCGGCCCTGCAGATCTTCGGCAAAAGTGCCAGCACACTTCTGCCGGTTCTGTCAGGAGGCGCGTCCGGTCTTGCTAGATTCCGCGAAGAATCAAGGCAACTCGGCCTCTCGATGAGCGGAGGCGCGGCCCGCGCCGCCGACCGATTGGGCACCAATTTCGACATTCTCAAGGACCAGGTGCTGCGCGTCGCGTATTCGATCGGGGAAGCGCTGGCGCCACAGCAGGAGCGATTCGTCGAAATCATGCAGTCGGTGGTCGGGACAACGATCAACTGGATTCAGAAAAACAATGATGTGGTGGTCGGCGTGATGAAGTGGGCTGGCATTGTCGCTTCCGCGGGTGCCGGACTCATCGCGCTCGGTGGTGCGATCAAGCTTGTCGGAGTTGCCGCTACCGGATTGTCGACCATCGGAAAAATTGGCGGCTTGTTCGCTTCCGTTGCCTCGATGGCCACCGGCGCAATCTCGGCCATTGGTTCAGCGATCGCGTCCGTCGCCATTCCAATGATTGCCGCCATTATGAGTCCGATTGGATTGGTCATTGCCGGAGTCATTGCCGCCGGAGCCGCGTTCGTTTATTTCTCGGGTATTTTTTCTGGGGTGTGGCAGAGCGTCTTGGATATCGGATCATCGGTGGTCGAAGATTTCAAGGAAATCTGGAAGAATGTCACAGGCGATGCCAACACTGCGATCGGCGGAATCACCGACGCGTTGCAGGCTGGCGATATCGCCCTCGCCGGTAAAATCGCAATGGCTGGATTGCAAGCGATTATTCAGGATGTCTGGATTGGCATTCAGAAACTTTGGACAAAGGCCATTTATTCTCTCGCCGAAGCTTGGGAGGTGATTTTTAGCACCGTGTCCGATGTTTTTGACCGCGTTGTTACCGCCATCAAAAACGCGTTTTCAAGCGCGGTCTCGTTTGTTGCGAAAAAGATTGTCGAAGTGACAAGATTCCTAGGAATCGATGAAATTGTGTTGGGTGTGAAACTGAACGACAAAGAAGTCGAGGACATGTTCAAGTTCATCGACACCGACACTAAGCGGATCACAGACCAGCGCAACAAAGAAGTGGAGCAGCGAAGCGCCCAACGGGAAAGAGATTTGAATGACAAGATTGCGGCCCTGGAGGCGGCCTATGCCGCAGACAGCACGATTGACACATCGAAGCTGGACGCCGCACGAAAGGAGCTGAAATCACTTGTCGATCAGGCAAAGCAGAAAAAGGATGATGCGGACGCCACAAAGCACAAGCCGATCGCCAAGCCAGCGTTCAAATCGTTTGATCCCGAGGCTGTTGGAGCCACAGTTTCTCAAGTCTCTCACAAGCTCGCATTTCGAGGAACCTTCAATGCGGCTTCGGCTGGCGGCCTTCTTTCCAGCGAAGACATCTTGAATAAAATCGCAGAATCAAACAAGCAAACCGCCATGAACACCGGGAAGATCGCGGATTATCTGAAGAACCAGGCCGCGACACAAATGCGATTTGGATGAATCAAAACGCTTTGGGGTTGTGCCACTTCGCCCACATGGTTCGTCGAAGCAGGCCGCCCATGAGCACGCTTTCAGCCTTTGCCCAACCAATCAAATCTTCCTTGCAAACCCCGATCTTGGGTGAAAGCGTCCACGTCTCGCCCGTTCGATCTGCGGTGGCGTTGTGCCCACCCGTCCTTGTTGCCCCCATAATCCCGCCGCTGCGTTTGGATAGACAGACGTCGTGCACAACGACTTCACCATCTTTGATGCTGAAGCAAATGTCCAGACACAGCTTGACCTTGGTGACCGTGCTTCCGCCCGGAGTCTTCATCTTGCTGATGCTGATCGGCTTCTCCTGCCAAAAGGCGTGGAGCCATTCCTGGCGTTCCGTTGCGAAAAGTTTTGCGATGAATTCAAGCATGATTAGTCGTGGTGCCACCAAATGCGAATCCGGTTTACGATGAACCACAACACTCCCACGAGCGTGACCGCGAATGCCAGAAACATCATATTTTTGCTCGTTTGAGATCGCCCCTCGACGATGATCCAAGCAAAGCCGCCCAGAAACAAGATTGACGAAAGCAACGATTGGAGCTTGAGCTTTTTGCTCGTCCGCTGGGTAGTAACGTACATGTGCTGCTGTACCGGTTGCTGTTGTCCCTGCTGAGTCGGCACATACACAACGCGAGCCTGCGCTTGCACTGGACGCTCAATTACGGCAAGATTTGAACCCGACTGCACTTGTGCAGTTTCCCGAACCGGCGGCGGTGGAGGTTCCGCAGCGAACTCCAACCCCTTCACCTTTCGCGCGCTGGTCCATGGTCCATTTCGGGACTGTGCAACCCGATCATCGGGCGTCACTAGACCGTCCCGTGCGTGCTGCTTCAACTGGCTCGAGCTGTAAGGCCCGAAGGTCTTTGCATCGCGCATGATGAACCATTGACCGGAAGACATGACCACCAATTTATGCCACGGCTCCGGGCTACCGGTAGCCCAAATGTCACTTTTTCAACACGATTTTTCATGTAACCCGCGATTTTTCTGGTTTTCGACCCCCTCTCATGTCTGTATAGGGTGAGCAGCTTGCGGTGGCAGCGGTTTGGATCCGCTGTCGCTCCACGCGCTCGCCCCCATGAGCGCCGTCGCGACAGAGCTCCTGATTGGCACCACGACAAGCGGAAGCGGGTCCGCGCTCACGGCCACGCGAAGGTACATCGTTGAGGGTGCAACCACAGAGAATGAAGCCCTCACTGCCGTGAAGGCTGTAGCACCCTCCTACTTGACCTTCGACGGGTTCATCATCAAAGCAGGTTGGCCTGGCCAGGTGGAAAGCTTCGGCTCCTTCAAGTTTTTCGTTACGGTTCAGTACGCGCTGAACCAAATTGATTTTTCGTCGGCTCCGGATCCCACGTGGGAGTTCGACACCGGTGGCGGCAACGAGACAATGTTCGTCTCGCTCCAAACCAAACAGAAGATCATGGCCACGGGCATCTCCGGCACGGCCCCGGACTTCAAGAGCGCAATCAATGTCACCGACTCCGGGGCTCAGGGGGTCTCGCGCGTGGTGTCAACCTACGCCTGGAGCGACACCCGGTATTACGACCCAGCGGACGTTGACACTACGTTCAAGAACAAACTCTTCCAGTGCACCGGGAAGGTCAACGACGCCACTTGGAACGGCTATGCCGCGGGCGAGGCGCTGTTCCTGGGTGCACGTGGCGCTTCGCCAAACGGCGGCTGGTGCCCGATCACCTACCGATTCCTGGCGAGCGCCAACTTGGTCAGTGGATCCATCGGGCCCTTCAGCGGCATCAACAAGGACGGCTGGGACTACCTCTGGTTCCTGTACGACGAAACCGAGGATGCCACGGCCAAGCGCGTGATCAAGCGGCCCGTGTCCTGCTACGTCGAACTGGTCTATGAGCGGAAGAGCTTCAACACGCTTTTGGGGTGGTGAGCATGGCCACCGGCGAAGACATGCAGCCAGTCAAGCCAGGCGACCCGCTGCGGATTGGCGCCGGGATCTGGAACGATGTCGAGAGCATGGTCCGGGACCGCCGGGGCGGCCGGGCTGGCCTGGTGTCGGATGGTGGTGACGCTGGCCGCGACCCTTCCATCGTCCTCATCAAGAACACCACCGGCTCCAGCATGCCCCGCCACGGCGTGGTGCAGCTGGACGGCCCGATCTTCACCCCGGCCAGCGGAGACCCGAACCAAGACTTGCTCAAGCGCGTGGTGATGAAGGGAAAGCTCCCTGAGCCCGCCAGCGGAGTTGGGCTCTTCGCCGTGCTGCTCGAGCCAGTCCAGGACGGCAGGGTCGCTCGAGCGTCCATTGACGGTTTGCTGGGGGTCTACCTCAATATCGGGTCCGCGGCACACTTCAGCGCCGACATTCCCCACGTTCAGGCCACCCCGAGCAGCGGCGCCATCGGCGACGATGGGCTCCTGGAGTCCAGCTACTGCGGATCCGCCGACATCCTGTGGAAGGAGTCGGGCACCGGCAAGAAGCTTGCCATCGTCCGCCTGGGCCGACAGACGCATAATTTTACCTTCAAGGCGATCCTCACCGGATACACCTCGATCGGGACCAACCGCTGGAAGAGTCAGTGGAAGGACACCGCCCTGGGATCCGGCGGGGTGTGGGCCACCGATGGGGCTTGGACCGGCGGCGCCGGGTCCGGCGTGAACGCGATCGACTACGCCTACAACGGGGTCGAGCGAGTGCAGGAGCTGGACGCGACCAAGGTCGGGCCAGGCATCACCGTGGCCAACTTCAACGGCCTCACCCTGCAGCCGATCGCCAATGAGACTGTGGTGACCATGACCCGCAGCTGGGACGGGACGGCCATGCGGTACTCGTACTCGTTGCCCAACGCCCTGGACGGGACCTGCGGATGAGCATGATGCTGGCGGCTTGCTGTTGCGGCGGGGGCACCGGCGCCTGCTGCTACCGGGCCATGGTCACTGATCCATGCCCCAGCTCGTGCTGCGCTGTTGACGCTGAAGACAATCCCGTTGGTTGCGAATATGGATTGACCGAAGAAGAGTGCAGCGCGCTGGCCGCCGAATTTCCAGAGCTGACGGTGACCTACACCGCCGTGCCGGTTGACTGTGGGAACGAGCCATACGAAGTGTGCGCGTGCGCCACGGACAAGACCGAAGCTGAGTGCGACGAGCTCGATGGCGTGCTGGTGCTCGCCGACAACACCTGCCCAGATGGGTGCCTGGGATCCTGTTGCGTCACCAACCTGACCGACGGCAGCAAGTCCTGCCTGGACAACAAAACCGAATGCGAGTGCGAGGAAGAGACTGTCTCGGGTGCCAGCGTTGGCGTGTTCCGGCGCGGGGTCGAGTGCGATGGCAACCCATGCCCCAATACCGGCGACGTGTGCACGCTGGTCTTTCTTCGCTTCATCGTCCACGGTCTTTCCACTTGGGGCGGAACCTCTTGCTGCACGCACGGCCCCGAGACCCTGCGCGATGCCTCATTCATTTCAGAATCAACTACGGCGTGGAGGCTCTACACCTTCGTCGCCGGGGATCCGCAAATCGAAATCGTGACCGCCGCGCTGGTTGGAGAAGCCACCGATTCCTTTGGTGACGAGAATTGCCCTGGTGAAACCACGGTCACGGTCACCTGCGAATCCACCACGCTCGGCGGCGCCAGCTGTGCTGCGGTCATTGCCGCCTACGCGGGCTCGTGCTACTGCAACACTGAATCGTGGAGCGGCGAAGGCGATGTCTACATCTCCGGAAGCTTCGACCACCACACGAGCTGCTGCAAGTGCATCGAAACAGGCCTGGTCGAGGACACCGATTCAGGGTTTGAAGACTTGTGTGATCCGGTCGACTCTTATGTGTGCGCGACACCGATCATCGGCGGCTACTCAAGTTACGCATTCAGTTCCTCCACCTGCCCATGAAAGAATTCATCGAACAACATCGACAGCAATTCCTGGCAAAGCAGGAGGCGAAGTTGAACGCTGCCCTTGGACTCGACCCACCCGCGCCGGCGAAGGAAAAGAGTTTCACAAGCAAGGCGAAGCAGTACCTCACTATCGAGGCCGAGCACGCGATCCATGGCCCGGCGAGCGCCGCCGACGCCGCGGCCCGTCGCGCGAAATGTGACCCCTGCGAATGGAACAGGGGCGGCCACTGCCAGAAGTGCGGTTGTCGCGGCAACCCGCGCGGCCAGATCGTCGTCCGTGTCACCCTGGCCGGTGCGGAGTGCCCCCTCCCGGAGCCGGAGAAGAAGTGGCGGGCTGTCAAAGGGATTGGCGGCTCGCTCAAGACCGCGGGCCAGGCCCTCGTCGGAGTGGCTGGGACAATCGCGCACCAGTTGATTGGCAGGCGAGTCCAAAATCCAAAATAAGAACGGGAACTACGAGGCCTTCATCAGGCGTTTGACGATCGCGTTGTAATCGGTCGATCTATCTTGGCCGCGGCCATCGGTTCCTGCCTGTGCGGCCGCAGGAGCGCCACCAGCGCCTCCCTTACCCGAACGGTGGCAAGCAGCCAATTCGGCAAGGCTTGGATTCTCTCCGGCGAACTCAGCCCAGTGCTCCTTGACGATGCTCTGTGCGTAGGCGAGTCGGAAACAATCCTCCTACTTCCCATTCAACTTTGGATTGTGCTCAACGGCCGCCTCCCAATATTTTTTGGGAAATCTGATACGGTCCAATGCGCATTCCATCCTTGTTGCGGAGCTGGTCGTTTCCGGCACACTCAGCCTGCCTCATGGCGTTGAGCAGTCGCTGGATGTCGGTCTTCGAATGCTCTCCCTTTGCATCCATCTCAGAATCGGGCCGCCCACCCCGGCTGAAGCCCGGCTGGTTCGATGGTTGACTCGGCGGCGCGGTTCTTGGCGGCGCCGCAAAGACAACAGAGGTGAGACAGAGCACGATTGAAATGGCGATCTTCATGTCGCTGATTTTATGCGAGGGGCGGATCTAATTCAATGTCTGTGGATGCCTGCATTCCACCCCAAACCGTGGTGCCCTCTGACCGACTACCCAATTGACCAGCAACCGTTTCGCAAAACACGTGGGGGTTCGGTGCGGGCCACCGGTAGCCGTTCGGGCTCTCTTTTCTGACCAATTTTCAAGAAATCAGGAAATTTTGGAGTTTGGGTGGCTTCTCCATGTCTGTATAGGGTGAACGACTGCGCTACATCCAAGCCTCACGAGGACCTCACCATGTCCCTGCTCAACGCCCAAGACGATCCAAGACTGTGCCAAGGCACGCGACAGTGGCCGCTTTCACTGCTGCCGATGGCGGCGGCGTCCACCGGTGGCTACGCCGGAAGGCTTCCGACCACAGATCTGCCCAGCGCCGGAGTGCTCTGGGATGGCGACAAGTTCTGGAAGCCGAGCCTCGGCTTGCTGATCCCGTGCATTTCACTGGATCCGACCGACGAGCTTCCGACGGGCTGTGGATTCATGCTCTACCGCGGTAACACGGACACCTCCTACAGCTCCGACGGGAAGACCAAGCTCGTCAATTACGCCTTCCAGCCGTTCGCGGCTTTCACCTGCGGTTTTGCGGACACGCCCAGCGCCGACTGCAAGATCAACCGCTACGTGGAAGGGGAGCTGGTCGATCACTTCCTCTTCAACAAGATCGAGCAGGTGTGGGGCCCCGCGGTCGATGTGCTCAATCCCTACGACCTCAATCCCGACAGCCTGGATTCGGCCGCGTGCATGGCTGATCCCAGGGGCGGCGAGTTCTTCCTGGCCGACATGATCTGCGACATCGAGGCCGACATGGGCCTGTTCTTCCACCCGCTATGAGAACACGAAACTGGTTCGCGTCTGGTGGTGCGGTCGCCTTGCCGGTCGGCGTGCATGGATCCTCGCGCTTCTCATCCTGGCTCGCGGACGCGGAGCGAGGCGAAGTCGGATTTGAGATCGCAATGGTCGGAGATTCCACCACGATCAACCCGAACTATCAGGGCTATGGCGTCGGCATTCCTGATGCTTTGGATTCGCTTGGCATCCCGATCATTTCAACACCGATGGTCATGAGCGCGTCGGCGGGTGGATCGTTCGCGCCGAGTGGTGGAATGTGCGGACAGGGCGTTCAGATGCACATCGAGGCGACTGGAACCGCGCCCGCAGCCGGCACGGGGAACCTGTACACGCTTTCGGCGCGAGCCGCGGCGGCCGATGCTCCCGCCGTGGAATTGTGCCAGTATCTGATCGGCGCCGACAATTTCAGTGGCATCACGCTGCCTTACATGTTTGCGGGCTTTGCGTGGGATGGCGCGTACATCAAGACCGGAGAGACCTTCACGAGCGGCGCAAATCAAAACTTCGTGAGGATGCTCGCGACGAATGCGCTAGTCCGCGGGGACGGAAGTGCTGGCGTGTCGTTGGCCTACCGCCTGACTTACGGGAAGTTCTCGCAGACAGGTGGCTCGTTCAAGATCCGCCCCATGAAAAGTACAAACACGCTCATCAGCGGAACTGGCAACACGGGAAGTATTTCGACCGCTGGCGGGCCCGGCGTGGAGACAGCGGTCTACAGCTTCGTGTCGCCGCTCACTGGCGCGGCAGGCACTGCTCCACTTGCGGTTGCGTGCTCGTGGGATGGCTGGAACACGGGTAACGGCGTCACGGGTCCAGCATGCCCGCTTTGGCATTCGGTGGTTCGTCAGGGCATCTGTGGCTGCGGCTACTCAACGCTGGTCGGCCAGGGTGGATTGACGACTGCGCAACTGGCAACACGACTTGAAACGCTCACGGGAGGTGTGGGCGGAACGGGAATGTTCCTCGCGGAGTACCTGCGCGAGCTATCTGCCCGCAATCCGTCGAGCAGCGGTCGAGTGTGCATCGCGATCACGAGCGGGCAGAATGACGCCGCGAGCCTCGGCACAGACGGAACGACCTACCTCACTGCCGCCCGCCGAATCCTTGCCGCGCTCAAACACGCTTGGGTCGATCAACTCGGATTCGACGAGGAGAATTTTGTTGTGTGGTTCATTCCATCGCACGCGCGAGTCGCGAGCGTGGCCGAGGACCGGCTTCAACTCATGCGGGTCGCCTCGCGCTCCTGGGCGGCGGGCGGAGCGCGCGCGGCGGATGGAACGCGAATCCTCAATGGCGTCACCGTCACGGACTCATCGGAGATGATGTCGTACGACTGGCTGCGTGCTCGCGGCCTTTACAATGTGAGCAGCAACGCCGAGGACTCGGCGCACCTTCGCAACAGCGACCTTCTGACGGTCGGCGCGTCGGGCCTCTATCCGGCGACGCAGTACACCGTTGGTGGATCGCCCGACGGCTACCGGGTCGCGGCGACGAAGATGTTCCGCGCGCTGATGAATTTGGCGGCGTGATCGATGCCGCGGACCGAAGCCTTCACCGCCGAATCAGTCGATCGGTTCCCCGACATTAAGCCGGGTGTGCTCTACGTCTACAAGAACAAATTAGTGTTGGAGTGCCCGTGCGGTTGCGGCGACAACATCTTGCTGAACACGAATCCGGCTGTGCGGCCGTGCTGGTCGGTGTCGCTCTCGGGGGACGCAAAGAACATTCCCACGCTGACGCCTTCGGTTTGGATCACAAAGACCTGCCTGGCCCACTTCAAAATCACCGATGGAAAGGTGGTGTGGGCTTGAGCGGATCGACGGACAATCCAGCCCCAGCCGAGCGCACGAAGACTTGCTATGTCGGCGCTCCGTCAATCTTCGCGCTCGAACAAGCGTGCCAGATGCTCGGCGACGCCTTCGGACGCTTCAACTGCTACCTCGTCGGCTCTGCGATGGTCCGCAAGGACTGGCGCGATGTCGATGTGCGCATGATCCTGCCCGACGATGAGTTTGCGAAGCTGTTTCCGGCGGCGCTGGCGGACGCAAATCAATTTCAATTCGATCCTCGTTGGCTGCTCTTGACGGTCGCGATTTCAGAACGGCTGTCGAAGCTCACCGGGCTGCCGATCGATTTCCAATTTCAGCCCATGACCATTGCGAACAAGCGCCATACAGGGCCACGCCACGCCCTTGGACTGCGAGTCGCGTAGGATGGCCTTCAAGGCCGTTTTTATTGAGTTTCTTGCCCAAGTGGCAAACGCATGCTATTGTTCTTCACTAATGCAACAGGGCTGCGTCGCCGATAGAGAAGAAACCAAAATGCATCATCGCCTTCGAAATTTTTTGTCAGGCGCGGGATCGATCGTGGTGCTTTTGCCGGCACCTTCGCCGTCCCGATTTTTGGACTTGCTGCCCAAGGAGTCGATCGAGGACACCCTGCGCGCCGACTGGTTCGCGGTCGGAAACGACATCGCCGGTGCAATGGGCCGTGTCAGTCAGGAGAAGGAATGGGCCGGGCGAGCCGAGAAAAACGCGAACGTCAGCTAGCGGCGCACATGGCGAACAATCCCCAGGGCTCCGGGCGGTTGGTGACGCAGCAGATTCAGCAGGTCCGAACCGGTCCGATCCCCGACCACAACGAGCTCGCAGGCTACGAAGCGATCACGCCGGGATTTGCGAACCGGATTCTGGTCATGGCCGAGAGCGAGGCGAGCTCGAGACAGAAGCTCAACGCCGACGCGCTGGCCGCAGGCATCGCCGACGGCAAGAGCGAGCGCACCGAGAAGCGAATCGGCCAAGTCTGCGCCTTCATCCTCGCCATCATTGGAATGACGCTCGGGTACTTGGCCGCAACCAATGGCCACGAGACCTTCGGATCGATCGTTGGCGGTTCTTCGCTGGTGCTGTTGTGCCTGGCGTTCCTGACCGGGAAACTCCCGACAAAATTACCGTGACGTGCGCGGTGAGATCTAGTGCTTCCGGTCGCGCGGCGGATTCGGATCGTGCTTGCCGTAGGTGTCGCTATCGCGGATTCTTCCATCCCTGCCCTTGATCCTGAGCTCGCCCTCGCTCTCCTTGGCAAGGGCCGCCCCGGCCTTGATTGCCTTTGCTTGGGTTTCGTGCACCGATGAACACCGGCTTGCACCATCCCGCTTGACTCCCCAACCGTTTTCGTTCGGCCCGACGCTGTAATTGTTGCCTGTTGTCATTCCTTGGTTCCTTTTTGTGCTCGGTTTCGTCTTGGACAACTATCCAAAGTGATTGGCGGAATTGTATCCACCAAATATTGAGATCGGCATTCTCAAGGTCGCAGGGGAATTCGAATCGGTGCTGCCAATTGTTAATTTTTCTTGAGTGGTGTGGGCTGTTATTGACATGGCTGCGAACATAGCAAGGTGAATTCCGGTGAACCCTTCCCTTCCCTTTTTTCTGCAAAATCTCATCCACGCTGCAAAATGCCACGTTTTGTTAACGTTTTGTTGGCCGACTTTCAAAAATAAGCCAAATTCACTTTGTTTGAATGGGGCGGCCAAGTACCGTGGTCCGATGCTTTCGCTCGTCGAAGAGGTTTCCGCGTGGGAATTGTGGCAAACCCAGCAGCTTGGTTTGGCGCCGCGGCACGCGAAGCAGACGTCCCTGTGGGCCCGGCGCTGGGTGGAGTTCGCGGGCGACGAGCTCACCCCCGGAAGTTGCGTGGCCTGGCTGGCGGGCATGACTCGGGGGCATCAGCTGGCGCCGCACACCGTGCGCAACCGCATGAGCGCGTGCCGGCAGTTCGCGGGGTGGCTCGTGGTGCAGGGCCGACTCGAAAACAACCCGTGGCTGCACATCCCGGCTCCTAGAGGCCGCAGCGGAGTCGGGGCCGACACCCTGACCCAGCAACAGGTCGAGGACCTGATCGAGGTGGTGGACCGTGCCAGGCGATTTGGCGACGGCCGCTCGCGCAAGAGTGCCGAGGCTCGGTGCACGTTCTATCGCCTGCTGGTGGCCACGGGCATGCGCCGGGGCGAGTGGGGCCTGCAGGAGTGGGTTGACATCGACCTGGACAACGCAAGTCTTGTCGTGACCAAGGACAAGAGCAGGCGCCGCGACTCGATTCCGCTGAGCGCGGCGGCGGTGAAAATCCTTCAAAAATGGCGGGAATTCAGCACGGATCGGCTTGTATTCCCGAGCATGCCGACCTTCAAGGCGCTCAACCGCGACCTGAAAGAGGCCGGGATTTCGGGCCGGGGCAAGTTCCACCGCTTCCGTGTGGGATTCATCACCAACGCTTTTGACATCGGAGTCGAGCCCCGGTTCATCCAACAGCTTGTGCGCCACAAGTCGATCGACCAAACGCACCGGTACCTGCGCCACAAGTCGGAGGATTTGAAATCGGCAACCGAAAAAATTTCAACAATCGGGAAAGATTTTTCCAGATCGCCTCTTGACAGGACAAAAAGTGTTCGTTCCACTGCCCGCATGCTGAAGCCCTCACACCAAGATGAACAGCACTCAACCCCACACGCGGGTACTGGGCTTCAGCAATTCAGCCTGCGTGATGGGTTGGGCGCTGTTCGATCAGGTGTTCATGGACGCGGAACGGATCCTTCCCCGACAACGAAAACGGCCCTGCTTTCGCAAGGCCGTCTCGATCAAAGTCGGGGCAACAGGATTTGAACCTGCGGCCTCTTGGTCCCGAACCAAGCGCTCTACCAAGCTGAGCTATGCCCCGCATGCTGCTGCAGACATTCACCGCAGCCGCAAACTTTAGCTCTTTCATCAGAGTGCCGCAACCCGAAGATTCGTGCCCGGGCGCGGGCACGCCGCTGAAATCATCGATGCCGATCGAAAAAGAAGAGAGCCCCGCGACGAATCGCGGGGCTCTCTTTGATATCAAATCAATCCGTGAAGTGAATCGAAGCGACTCAGGCGCGTCGACGACGGCCGAAGAAGCCGGCAAGACCCACGAGGGCAACCGCTCCAGGAGCCGGAATGACATCGCCGGTGATCTGGAGATTCAGGCTCTCGGCGAGGCGACCCGGAGTTCCGAAGAACACCTGCCAGCCGGCGGCGGCCGGGTTGGCATCGACGCCCGCATCCCAGCCCCATTGCGGCGGGAAGGCGACATCGGGAATGATCGACACCCAGGCATCGCCGGTGACGAGCGTTGGATTCAGGTTCATGTCATAGAGGTAGCTCGCGCCGGTCGCGCCACCGACAAACGTCTCGGTGAAGCTGCCCGCGGCGACATAGGTGCCGCCAAGGAACGCGCCAGGAACATTGCCGGCATCGCCCCAGATCTGGATTGTGAATCCAGCGATTGGTGCCTGAGCGGGCGGATTGAAATACTGGCCGACGAAATGCAGGTCGGTCACATTCCAAGTGGCGCCGCCGGTGGAGAAGAAGCCGTAGCAGGTGGCGAAATTGCCGTAGCCGCCGCCGGCGATGTCATTCTGGGAAGCGTACGAGGTCGCTCCGCCAGCCCAGGGGTTGGTGTAGAGAATGGCTGCGTTTGCCGCTCCAACAAAAGTAGTGGCAACAACAGCAGCGAGGGAAAGAGATGTCTTCATGAGGGAACTCCAGAAAGGGTTACTGAATCTCTAACGCAACCATGCGCCAGAGATAGGGAACAAGACACGCTCAGCTGGTTGACTCAACATCTCAGTCCACCCGGAGACTCCTTCATGAGCTGGAAACCAGATTGCCAAGGGGGCAAAACGGAAAACCAATTCATAAATGGAACCACCACCGAGCCCTGATCCTTCCTTCCTGTGACAGCGGGTCAATATATCAACCGGCAGCCAATTCAATATGAATTGGCAGGACTTTTAAGAAAATTTCAGTGAAAAATGCATGAATCATGATTGCCTAGAAATTCGGTTTTGAGGTGTAAGTCATTATTTTTCAACAATTTATATTCTTTCAAATGCCGAATTTCGAGCATTTTTCAAATTGAAACCAGCACTGTTCTGAAAATGTTCGGGTCGATGATCTCGAAAATTGAATTCCTGATGGCTGATGGGACCCGCACCCCAATGGAACCGAATTTGCGACCTTGGGAACGCAGGAATTGGGGTTCTTTCATCTTTCCCCTATCATCGCGCCACATGCGTGAATCGTTCCTCCCCTTCTGCAAATCCCCGATTTCCGAGGCGGATATCGAAGCGGTTGTGCAAGTCTTGAGGAGCGGATGGATCACCACCGGACCTAAAGTCGCCGAACTCGAGGGGCTCTTCGCCAAGCGCTGTGGCGCGAAGGAAGCCATTGCCGCCACCAGTGGCACGGCCCTGATGCACTTGTATTTGAAAGCGATCGGGCTGGCTCCCGGCGATGAAGTGGTCGGCCCTTCGATGACCTGGGTCTCGACGCCCAACATGGTGGAGCTGATGGGTGGACGCAACGTCTTCGTGGACGCCGATCGCGAGACCTTGCTGGCCTCGCCCGAAGCCCTTGAGGCGGCGATCACGCCGCGCACCAAGGTGGTGATTCCCGTGCACTACGCCGGCGCGCCGGTCGACCTTGATCCCATCCGAGCGATGTGCCAGCGCCGCGGCGTGCTGATGCTCGAGGACGCCGCGCATGCGATCGGCACGCGCTACAAGGGCCGCGAAATCGGCAATGGCGGCACGGCGATCTTCTCGCTGCACCCCATCAAGACCATCACCAGCGGCGAAGGGGGCGTGCTGGTCACCGACGACTCCGCGCTGGCGGCGAAGATTCGCCGTCTCCGCTTTCACGGCCTCGCCGTCGACGCGCACGATCGCGCCCAGCAGGGACGCTCGCCGCAGGCGGAGGTGCAGGAGCCCGGCTTCAAGCAGAACATGCCCGACATGAACGCCGTGCTGGCGTTGAGCCAGTTCACGCGGCTCGACGCCTTCATCGAGCGCCGTGAATCGCTGTCGAAGCTTTACCGCGAGTTGCTGGCCGAGGTCGACGGCGTGACGCCGCTGGCCGATCCGGCATGGCCACACCGGCACGCACGGCATCTGATGGTGGTGCGCGTGGATGAGCGCCGCTGCGGCATGGAGCGGGCCGCGTTCATGGAGGCGCTCAAGGCGCGAAACATCGGCACCGGGATCCATTTCCTGGCGGCGCACACCCACCGCTGGTACCGGGAGAACCGGCCCGAGCCCGCCGGCCGGCTGGCCAACACCGAGTGGAATTCCGCAAGAATCTGCACGCTGCCGCTCTTTCCCGACATGACCGAGGCGGATGTGCGCGGCGTGGTCGGCGCCATCAAGGAGTCGCTGCCGAAGTCCACCGCGAAAGTCGCCGTGACGGGATCCGTCCGATGAAGTCCAGCGTCTCCATTGTGATTCCGGTTCACAACGAGCGGCCGAACCTGCCGCAACTGATCGAGCGCTGCGTGAAAGTGGGCCGCGAACTCGGCCGCCCCTGGGAGCTGCTGCTGATCGACGATGGCAGCCGCGACGGCTCCAGCGAGATGCTCGTCGAGGCGGCGAAGTCGCACGCCGGCGAGATCAAGTCGCTGATTCTCAACCGCAACTACGGTCAGCACAACGCCATCCTCTGCGGCTTCGCCAACGCCCAGGGCGACGTGATGGTCACGCTGGATGCGGACCTGCAGAATCCGCCCGAGGAAATTCCCAAGCTGCTCGCGGCGATCGACGAGGGCTACGACGTGGTGGGCAGCGTGCGCGCCGACCGCCAGGATGTCTTCGCCCGAAAATTGTTCTCCGGCATCATCAACTCCATCGTGCGCCGCTCCACCGGAGTGATGATGCACGACTACGGCTGCATGCTCCGCGCCTACAAGCGTCACGTGGTGGACGCCATGCTGCAATGCCGCGAACGCAGCACCTTCATCCCGGTGCTGGCGAACCTCTTCGCCAAGCACGTCACTGAGATTCCGGTGGCCCACGCCGCGCGGACCGCCGGGGACAGCAACTACTCCGTGATCAAGCTGGTGAACCTGCAGTTCGACCTGCTGACCTGCATGACCGCGGGCCCGCTGCGACTGCTCTCCTGGGTCGGCGGGATCATCTCGGCCCTGGCCATCGGCTTCGCGGCGATGCTGTTCATGCTGCGCGTCTTCTTCGGCTCGGACTGGGCGGCCAACGGCGTTTTCACCCTCTTCGCCGTGCTCTTCTTCTTCATGGGCGCGCAGTTCGTCGCCCTGGGCCTTCTGGGCGAGTACGTCGGCCGCATCCACGCCGATGTCCGCGAGCGGCCCCGCTACATCCTGGACGATATTGTTGGAGAAACGCTGGCTGAAGTACCATCCCGGGGCTCGGCGTCGACGCGGACGCTGGCGTCGTGAACGATCCGCGCGTCGACCATTCGCATTGCCATTGAAGGAAAAACCATGAAGACCGTCATCCTGGCCTACCACGAGCTCGGCGCCGCCGGGCTCAAAGCAGCTCTTCGAAATGGCCTGGATGTGGTCGCGGTGTTCACCCACCGCGACGATCCCTCCGAGGGCGGCTGGTACGCCTCGGTGGCGCGAGAAGCCGCCGCCGCGGGCATCCCCGTGCACGCGCCGGAAAAACTTGATCACCCGATCTGGATCGAGCGCATCCGCGAGATGAAGGCGGACCTTCTGCTGTCCTGCCACTATCGGCTGATGGTGGGTCCGAAGGTGCGCGAGCTCTTCCCCAAGGGCTGCATCAACCTGCACTCGGCCATGCTGCCCAAGTACCGCGGCCGCTGCCCGATCAACTGGGTGCTGGTCAACGGCGAGAGCGAGACCGGCGTCACGCTGCACCACATGAGCGACAAGGCCGACGCCGGCGACATCATCGCCCAGCGCAAGGTGGCGATCGACATCAACGACACGGCGCGCACGCTGACCGCCAAGATGAGCGCGGCAACGTCCGCGCTGCTGGACGAGGCGCTGCCGCTGGTGCGCACGGGCAAGGCGCCGCGCACTCCGCAGAACGAAAAGGACGCGACCTCCTTCGGGCGGCGCACCCCCGAGGATGGCGTCATCGACTGGACGAAGTCCTCCGAGGAGATCCGCAACCTGGTCCGCGCCGTGGCCCATCCCTGGCCCGGCGCCTTCACCTTCGCGGGCGAGCGCAAGTTCATGGTGTGGAGCACGCGCACGGCGAAGGGCTCGGGACAGCCCGGCGAAATCCTGAGCAAGGATCCGCTGGTCGTGGCCTGCGGCACGGGCGCCCTGGAGATCGTCGAAGCCCAGCCCGCCGAGGGCGTGTGGAGCTCCGGCGCCCAGATCGCCAAGGACATGAACCTGGTCGCCAAGATGAAGCTGGGCAAGCGCGTGCTGACTGCGCAGAAGAAAACCACCTCGGTGCTGATCCTGGGCGTCAACGGCTTCATCGGCAGCCACCTGACCGAGCGGCTCCTGAAGAGCGAAAATTACGAGGTCTTCGGCATGGATCTGCGCTCGGACAACATCGGCACCATCGCCGAGCACCCGCGCTTCCACTTCATCGAGGGCGACGTCTCCATCAACCGCGAATGGGTCGAGTACCACGTCCGCAAATGCGACGTGATCCTGCCGCTGGTCGCCATCGCCACGCCGATCGAGTACGTGCGCAACCCGCTGCGGGTCTTCGAGCTCGACTTCGAGGAAAACCTTCGCGTGGTGCGCGACTGCGTGCGCTACAACAAGCGCATCGTCTTCCCCAGCACCAGCGAGGTCTACGGCATGTGCAAGGACGAGCACTTCGACGAGGAGACCTCCAACCTGGTCACCGGGCCGATCCACCGTCAGCGCTGGATCTACAGCGCCTCCAAGCAGCTGCTGGACCGGGTGATCTGGGCCTATGGCGCCCAGCGCGGCCTGCAGTTCAGCCTCTTCCGCCCCTTCAACTGGCTCGGCCCGCGGCTGGACACGCTGGACTCGGCGCGGATCGGCTCCTCGCGGGCCATCACGCAATTAATCCTGAACCTGGTCGAGGGCACGCCGATCCTGCTGGTCGACGGCGGCGAGCAGAAGCGCTGCTTCACGGACGTGGACGAGGGCATCGACTGCCTCTTCCGCATCATCGAGAACACCGGCGGCAAGGCGACCGGCGGCGTCTTCAACATCGGCAATCCCGACAACGAGGCGAGCATCCGCGAGATGGCGGAGATGCTGGTCGAGGCCTTCGACCGCCACCCGCTGCGGGCCTGCTTCCCGCCCTTCGCCGGATTCGAGGAGATTGAAAGCGCCCGCTACTACGGCAAGGGCTACGAGGATGTGCAGCACCGAACGCCGAGCATCCGCAACGCCAGGACCATTCTGGGCTGGCAGCCGAAGATCTCGACGCGCGAGAGCGTGGAGCGGACCATGGACTGGTTCATCCGCCAGCATGCGAAGTCGCACAACCTGACCGCTCCCGCCGGAGCCCCCTCCACGGAGAGCAAGAAAGTCTCCGCGACCCGCAGCCCGTCGCGCTGACTCGCACCCCCCGTGGCCATCGCCCTTCGCGTGGATGTGGACACCGTTCGAGGAACCCGCGACGGGATTCCCCGGCTGCTCTCCATCCTGGAGCGGCATGGCGTGCGCGCCACCTGGTACCTGACGCTTGGCCCGGACAACATGGGACGGCACGCCTGGCGCCTGCTGCGACCGGCCTTTTTCATGAAGATGATGCGATCGCAGGCGGCCTCGCTCTACGGCTACGACATTCTCTTTCGCGGAACGCTCTGGCCGGGCACGGTGATCAGCCGGCATTTCAAGGAGCAGCTGCGCATGCCGGGCAAGGCGGGACAGGAAGTCGGCGTGCACGCCTGGGACCACCATCGCTGGCAGGTCGGCATCGACGCGCTGACCGACTCTGCGCTTGAGGCGCAGTTAAATTTGGCGTGCGACGCCTTCGAGCAGGTGATCGGCCGCGAACCCGAGAGCGCCGCCGCGCCGGGATGGCGCTGCAGCGAGCGCGTGCTGGGTTTCGCCCGCTCGCGCCGCTTCCGCTTCCGCAGCGACTGCCGCGGTCCCGCCCGACCCTTCCGTCCGCGCGTGGACGGCGCCGCGCTCGATCAGCCGCAGATTCCCGTGGACCTTCCCACCTACGACGAGGCCGCGCTTCCCCGCGAGGGCCGCGATGAAGCCTGGAACGAGCGACTGCTCGGGTTGATTTCCGATGGCAAGCCCCATGTGCTGACCGTGCACGCCGAGAGCGAAGGCGGGGCCAAATCCGCGTGTTTCGACGACTTTCTCGGCAGGTCCCTGGCCGCGGGACACCGGTTCACGCCGCTGAGCTCGATGCTTCCGGCGGAGGCGTCCTTTCTGGAGAGCGGAACCATCGGACCCGGAAGCATTCCCGGCCGCGAAGGGTGGGTTTGCGTGCGAACGGATACTCTGCAGCGGACATGAGCGCACGAGCGATCGCGGTCCGCACCGCCCTACTCTTCCTGCTGATCTACCTGATTCCACTCGCGCTGCGGCCGATCATTTCGCCGGATGAATCCCGCTACGGGGCGATCGCGCTGGAGATGCTGCACAGCAAGGATTGGTGGACGCTCAAGCTGCTGGGGCTGCGCTACTACGAGAAGCCGCCGCTGGGGTACTGGCTCACCGCCGCAAGCATGTCGCTCTTCGGCGAGAACGCCTGGGCACTGCGCCTGCCCGCGGCACTGGCGGCGCTGGCCACCGCGGTCGCCACCGGGCGCATCGCCGCGCGGGTGTCCACACTCCCCGGTATCGGCGGCGCCGCGTGCCTGGTGCAGCTCACGCTCATCTTTCCCTGGGTCTTTGGCAGCGTGGCGATCCTTGACGGCGTTTTCACCGCGTTCGTCACCGTGTGCGTGGCGCTCTTCGTGCACGCCGCCACGGAAGCGCGTGCCCGGCGGAGACTGGGGTTTCTCGCCCTCAGCGGCGTCGCGGCGGCGGCGGCCTTCCTGACCAAGGGCTTCCTGGGGCTCGCCATTCCGGCGCTGATCGCAGGAGGCTGGCTGCTCTGGCAGCGCCGGATCCGCGATCTTCTCCTGCTGCCGATCGTGCCGATCCTGGCCGCGGCCGCGGTCGCCGCGCCGCTGATTCTGGTCCTGCACCAGCGCAATCCCGGATTCTGGAACTACTTCTTCTGGGTTGAGCACGTGCGCCGCTTCACCGCGCCCGACGGCAACCAGCACCCCGAGTCGTGGTGGTTTTTCCTGCCGCTGATTCCGCTGGGCGCGCTGCTGTGGTCGCTCAACATCGAGAAGATCGCCAAGGGTTTTCGCCGCTCGCTCTTCCACAGCCACGGCCTGTCGCTCTGCGCCGCATGGATCCTGCTGCCCCTGCTGCTGCTCTCGGCCAGCAGCGGCAAGCTGCCCTCCTACATCCTGCCCGTCTTTCCGCCGGTGGCGATCCTGATCGCGGCGTCGCTGCTCCAGTATTTGAGCATCGCGACGCGCAGGACCTGGTGGATGGACCGGGCCGGCCAGTGGATGCTGGTCGCGGCGGCGCTGCTGTCGGCGACGCTGATCATGACCGGCCACCGTTGGATCTACGCCGAGCCGCTCTGGCACGGCGATGAGCGCACGCGCTTCGGCGTGCTCGCCCTGGCCCTGCTCGCGTGGGCGGCGCTGGACCGCTGGACCCAGCGCGCCAAGGACCCTGCGTGGCGGCTGACGCGGATGGCCTTTTCGCCGGCGCCTCTCTTTATGGTTATTCCGCTGCTTTTTCCCGTTGCAATGGTGGAGCGCAGCCGGACGGCGGTCGAATCCCTTCGCGGCCCGTCGGCGGAGATCGCGCGGGCCGCGACCATCCTGTCGGACTGCTCGGTCGCGACCTCGGTCGCCTACACCACGGGCCGCTTCGACATGACCCTGATCGGGCCGCCGGGCGAGTTGGACAACGAGTTGAAGCTGCCCGAGGAGAAGGCGCGGTTCATCGCCCGCGACGCGATGATGGGGCGGATCGCCCAGGCGCAGGCCCGCGGCCCGGTCGCTTTGATCCTCACCAACAACGACTTGAAGGCCTTCCACGAGCCCGGCGCGCCCAGGCCCCAGAGCGAATTCCGCGACGCCGACATCTCGGTCGCGCTCTTCCCGGCCGCGAAATAGTTTCGCGACGCGTCCCTCCACGATTCAATCGAGCAGCTTTTCCACCGGGATCGAGCAGGGCGTCGAGTTGCGGTACTCGAATCCGACCTTGTCGTAGAAGGGCTGCGCTTCGATGCGAGCATCCAGCAGCAGCGCCGGAACCCCCAATCGCCGCGCCTCGCCGGCGAGGAAGCGCAGCATGGCGCGACCCGCGCCGCCGCCGCGCCGGGACTTCGTCACCACCAGGTCGTCCACCCGCAAATGGGAACCTCGCGAGAGCCCGTGGTTGGGATGGACGCCGGCGAGACAGACCAGCTGTCCCTCCCGGAATCCGCCGGCCATGCGATAGCCGTTGACGGAGTGAATCTCGCGGACAGTGGCCACGAAAGCATCACGCGATAATTCTTCGCGCAGCTCACGCATCAGGTCGAAGGCGGCGTCGATCTGCGCGTCCGATTCAAGCCAGCGAAATTCAAGCGGAGCACGCGTCACTCAAGCCTTCGCTTCGCTCTGCTCGGGATACTTGGAGCGCGCCGCGCGGATGCGCTCAAGGCGCTCGAAGAAAATCTCCAGCAGTTCCAGGTCGAAGGCCTTGCCGCCCTGGCTCCGCATCTCCTCCTCCACCTTGTCGGCGGTCCAGGGCTCCTTGTAGGCGCGGCGGCTGGAAAGCGCGTCGAACACGTCGGCGATGGCCACGATGCGCGCGAAGAGCGGAATGTCGTCGCCGGCGATCCCGGTCCGGGGCAGCTCCTGCTTCGAGAGGGCGGGAATGTCGTTGCCCAGATTTTCGGTGCTCACCGGTCCGGGGTAGCCCTTGCCGTCCCATCGCTCATGGTGGTGCATCGCGACTTCGCGGGCGGCCTCGTCGTGCGGGCCGTGGCCCGGCAGCAGCGCGGCGCCGAGCAGGGTGTGGTGCTTCATCGTGCCGTATTCCTCGTCGGTCAGCTTGCCGGGCTTCTTCAGCACCAGGTCGCTGATGCCCACCTTGCCCACGTCGTGCAGGATCGCCGCCATCCGCAGCGTGCTCCGCGCGAACTGCACGTCCTCGTCGCGCATGCCGCGACGCTTGGCCCAGCCGTCGAAGATCTCCAGCGCCGTCGCCGAAACGCGCTTGACGTGCGAGCCGGTCTCGCTGGGATCGCGCGTCTCCGCCATCTTCACCATGCGCCACAGGATGGTCTCGTTGGCGGCGCGGCGCTCCAGCGCCATCGACACCAGGCTGGCGACGTGGCGCAGATCCGCCAACTCCTGGTCGGTGAAGGGCTGGGGACTCGAGCCGCTCTCCCGCGCCACCACCACCACGCCCAGGGTCTCACCCGAGCCCGACTTCATCGCGATCGCCGCGGCGGGCACACCATCGAGCCCCGCGGCATCCACCCAGGCGCCGCTGGAGGCGTCGATCCGTTCGACGCGCGCCGAAGCCTGCTCGATGGCCTCGGCCAGGATGCCGACCGAGCGGGTCGAGTGCCCGATGACCGCCTGCCGGGCCTTGCGTGACTTTCCCGCGTGCACTGCGTAGCCCAGCGTCAGCTCGCCGCCCTCGGCGAGAAAGATGCCGCAGAAGCGCGAGTGCGTTACCCGCGGCACGGTCTCAAGCACGCGGCCCATCAGCAGGTCGAAGTCGGTGAGCTGCGAGAAGTCCACTTCCAGCGCGCTCAGCGCGTTGGCCCGCGACTCCTGGGACTCCACGGTGCCGCGCAGCTGCCGGTTGCGCTGCACGAGCTGCTCGCGATCGGCCAGGTTTCGGGCGAAGCGGTTGAGGTCCGCGAAGAGCGCCTTGATCTCCGCGGGGCCCGCGGGCTCAAGCCGCTTCTCGAAATGACCCTGGTCCAGCGCAGTGGCGAAGCTCCGGATGGCCTGGATGGGGCGGACCATCCGCTTGGAGAGCGGCCAGGAGACGAGCACGCCCAGGAAGGCCACCACGGCGAAGGCGATGGCGGTGGTCTCGAAGATCTCCAGAAAAATGCCGGTGACCATTTCCTCGCGGGCGCCGATCAGGATCACCCCCTTGTGGTCGTCCAACGGCTCGGCGGCGCCGAAGAATCTCGCCCGCGGAGTCTGGAACCATCCCGCGGTTCGCTTGTCCACCGAAATCCTCGGCGTGTGGGCGTCCATGGGTTCGACCGAGATGATCGAGCCCACGGGTGCGTAGTCGGTGTCGGGCGGATCCTGCCGGGCGATGATGCGCCATTTATCCCCTTCCGGCACCGCGATGACCGTGCTTTCCCAGATGCTCGGCGTCTCATCCATCTCCAGATCCATGGTTTCCTTGGCTGCGTTCAATTTCTTGAAGAGCTCCGGATCGCTCTCCAGCTTCTCGATGGTCAAGCCGGAGCGGGTCAAAAAATGCGCCGTGGAGACGGCGATGTCCTGCGACCAGCCGATGGCGGCGATCTCAAGCTCTTTGCGCATGATGCGGAAGCAGAGCACGCCCATGAACAACGCGCTGATGGCGGCGACCGAAATCAGGATGAGGGTGAGTCGAAATCGGTAGCTCATGGGTCCTCGAAATGGTTTGATTGAGTGAGAAGCCACCGATCGGAATCGAACCGACAACCTCATGATTACAAATCAAGTGCTCTACCAATTGAGCTACGGTGGCAAAAATACGCTCAGGCAAGGGTACCGTGGCGCCGAAGCGCCAGTGCGACCAGCGTGACGTCGGCAGGATTGACTCCCGCCAGGCGCCCCGCCTGACCCAGCGTGGCCGGACGATGGCGAAGGATCACCTCGGCGGCCTCGGAGCGCAGGCCGCGCACCTGCAGCACGTCGAACTCCCTCGGAATCGGCACGTTCTCGCTCTCTTTTTGCCGGCGGATGTCGGTCCGCTGATGCACGAGGTACCCCGAATAGCGCAGATCGCTGGAGACTCGCGCGAGCAACTGCCGATCAACGCCTTCAACGCAGACGCTCGCGAGTTGCTCCAGCGTGGCCTCGGGCCGCCTCGCCCACTCATGCGCGCGGACGCCTTCGATCTTGCCGCGGGTGAGCGATTCGCGGATCTGTGCAAGATCCCGCTGCCGCCGTTCGTAGGCCCCCCACTGCGCGTCGCCGACCAGGCCGAGATCGCGTCCCATTGGCGTAAGCCGCTGGTCCGCGTTGTCGGCGCGAAGCGAAAGCCGGTGCTCGGCGCGGCTGGTGAACATGCGGTAGGGTTCGCGCGGCTTGCGCACCACCAGGTCGTCCAGCAGCACGCCCAGGTAGGCCTCGTCACGGCCAAGCCGGACGGGTTCCTCGCCGCGCACGCGCAGCGCCGCGTTCATGCCCGCGACCAGCCCCTGTGCCGCTGCCTCCTCGTAACCGCTGGTTCCGTTGATCTGTCCCGCGAGAAAGAGCCGCTCGACCCGCTTGGTCTCGGCGGTCGCGTCGAGTTGATGCGGCCAGACCATGTCGTATTCAACGGCATAGCCGTAGCGCAGGATCCGTGCGTGTTCACAGCCGCGCATCCCCTTGACGATGCCTTCCTGCACTTCCGCAGGCAGGCTGGTGGAGATGCCGTTGCAGTAGATCTCATTGGTGAAGAGGCACTCGGGCTCGAGAAAGACCCCGTGATGGTCGCGCTGAGCGAAGCGCACCACCTTGTCCTCCAGGCTCGGGCAGTAGCGCGGGCCGCACTCCGCCTCCATCTCGCCGGCGTACATCGGGGCGCGGTGCAGATTCGCCCGCACCAGGTCGTGAATCGCGGCGCTGGTCTCGGTTTGCCGGCACTCCACCTGCGGCAGCTTGGGAAACTCGCCCGCGGGCGTCCTGTCGCTGAATCGCTGCGGCGCTTCGTCGCCCCACTGCGGCTTCAGGTTCTCCCAGTCCAGCGTCTCCTTGGCCAGGCGCGGAGGCGTGCCGGTCTTCAAACGCCCCAGCTCGAAGCCGAGCGAAGTAAGCGCCGCGGAAATGCCGACGGCGCTGCCTTCGCCCACGCGTCCGCCCGGAGTCTTCGTCTCGCCCGTGTGCATCAGAGCCCGCATGAAGGTTCCGGTGGTCAGCACCACGGCCCTGGCGGCGATGGTGAGCGCTGAAGTCGTGGCGGCGCTTTCGGGATCGGCGACATAGATCGGCCTCGCCTGCTGCGCGCCGCTGTCGTTGGCGTGCAACGCCCCCGGATCCACGATGAAGCGACGGGCTCCAACGGCCAGCGTCACGCCGACGCACACACCGTCGCGCACCTCGATGCGCTCGACGGTTCCGGCGCAAACCTGAACGCCATGCCGGGCCACGATCCGCTGCACTTCGGCGGGATAGGCGTGCTTGTCGCACTGGGCGCGCGGCCCCCACACCGCGGGACCCTTGGAGGCGTTGAGCACGCGGAACTGGATGCCGGCGCGGTCGGCGGCCTCGCCCATCACGCCGCCCAGCGCGTCAATTTCCCTCACCATTTGTCCTTTGGCGAGACCCCCGATGGCCGGGTTGCAACTCATGGCTCCGATTCGGGTTGGATCCATCGTGATCATCAGCACCCGCGCGCCGCTGCCGAGCATGCGCGACGCAGCCGCCGCGGCCTCCACGCCCGCGTGCCCGCCGCCAATCACGATGACATCCGCTGCATCCATCACGCAAGCCTAGCGAAGAACCCCGTTCCTTTGAAATGTTCGCCGTGCGCATCGGGATCAGCGCCGCGCGTGCACCTCGCGACAGCCCTTACACTGGCCGCCCATGTACCAGAACATTCGAGCGCGGCGTGGCGCAAAGCCCTGCACCCTGATCTTCCTCTTCGACGGCGACAAGTCCATCCGCGGTTCCAAGCACGCGGCGGCGGTCGCCGCGGCCCTGGCGCATCCCGGGTTCCGGGCCGACAACGGCGAGGCGGTATCCGCCGGCAAGAACATTCTCGCCCTGGGCCTCGGGGAGCGGAAATCATTTTCGGCCACCAGCATGCGCATCGCCGGCGCCCGCCTGGCCAAGACCCTGGCGCGCATGAAGGTCGGCGCACTCGAAGTCGAAGTGCCCGCGGGCATCGACCGCCGCCACACGTCGCCGGGCACGCTTGGTCAGAGCTTCGCCGAGGGCATCTCGCTGGCTGCGTGGCGCTTTGATGACTTCGACGGCAAGGCGACGAAGAAGACCAAGAAGCTGCCGAGCCTCGACCTGCACTCGAGCGACAAGGCCTTCCTCGCGGGCATGTCCCGCGGCGTCACCATCGCCTCCGCCGTCAACGCGGCCCGGGCCATGGCGGCGACTCCACCCAACATCTGCCTTCCCGACTGGGTGGCGCAGCAGGCGAAGAAACTCGGCCGCACCAGCGGCCTGCGCACCCGCGTGATCGGCTTCAAGGAGGCGCAGAAACTGGGCATGGGCGGCATCGTGAACGTCGGCAAGGCCAGCGCGTCCAAGCCCTGCCTGATCATGCTGGAGCACAAGCCGCGCACGATCGCCCCGCGCTCGCGGAACCAGCACATCGTGCTGGTCGGCAAGACCATCACCTACGACACCGGCGGTTATTCGCTCAAGGTGAACAATGGCATGAAGGGCATGAAGTACGACAAGTGCGGAGGCATGGCCGTCATCGGCGCCATGCGGGCCATCGCGGCCCTGAAGCTGCCCATCCACGTGACCGGCGTGCTGCCGACCGCGGAGAACATGGTGGGCGGTGACAGCTACCGCCCCGACGACATCATCACCATGCACAACGGCGTGACGGTCGAAGTGACCAACACCGACGCCGAGGGCCGGCTGGTGCTGGCCGACGCCTTGAGCTACGCGTGCCGGACCATGAAGCCGACCGCGATCATCGACCTGGCCACCCTCACCGGCGGAGTCGTGGTCGCGCTGGGCCACTTCAGCGCCGGCCTCTTCTGCGAGAACGAGCCGCTGCGCCGCAAGGTGGAGGAGGCCGCCGCCGCCGCGGGCGAGGCGGTGTGGCGCCTGCCGCTGTGGAAGGAGCACCGCGATTTCATGCGCGGCCAGCACGCAGACCTGATCAACAGCAATCCGCAGCGTTCGGCGCATCCCATTCAGGGCGCCGCCTTCCTGAGTTTCTTCGTCGACGAGAAAATGCCCTGGTGCCATCTGGACATCGCCGGCATGGCCAACACGGAGAGCAACCAGGACCTCGGCGCCGCCGGCCCCACCGGCTGGGGCGTGCGCACTCTGGTCGAGCTGCTCAGCCGCTGGTCTGGGGTTTCGTAGCCGACGGGTTCTGGCCGTTCTCGATCATCGCGATCTTGGCGAGGCGCCGCTCATGGCGGCCGCCGTCGAACGCGGTGCGGAACCACATGTCCACGATGCGCTTCATCAACGTCTGTCCGAGCAGGTCGGCGCTAAGGCAGAGCACGTTGGCGTCGTTGTGTGTGCGGCTCAATTGGGCGCTCAGTTCGTCCTGGGCCAGGGCGGCGCGGATCCCCTTGATCTTGTTGGCGGCGATGCACATGCCGATGCCGGTTCCGCAGATCAGGATGCCCCGATCCGCCTCCTTGTTGGCGACGGCGATGGCCACATGCCAGGCGGAGTCGGGATAGTCGGACATCTGACCGCCGCTGTCTCCCAGCAAGTTGACCTCATGCCCGTCGGTCCGGAGCTGGGTCAGCAGCGTCTGGGCGACATGGTTCCCGCGGTGGTCCGAACCCAGCACGATTTTCACTTGGTCACCGTCATTTCAGGTTCTCCGCCAGCTGCTTGGGAATGATCTTCATGAAGCGGTTCGACAGGGCATCGTAGGCCGACTGGCCCTTGCCGATGGGATCGTCGATGTCCCCCTTGGGATCGAGCAGCACGATCCTATCCTGATTCTCGTCATGGTCGACCAGCCGTTGCGCGGCCAGCAGGTGGCTTTCCGTCATCACAAAGGTCACGTCGGCCTTGCGGATCATGGCCGGAGTGACGCGTTTGCTGTGCCCCTCATGGGCGATGGCGAGCTTGTCCAACGCCGCCACGGTTTCGCGGCTCACCGGAAGGCCATCCCCCGCGGACAATCCGGCGCTGGCGAAGAAGACATCCTTCGAGAGACCCGGCACGGCACCCCGATCGACGAGCGCCCGGGCAATCGCCTCCGCCATCGGCGAGCGGCAGGTGTTGCCGGTGCAGAGGAAGAGCACCGTTTTCATAGGGCGCGTAGGGTACAACTTTTGGCCCGCGCTCGCCGCGCAAAACTGCTGTAGCATCCCTGCCACGCCCTCGTAGGGCCTTCAACCGAGACACCCGTGGAATTTGTCACATTTGAAGAAGCGTGGTCCCTCCTCCGCCGGCTTGGCGTGACCAAGGCGACGGACACCCCGAAGGAATTTCGACTCGAGCTCGCCGACTCCCCCTCCGTGGTGGTGATCGATGTCGCCGCCGCCGATCACGCCGAGATCAAGTCGCTTCCGGCCGACCTGCGCCGCGTCCCGCGCAACGCGATCGCCAATTTCATCGAGGCCCTGGTGCACAAGATGCACCTGCAGCGCACCTATCTGATTCCCGTGGGCAACTGGCGGAAGGTCTTCGAGGCCGTCAGTCCGGGCATGGCCTCCAGCCCCGCCTGGCGGATGGTGGACGCGGCCGCCTGCGTCGAGTTGAACACGCGGGATCCGCTGGTTTTCACGCTGGCCGATGCCCACACTTTGCGCGACCTCATCCGGGTGATTCTCAAGGACGGACGCGGCATCGAGCACGGGGTGACCCTGTGCAGCGATGGCGCCCCGCTGGTGATCGAGGTCATGCCGGCCGGTGAAATGATCATTTTCGCGGGCCGTCCGGAACTGGCCCGACAGTGCACCGAACTGCTGGCCCACGTCAAGGCGGATTGACTCAATTCGATCGGCGGGCCGCGCTCACTTGACCGCGGCGAACTTCGCCTCGGCCGGTGCCGGCTCTTCTTCCGCGTCGACGGCCGCCGATCCGTTGGACTCGAATCGACTCCCGCACCCGAGGCAATGGAAGCGCGTCGAATTAGTCTGGACCGGACCCATGCGGCAGGCCGGGCAGCGGCGCCTGCGCAGCGCCCGGCGCGCCAGGATTCTCTCGACGCCCAGAAGCACTTCGCCGACGAAGACCACCAGGGCCAGGCTGAGCACACTGCCGATCACCAAGACCAGCGCGCCCAGCGGAAAAGAGAACATGCAGATGAACGCCAGCACGAAGGCGGCCAGGTATCCGAAGAACACCACGAACGGATAGGAGCGATTCAAGGCCCGCAAGACGCGCAGAATCATCCCGCGAGTTTAGGCTGCGGAAACACCTCGGTCGAGTGCTCCGGCGGCGGGCCACCGGAATTTTTATGCTGGTTACACTTCCGGTTGGGCTATTCCGGCCCGGGAACCACTCCTTATGCCTGATCAAATGAAACTGATTTGCGACCGTGCCGCTTTCGTCGACGCCGTGCAGATTGCCGCGGCGGTCGTCGCCACACGAGGCAATGTGCCCGCCCTTCTCTGCATCAAGCTGACCGCCAAGGACGGCCGGCTGCACCTGCAGGCCGCGGACAAGGACATCTCGCTCGAGATTCCAGTGGCCAGCGTCGACGTGAAATCCCCCGGCGAGGCCCTGGTGCCCGCCGAGCGACTCTCGCAGATCGCGCGGGAATGCGCCGGCTCCACCCTGGCGTTTGAATCGAACAAGTCGGTCCTCTCGATCAAGGCCGAGGGCATGCGCTTCAACGTGCACGGCTTCGATCCCAAGGAATTTCCGGCTCCGCCGCAGCTCAACTCAAAGCCCGAGTGCACCGTCAGCGCCGGGGCCTTCCGCAAGCTGGTCGGACGCACCATCTTCGCCACAGCGGTGGAGAACAATCGCTACGCCATCGGCGGCGTCCTGGTGGAACGCGTGGGCAAGCGCCTCCGCCTGGTGGGCACCGACGGCCGCCGCCTGGCGGTGGCCAAGGGCGAATGCCTTTCCGCGACCGAAAGCGACTCCTCGGTGATCGTGCCGACCAAGGCGCTCAATCTGCTCAATCGACTTTCCGTCGACCCGGAGGATCCCATCGAGATTTCCAAGGCGGAGGGCCGCCTGGTCTTCTCCATCGGCAAGGGTCCCGACGCCGCCAAGCTGGTGACCAGCCTGATCGAGGGCACCTTCCCGCCTTTCGACGACGTGATCCCCAAGGAGCACGACCGCCGCGTCACCTGCGACGTCGCGGCGCTGACCGCCGCCGTGCGCCGTTCGAGCGTTCTGACCAGCGAGCAGAGCAAGGGCGTCAAGATGAGCTTCACCCCGACGCAGCTGACCCTCTCGAGCAGCTCGCCGGATGTCGGCGACTCGGAGATCACCATGCCGCTGAGCGGATTCCAGGGCGAGGCGATCGAGGTCGGATTCAATCCCCACTACATCATCGACGCGCTCAAGATCGTCGATGCGACCGAGGTCACCATCGAGCTCAAGGCCACCAACAAGCCCGGCGTGCTCCGCATCGGTCAGGAATTCACCTACGTGATCATGCCGCTGAACGTCTAAGCAGCGGACGATGCCGCCCTTCGGCAAGGGCAAAAACAAAAGGGGCCCGACCGGATGGTCGGGCCCCTTGTCAATTCAATTTCGAAGGATTCAGCCCTTCTTCTCGGCCTTCTCGCTGCCGTATTTCACGCCGCAGCCGTAGGCCTTGGTCTCGGAGGGCGAAACCGCCTTGCCTTCCTTGAGCTGGGTCAGGGCGTTCAAGACGTAGTTGGTCTTGCCAGGAGTCTGGCCGTTGTCCGCGCTGTCGTCGAACGCGCCGGAGTACACCAGCGTGCCCTTGGAATCGATGACGAACATGTGCGGGGTGGTCTTGGCGTCGAACATCTTGCCGATGACGCCGCTGCCGTCGATCACGACCGCGTTGGTCGAGACCTTGTTGGCCTCAAGATAGGAGGTAGTGGACTTCGGATCGCCGGCGGTCTTGGCGGTGCTGTTGACCATGACGAACACGACGTTCGGATCGATCGCCTTGGCATCGGTGATCATCTTGGTAACGAGTCCGCCCTTGGTCACGGCCTGGCAGACCGGGCACTCGGGATTGCACCACTCAAGGACGACGGTCTTGCCGGCGAAGTCGCTGAACTGCAGGCTCTTGCCGGAGGCATCGGTCATGGTGAAGTTGGAGACCTTGTCGCCGACCTTGACCTTCTTGTTGTCCTTGTGATCCGCCTTGTCCTTGTGCTCGGCCTTGTCCTTGCCGGTGGGGGCGGTCTGGGTTCCCTTGTCCTTCTTGGTGTCGTCGGCCATGGAGTAGCTGGCGGCGCAGAACAAGAGGGCGGAACATGCGAGAATCGGAGTGATACGGCTGTGCTTCATTGAGTGAATCCTTTCGAGGGGTGGTTAAAAGTGCTAAAAACTGGAAGTTCGATAATAGAACTACGCAGTATATCCCTAATGCGTTGCAGCTTCTTTGTTCAGGGAAAAACGGATCGTTTCGCAGCGGTCACCTTTGGAATCACCATATAAAATCAGGCCCTTGAATATAAGTGCCTTCCCCAGCGAGTCTTGTGGTCTGATTTCGACTGGGATCGTCACCTCCAAGCGGCCCTGAACGGGAATGGATTGAATTGGCGGAATTGCCTTGATTTTCACGCCGGGCATAACGGAAGGAATGAATTGAGCTTTTGTCGCCGTTGAGGAAATGGAAAGAACAACGGTTTCATCCTTGGCGACATAAGTCGTCTTGGCACCTGGTTCCGGCAGCGACCGTCCCATCCGCGCCGCGCCCAGCGGAGGAAGGTCGCCTTCGGCCGCGGCAAACACCACCCGGGCTCGTCCCACTTCGCAATGTTCCTTGCAGACCATCCAGGTCAGGTCGATCGTGCACGCCGGCGGCGACGATCCGGCAGGACCGGAGATCGGAAGGATCCATTCCCAGGCGCCTTCATAGACGAAACCGATTTCATCCCCCGTCTTCAGAATGCTGGGTCGCGGATAGATGGGCTCAGCCAGGCTCCATCCCGCAACGGGCTGCAGCTTTGCCGAGGGCGGCCCCCCGCTGTCGCCGGGATTCTCCCAATACATGTGCCAGCCCGGCTCGATCTCGAAGCGCACCACCGCCGCGGCTTGTCCATCGGCGAGGCGGGTCCACCCGGCGGCCGTTGCCTTCACGCGCGTCTTGGCGCCTTCGGTATTCATTGTGCCGGGCACGATCGCGGGGATGTTTTGGGAGAGAAGGATCGCATTGGTGAGGCACGCCACCACTCCGAGACATGTGCCGATCGACATCATCGCGAATCATCATAGCCCCGTGGTGGACGCGCACCCCGAATGCGGTGACAATCCCTCCATGCGAATTCCTCCGATCCTCGCGATCCTGACACTCGCCGCCGCCGCGGCCTCCTGCACCAAGAGCACCAGCGACCGCGACCTCACCTATGTGACGCCCTTCAAGGCCGTCGAGTTGATGAACCATCCCGCCAGCCTCCTGCAGCGCGCCCCGCTGAGCGCCTGGGTCGATCCGAGGAGCCCGGAGAAATACGCCGAAGGACATATCCCCGGAGCCATCAATCTTCCCTTTCCGCGCATGACCGCCGAAGCCGCCATGGTGCTGGGCAAGTACGACCTGCTGGTGGTCTACGACACGTCCTACGACGACGCCATCGCCAAGGCGGCGAGCAAGCGCCTGATCGAGCTTGATTTCAAGGAGGTCTACACGCTGGAAGGCGGCCTGAAATCATGGACGCGCGATGGAAACCCGGTTGAAACCGGCTTCGCGGCACCGCCCGCTGATTCGAAGAATTCGGCTCCCGCCGCCAAATAAGGCAACGTCGTGGCCGCTGCCGACCGGTCGATCACTCGAGCGCCGCGGCGCCGGAGATGATTTCGGTGAGCTCGGTGGTGATGCGGCCCTGGCGGGCGCGGTTGAAGCTGCGGCGCAGCGACCGGCCGATGCCCGAGGCGTTGTCGGTGGCGGCCTTCATGGCGACCATGCGCATCACGTTCTCGCTCACGACGGCGTCGATCACCGCCTGGAAGAGGCTGATCTTCACGGCGCGGGGCAGCAGTTCGTTGAGCAGCTCGCCGGCGTTGGGACTGAACTCGTAGAGGGCCTCGGCGGTTTTCGCCGTGCCCTTGGCGGCGGCGGGCAGGCGCATCGGCAGCAACTGCATGGTCTCGGGAACCTGCTTGCTGTTGCTGATGAATTTCATGTAGACCACGCGGCAGGCGTCGAACTGCCCCGCCCGGTATTCGCTCATCAATCGCTCCGCGAGGGGCTCGACCATCTCAAAGGTCGGGCGGTCGCCGAACTGGTGCTTCTGCGCCACCGGCACCCTCTGGAACTTGAAGAAGGCGGTGGCCTTTTTGCCGATGGTCTCGACGATCGATTCGATCTTGCGCGACTTGGCATCCTTCAGCGCGGTCAGCGAGGTGCGCAGCACGTGGCCGTTGTAGGCGCCGCAGAGGCCGCGGTCGCTGGCGATCACCAGGACCAGCTCCTTGCCCGAAGGCTTTTCGGGGGCGAGACAGAGCGGATGGCTCTCGTCGCCGGCGCGGGCGGCCACTTCGGCGACCAGCTCGCGGATGCGCTCCATGTAGGGACGGCTGGCCTTGGCGCGGGCGAGGCTCGCGGTGAACTTCGCCGTGGCGATCATCTGCATCGTCTTGGTGATGCGCTGGATCGTTCGGACCGCCACCATTCGTTTCTTGATTTCGCGAATCTGCGCCATGGGGCTGAAAGTCTAGCGATTTTTTCCCGCCCGGCGACCCTAGGAAATCCTCATTCCATCGAAGCCCAGCCGCATGCCCGAGGGCAGGGTCGGCTCGAATTCCCCGTGGAGCAGGTCGTGGGTCATGTGCACGAACACCGTCTGATCGGCCCCAATCCTGCCCGCCATGGCGATGGCTTGGTCGCAGGTGAAGTGAGTTGGATGGGCGCGGGGCCGGAGCATGTCCAGGATCAGGGTCCGGATGCCCTCGAGGTGGGGCCAGCTCTCAGGGGGAATGTGGTTGACGTCGGTGCAGTAGGCGATGGGAAAGAGCGGGTCCGGCTGCGGCGCGTCGAAGCGCCAACCGAGAATCGGCGCGCGGCCGTGGTGCAGCGTGAAGGCCGTCGCGGTGATCCCATGCAGGAGCACCCGGCTGCCGTGGCCCACGCGCTGCGGGGTGAGCGAGGCGACGAAGGAGTCGTTCTTGTTCTCGTGCCGGAAGAAGATGTGGCGGTAGACCCGGTTCAGCTGCTCCCAGGTGTCGTCGTCGGCGTAGACGGGGATCGACTCCTGCATCAGGGCGTTGTAGCGGCGCACCTCGTCCAGGCCGAAGATGTGGTCGACGTGTCCGTGGGTGATCAGGATCGCGTCGCAGCGGTCGATGCCCGCGCGGAGGCTCTGCTCGCGATGATCGGGCGGCACGTCAATCAGGATGGAGCGCCGCTGTCCGGTCGGATCGGTGAAGCGCAGCAGCGCCCCGGTCCGCAGCCGCTTGTCGCGCGGATCATCGCTGGTGCAGGTGGTGCAGCGGCAGCCGATCACCGGCACGCCCGAGCTGGTTCCGGTGCCGAGCAGGGTAAGTTCCGCGTCAAGCGAACTCACGGCGCGGCGCACCCTGCGGCCGCGGGCACGAGGGCCTCGCGCAATCGACCTACAGCCGCTGCGGGATCGTCCGCGGCGCAGACCGCGGAGCTCACCGCCACACCACGGCAACCTGCGGCCGCAAGTTGGCCGATGTTTTCCACGGTGATGCCCCCGATTGCCAGGTGCGGAACCCTTGGGTAGTGGCGGATAAACTCCGTCACCAGCCCGACGCCGCACGGCGCGCGATCGGGCTTGACTCCGCTGGCAAAGATCGTTCCAACGCCGCAATAGTCGGCGCCTTCGGACACGGCGGCGAGCGCCTCGGAGGTGTCGTGCGTGCTGGCGCCGAGCAACAGACCCATGCCCGCCAGCTTCCGCGCTTCCCGAATGGAAATATCGTCGCTGCCCAGATGCACGCCGTCCGCGCCGGCCGCCAGCGCGATGTCCGTCCGGTCGTTGACGACCACCAGCGCATTCGCCGCATGCGCCACCTCGCGGATCCTCCGGACCCGCTCCAGCAACGCGCGATCCGTGAGATTCTTCTCGCGCACCTGGATCATGTCGGCTCGACCCTCAAGGGCGCCGCGCAGCACCTCCATCCACGGCCGCTTGCACAGAGACTCGGTCAGCAGCACGCAGACGCGCGGCTGGCGCCGCAGCGGCGAACCCAGCGCCAGGATCGCGTCGCGCTCGAGGTCGTACATGAGGTAGCGCATCGCGGCGATGTCTCTGGCAAAGGCCGCGTCGACCATCTTGCCGACCTCTTCCAGCGAACGCAGCGCCTCGGTTGCCCGCTTGGTCGCGGCCACGGCGACGTCGCGCAGATCCCCCCGCTCCATCTCCCGCTCGGTGCGCACATGCCGACCTTCGTCTCCGACGGCGTCGCGGTGCGCCTCCAGCAATCCGGCGGGAAACCGCCCCAGCGCGGCCGCCAGCCGATGCCGCACCTGCTTCGCCCGCTCCAGCAGATCCGCACGGTCGAGGGCAAACCTCAACACATCCTCCAGCGTCCGCAGACCCTCGCGGGCGCGGTTGGCCGCGGCGTCCAGAAGCCGATGTTCGCTGCGCATGGCCTCCAGAGTACGCCATTCGCACGGCAATTTCCCCCACCGCACTTATGCGCGTGGCGAAATGCCTCGCCACACCCTATCGTTTTCACCATGTCCGAACCCGCAGATGATCGCCGAAACTTCCTGCGCCGCTCCCTTGTTGGGATCGGCGCCTTCACGGCGCTCGCTCCGACCGGACTCACCCGCACCCTACTCGCGGCCAATGCCACCGCCGCGTCAACATCTCAGAAGGAGAACTCCATGCCGTTCACGCTTCCCAATCTTCCCTATCCGGAAAATGCCCTCGAGCCCTCCATCGACGCCGAGACGATGAAGATCCACCGCACCAAGCACCACCAGGCCTACGTGGACAACCTGAACAAGGCGCTTGTGGGGCACGCCGATCTGCAGGGCAAGAGCGTCGAGGAACTCTGCGCGTCGCTGCCCTCGCTGCCCGAGGCGATCCGCGGCGCCGTCCGCAACAACGGCGGCGGCCACTTCAACCACAGCATGTTCTGGGTGCTCATGGCCCCCAAGGGCCAGGGCGGCGCGCCGAGCGCGGAATTGTCCGCGGCCATCACCAAGGCCTTCGGCTCCATGGATGATTTCAAGGCGAAGCTCGCCGACGCGGGCATGAAGCGCTTCGGCAGCGGCTGGTCGTGGCTCATGGCCAAGCCCGGTGGCACGCTGGAGATTGTCAGCACGGCCAACCAGGACAATCCCCTGATGAAGGGCACCATCGACACGCTCGGCACGCCCCTGCTCGGCGTGGACGTGTGGGAGCACGCCTACTACCTGAAATACCAGAACCGCCGCGCCGACTACCTGAAGTCCTGGTGGGACGTGGTGAACTGGAACGAGGTCAACAAGCGCTTCGCCGCCGCGAAGTGATCCGCGGCATTCATCTGGGCTTGAGGCCGTCGATCATGGCTTCGAAGTTTTGGCGCGCGCCCTCGACGGCGCTCTCGGGACCGACCAGTCGGATGTAGATGGTTTCCTTGGGCAATTCGATTGCCGCCGCGAGCTGCGCCGATCCGGGCCGGGCTTCGCTCATGCCCATGCCTTTCCACGCACCCTTGAGGTCGACGCGCGTGACCGCCGCGCCGGCGATGCTGCGCTGCGATCGCGCGGGCTCCGCAGGAGTTCCGGCGGATCCCAGGAATTGATTCCTCCAGCGGTCGATGTTCGCATCAACGCTTCCGCCGTCGCCCGACTTGAAGACACTCACGATCAGTTCGGCTCCACCGGCTTCGCCCGGCACGCTGTATTGCAACGTGCGAAAGGCCATTGTCGGCTTGGTGAAGGTCCACGCCGCGGGCTTGGGCAAGGTGAGCGAAGGCAACTCAATCCGCTCCGGATTGGACGTTGCGGAGCTGGTCAGCGCATCGGCCACGCTGGTTGTCGCCGTACCTCCCGCATGCGCATCGGCCGCGCCTGAGACCTGCGCCGATTTCGCGGGGAAGGGCGCGGGAAGTTTCGGCTGCGGCACATCGCTGCCACAGGAGATGACGGCCGCCGACAACGCGATCGCCGCGATGCAACATGGAATTCGCATGCCTCTACGATACCGGCGATGCCCCGAACCCGAATCAAGGCACGTCGCATCTGGACCGGCGATCCGGCAAGGCCCTTCGCGAACTCGGTCACGGTGGATGGCGGAACGATCTGCGGGATCGACGACAGCGGACCGGTCGATCGCGAGCTGGATGGCGGCGCCTTCGTCGGCCCCGCGTTCATCGACTCGCATCTCCACCTGATGCTGGGAGGCCGATCGCTCGAGCAGGCTCAGCTCGCGGGAGTCGCCTCGCGGCAGGAGTTCGATCGCGTCATCCGCGCCAAGCATGAATCGCTCTCCAAGGATCGCTGGCTGGAGGCCGGCGGATGGGACCAGGGCCTGTGGGGCGAGATGCCCGATCAATCCTGGCTCGCATGCTGCGGTGACCGGCCCGCGATCGCGTGGCGCATGGATCAGCATGTCTGCGTGGTGAACCGCGCCGCCCTTGAAATCATCGGCAAGCAGCACAACCTCTCGGTCGATCCTGCGGGCGGAACGATCGCCCGCGATGCAAAGGGAAGTCCGACCGGATTGCTTCTGGAGCAGGCCGCCTGGAAGTACGCGATCCCCTGCGTTCCGATGCCGGATGCCGCCGCGCTGCGCGAGGCCGCCCGCGCCGCCGCACGACATCTGCACGCGCATGGAATCGCCACCGTCGGCAGCATGGAGTATTCGCGCGATCTGGTCGGCACGCTCGATCCGCTGCGCCGCGAACTGGGCGTGCGGATCCGCGCCACCATTCTTGACCGCGAGTGGCCGGTCGACTGGAATCTGGGCGGGTGCGTCGCGGCCGACGACGCGCTCACGATCATCGGGTTCAAGAGCTTCATCGATGGAACGCTCGGCTCGCGCACGGCGCGGATGCTCGAGCCCTATTCGGACGAGCCGGCCAGCCTCGGGCTCTTCGTTGAGCTCGCCGAGTCGGGCAAGCTCGCCCAGTGGCTGCGCGAGGGGCTCGCCCGCGGCTGGAGCATGTCCATGCACGCCATCGGAGACGCGGCCCTGCGCGCCGCCCTCGACGCTGCGGACGCTGCGGAATCCGCGGGCGTCTCAGCGCGGGAGGCGCTGCGGATCGAGCATGGACAGACGGCGCATCCGAGCGACCTCCCCCGATGCAAAGGCCGATGGCTGAGCATGCAACCGCTGCACAAGTACTACGACGCCGCGCCGGCGCGCACCCGGCTCGGCCCCTCGCGCATGGATCGCTTTTTTTCGTTCCGGCAGCTCCAGCGGGCCGGCGCGAGGCTCGCCTTCGGAAGCGACTGGCCGATCGTTCCCCCCGACTGCCTGCAGGCGATGCAGACCGCCATCGTCGGCCTCGCCGCCGGCGGCACCCTGACCCGAGCCGAAGCCTCGATCTCCGCCGAAAGCGCCCTTCGCGCCTTCACCTGCGACGCGGCAAAGTGCCTGCGCGCCGACCGAACCTGCGGCTCGATCGGGAAGGGACTCACCGGAGATCTGGTTTCATTGGACTGCGACCCGCTCGCCAACGATTGGCACAGCAACCAGCCGAAAATCCGCTTCACGCTCGTCGCCGGCGAAGTGGCGCCGTGAACACGCACGCATCGCCGACATCTTCTACTCTTTGACCATGCAGACGGGCTGGTGGATCCACGACCTCTACGAACGAAGCCCGGTGCTCCTGGCGAGCTGGGTCTTCTGGGTGCTGCTGAGCATCATGCTGCACGAGCTTGCCCACGGATGGGCCGCGATCTGGCAGGGCGACGACACGCCGCGACACATGAACCGGATGAACCTGAATCCGCTCACGCACATGGGCCCGACCTCACTCATCTTCTTCGCGCTCACCGGATTCGCCTGGGGCATGATGCCGATCGATCCCAGCCGTTTCCGTTGGGGACGCCGCGGCGAGGCGCTGGTCGCCCTCGCGGGCCCGCTGATGAACGTCGCCATCGCGGCGGTCGCGCTGACGGCGCTGGGCATCTGGCTGGCGCGCGGTCCGAGCCAGAAGCCGATCTACGACAATCTGCAGATTTTTCTTTATGCCGGCGGCTGGCTCAATCTCTTCCTGGCCGCTTTCAACCTGCTGCCCATTCCCCCCCTGGACGGAGCCCGGATTCTCGCGGGCATTTCGCGGCCCGCCCGCGACCTGATCGAAAGCCCGCAGGTGATGCAGTATGGATGGCTGGGCATCTTCGCCCTGAGCATGCTGGGGTTTTTCAACCCCGTCCAAAAGTTCGTCCAGACGATTGCCATCAACTATTCGGAGCGCATCGCCCTGTTTTTCAATCCCTGAGGCCCATTTCAAGGCCGAATCGAGGTTTCTTCGAATCGTTGAAGCGGTTGGCGTGAAATGAAACTTTGGTTACACTCGTCGATTCGCACCTGCCCACCGCATGTCGCGGCACGGCGGACCGTAATGGTTCGCCCCACCGAGACACGGAACTGCCGAGTCGATCGCTGATCGACGGGTTCTGAGGAGGCGGCTGATGGAGAACCCCAGTGGTCGTATTACGTTTCAAGCGTTTCGGTCGGATCCACCGTCCAACTTATCGCCTTTGCGCCGCGGACAAGCGCTGCCCGCGCAACGGAACGGTGATCGAGGAACTCGGCTGGTTCGACCCGGCCGGCCCCGAAGGCAAGCAATATGAATTCAACATGGAGCGCGTGCAGCACTGGTTCAGTGTCGGCGCCCAGCCCTCCCCCACGGTCGCCAACCTGATCAAGAAGGCTGGCGGAACAATTCCGGCGGCTGCCATCAAGGCTCTCGCCGTGCGTTCGAAGGTTTCCAAGCATCCCAAGCCCGTCGTTGAGGCCAAGCCCGCCGGCGAAGCGAAGCCGGCCGAAGACGCTGCTCCGGCTGCCGAGGAGACTCCGAAGGGCGAGTAACGCCTTTCGAGGAACACGGAGGTGCGCATTGACCTCCTCACGATTTTCCCGGAGATGATGGCCACGCCTCTGGCGACCAGCATCCCCGGCCGAGCGGCGAGCTGCGGAGCCCTGGAGTGCCATGTGCATGACATCAGGTCTTGGAGCAGCCCGCCCCACCGCAAGGTGGATGACCGACCCTTCGGGGGCGGGCCCGGAATGGTTTTCATGTGTGACCCCCTCGTCGACGCGGTCGAGGCGGTCGAGAAACTGGACGCACGAGCAGCGTGCCGCGTGCTGCTCACTCCGCAGGGCGAACCCCTGCGGCAATCCCGAGTGGAATGGCTTGCACAACAGCCGCGTTTGCTGCTGATCGCAGGCCACTACGAGGGGATCGACGAGCGGGCGATCGAAGAGCTTCGCCCTCTCGAGTTGAGCGTCGGCGACTTCACGGTGTCGGGCGGCGAACTGCCCGCACTGCTGGTCATCGACGCGGTGTCCCGGCTCCTTCCCGGAGTGCTCGGGCACGAATGTTCGGCGGCGCAGGACTCCTTCAGTCTGCGCGACGAACAGGGCCATCCTCTTCTGGATTGCCCTCACTACACCCGCCCGCGCTCGTGGCGCGGCCGGGAGGTTCCCGAGATCCTGCTCTCGGGAGACCACGCTTCGATCGAGGCGTGGCGTTTGGAACAGTCGGTCAGTCGCACGCGTGTGCGTCGGCCGGATTTATTTGGAAGTGCCACCCCTGGGACGCAGAGCCCAAGTGGAAAGTGTTGAACGGCGGATTGGCGAGAGCCAAAGCTGAACAACCAAACGGATCCGTCCCGGATCCAGATTGAGACTGGATATGAACCGTCAACTGTTGATCGAAGAGCTTCTTTCCTCCCAACTCAAGAGCGGCAAGCAATTGCCCAATTGCAACGTCGGCGACACCATCGACGTGCATTACAAGATCGTCGAAGGCGACAAGGAGCGCGTCCAGGTTTTCCAGGGCGTGCTGATCGCCCAGAAGGGCCGTGGCGTGAACCACACCATCACCGTGCGCCGCATCGTGGCCAACGAGGGCGTGGAGCGCATCTTCCCGATGCACTCGCCGCGCATCGCCAAGATCGATGTGGTCCGTCGCGGCGACGCCCGCCGCGCCAAGCTCTACTTCCTGCGCGAGCGCACCGGCAAGAGCCGCCGCCTGCGCGATCAGCGCCGCGGCTTGAAGGGTCTGGAGGCCGCACTGCAGGCCACCGACACGACACCGGCCGCCGCTGCCGCGGAATAAGCTTCGTTTCCCATTGATTCAAACTATCGCCCCGTGAATGACACGGGGCGATTTTCATTTTCCGCCTGCGCCCAACCCGGTCGGGGACGATCAGGGCTTGGCTTCGGCCGGCGGTTCCATCGTCGGGGGCAGTTCCCGAATGTAGAGGTTGGCGAATTCGATCGGCGCGCCGTGATGTTGCAGCGCAATCGGGCCGTCCACGGGCACCCCGGGAAGTCGGGCATTGCTCACCACCGACTTGCCGTTCAACTCGACCCAAAGCCGCTCACCCTGAATTCGAATCTTCATGCGGTTCCACTTGCCCGGCTCGGCGTCGGCCTTCTCAGTGGGTGTCACGCCCGCGCGCACTTCGGGGGGTTGCGATGGATCCGTTCGATAGCCGTAGACCTCGCCGCTGCCGATCGGCCAGCACCAGATGTTGACCTGGCTCTTGTCGTTGCCGCGCAGATAGATGCCGCTGTCGCCGAATTCGTCGATCTCGACCGTCTCCTGCTTGCCATCCGTGCCCACCGGCGTGGTGCCGTCCTTGCGAACCACGGGCACCTTCGCCTTGGTCGAGGTGCCGCTCCATCGCCAGTCCGCGATCATTTCAAAATCGCCGTAGCGCTTGACGCTCCACAGCGTTTCGCCGCGACCGTCATAGGCCAGTTTCCAATCCTGCGCCTTCCAGTGGCCTGCGAAACCAGGCAATTCCTTCCATCCCCGGAGCGATCCGTCGAAGATGGATCGGAATCCTTCGTCGGGCAGACATTTCGAATTGGCGGCAAGCGCGTCGCCCGCGGGCAGCTCCTTGATGCGAAGATTTCGGAAGTGAACGGGCGAACCCTCGCTCTCCAGGCAGATGTAGCCCTCGCGAGGATTCACGTCGCGGGCGCCGCTGACTTCCTTGCCGTTGATCTCGAGCTTGATGGTGCCGTCGAGGGCCGTGACGCGGTAGTGGTTCCATTCGCCGGCGCCCTTGGTGCGATTCTCGCTGGGCAGGCAGCGCGACCAGCCCGCCGGATGGGGTCGATCCGGCGTCATCACAGCGCCGTGGATCGAGAAGATGTCCCCCTGGCTCGTGTAGAGCAGCTTGTCGCCGTCGCGCGACTCGCCGCCGAGCATGATCTGCACCTCGACGGCGCGGGTAAAGGGCTGCCCCTTGGCGGTGACCGGATCGCTCCAGATGAAGAGCCCGGAGTTGCCATCGGGTTTTTCATGCATCCACTCCAGCTCCAGCACAAAGTTGCGATAGGGCTTCTCGGTGCGGAGCACGCCCGTCGGCGAGCCGGTGCAGAAGATCTCGCCATTCCGTGCGCTCCAGGTTTCCGGCGACGTGTTGACGTTCACCCAGCCGGACAAGTCCTTGCCGTTGAAGAGCGGCGTGAATCCGTCGGTGCCGGCCGACGGAGCGGGAGACTGGGCGGCCGCAGTCAAACTCATCGCGAAGGCCGCAAGCATTCCAACCACTGCGTGTGCATGGATCTTCATCCTTCTAATCTAGCTGCGCTCCCGCAGCGGCGGAGGGATTAGCATCGCGGCGTGAACCTGCATGTCCTTCATGACTGCCGCGCACTCGCCGCGATGACCGGGCAGACGCCGCTGCCCTGCGACGGCATCGTGACCCGGCTGGGGAAGGCGAACGAGATCGCCGCGGCATGGATCGATGGCAATCCGCTGGGCGCGCACTTCCTCGCCGACATCGATCAGATCTCGCCACGGCTTCTGATGTACAGCGGAACGCTTGCCGCCGATCTTTTCGGCGAGGATCCGCGCAACTGGCGAAGCCCCGGCCGCGCGGCACTGGATGCGTTTGCCCGGCGCGTTGGTCCGATGCTGACCGCCTCGAAGCGCACGATCTGTTTCCGCCCGCACGCGCGGCATGTGCTGGCGGATCCGCAGGGCGGCCTGCAATTCCTGCGCGACCATCCGGATGAGCCCTTCGAACTCGCCCTGAACCCCGCCGAGATGCTCACCGCCGACATGCTGGAGCGCGTCGAGGACCATCTTCGCCGGATGATGGAGTCGCTGGCGCCGCGGGCCGCGCTGGTGATGCTGGGTGACCTCCGCATCAACGCCGCGGGCGAAACCGAAGCCGCCCCGCTGGGCGAGGGAATTCTGCCGCGGAAACTGCTGCTTTCGCTCATCCGCGAGCATGTTCCGGCCGATACCCCCATCGTGCTTCTACCTCAGAAACTGGATCGACAACTCGCGTGGCTCGACCTGGAGCCGTCCATAACCTCGTAATATGCCCCCTCTGTGCAACTCTTCGATGGACTCGGTCCAATTGAGCGTTACGATAGACTCGCAGTGCCCGCGGAAGCGGGTGTTTGGAGGTTCGTCCGGATGACTTCGCTCGCATCGGCTCTTGATGCCCGCGTCTTGGTTCTGAATCGGCTCTACGGTGCGATCCGCATCATCGATGCCGCCCGTGCCTTTTCGCTCCTCTTCCGTGAACTCGCCGAAGTCATCTCCGTCGAGGATGGCTCCTACATGAACTACTCCTTCACTTCGTGGAGCGAGGTCTCCGCGCTGCAGCGCGAGTACGAGTCCGAGCAGCACGACTGGGTGCACACGGCGCGACTGGTGATCGCGGTGCCCAAGATCATCCGGCTCTTCCGCTACGACCGCTTCCCGAAGCAGCAGGTGAAGCTGAACCGACGCAACATCTACGCCCGCGACGAGAGCCGCTGCCAGTACTGCGGCCGGCACTTCTCGACCAAGGAGCTCACCCTGGACCACGTCAAGCCGCGCGTGCAGGGCGGCGAGAACATGTGGGAGAACCTGGTCTGCGCCTGCGTGAAATGCAACGCCCGCAAGGGAGGACGCACGCCGATCGAGGCGGGCATGCGACTGATCCGTCCGCCCTTCCGCCCGAAGCGGAATCCGGCGATCGCCCTGCGCCTGGGCAGCCCGAAGTACCAGAGCTGGAAGACTTTCCTGGACGAGGCCTACTGGACCGTCGAGCTCACCTGAGCCTCGCGGCGCTGTGGGCATCGATGCACCGGTTGCCAGGATGCGCGGCCGGCTTCAGGCATGGAAGAGAATCACATTCAGCCCGATCACGGTCGCGTTCTGGATTCCATGCGCGACCATCCCCGGGAAAACGCTGCCGCTCCACTCGCGGGTGATGCAGAAGCCGCAGGCGAGCCCCGCCAGCGCCGGCGCCACGAACATGCCCTGCGGATGGATGGCGGCGAAGAGCCCGCCGCTGATCACCATCGAGAAAAGCATCGAGCCGAGCACGCCCCACGTGGCGGTGCCCTGCCGAAGATGCCCGTACAGCAGGCCGCGAAAGATGGTTTCCTCGACGATCGGCGCGGCGATGCACGCCAGAGCGAAGAGCATGCAGAGTTCCAGCGGATCCGCGTGATCAATGAGCTGCTGGATCGGATGCGAGGGATTGCCGAGGTTGGGTACGTCCATCAGCCAGCCCATCGCCATGCCGATGAGCAGGCCCAGCCCCATCAACGGCAGGGCCGTTGCGTAGGAAATCGCCGATTGCCAGAGGAAGCGGAAAAATCCGCCATTCCAGCGCAGCCCCGCAAGGTCCCGGATTCTCGCGAATGAAAGCCCGCGGTATTTGGCCCAGCCCAGCGAGCCCAGGCTGGCGAACATGATCGCGCCGGTGAGCACCAGTCGCAGCGGCGACTCGTGATCGATCGGCATAAGCATCGTTGCAAATTGAAGCGCCAGGAAAAGAACGAACCAGGCCACGAAGGTCTCGCCGAGAATGAGCGAAGTGCTTGGCTGCACCGCGAAGCCCGAGCGAATCTTGGCGCTCAGCCCGAGGATGCCCAGGACTATCAGGGCGACGAGGCCGCAGAGCCCGACCCCGAAGAACCACAGGGCCGCGATCATGAGCACCACCAGGAATCGCATGTCGTCCATGCGAAGCTGCTCGGTCAATTGCGCGTCGCCGGCGATTCGGGCCTGGGCGAATTCGCCGAACCAGCCGAGGCGCTCGCGCAGCAGTTCAAATTGCGCCGAGTTGGGCGAGAGGACCTGCCCGTTGGAATTGACCGCGCCTTCCATCGGCCAGGAGTTCACGGCGGCGCGGGTCGCCTCGACCAGCGGGGCGGCGTCCTGCGCCTCGTCGTATTCCTTGAATCCCTTCTCGGCGAGATCGATCTGCTCGGTGGCCTCGGCGTTGGCGCCGCGGCTGGCCAGAAGGATCGCGCTGGCCAGCTGGTCGAAGGGCTCGTCGCCCAGGATCAGCTCCTTCAAGGGCAGGGCTCCCGCGGGCCCGCTCATGCTCTGCGAGAGCACCAGCAGCCGGCCGCGCATTTCCGTGGCGGAAGAGAGGCTCTCCCCCTCCCACATGGCCTTCGAAGCGGCGTCGTCGCCATCGATTTCCTGGGTCTCGGATCGATGTGGCTCGTAGATCGAGAATGCCGCCAGCCCAAGAATCAGCAACCAGATGGCGGTGGCGTGCAGAAATCGGTGCATTTTGCGAAGGTACCTGAATCGGGAACCCCGGGATTCCTCCCTTGAAGCGGCTCCGAGGCTCGATCCGGGGCCGAAAGACCCCCCGACCTCTTGACAGAAACGCCATACTTTCTATCCTCCTCAACCCGGCTTATTTGCCGGAAACAATTCAAATGCCACGCCAAACCACATTCATCAAGCCCGGCACCACCAAACTTTCCTGGAGGCATGTCGACGCCTCCAAGATGGTGCTGGGCCGCCTTGCCACCGAAGTCGCGACCGTTCTGATGGGCAAGCATCTGCCCAACTACACGCCCAACGTCGATTGCGGCGAGGGCGTGATCATCACCAACGCTTCCAGCGTGGCGATCACGGGACGCAAGCTCGATCAAAAGACGCTGCGCCGATGGAGCGGCTATCCGGGCGGACTGCGCGTGCGCAGCTACCGCACGGTGCTGGCTGACGATCCGACGACACTGGTCTCGGAAGCCATCATCCGCATGCTGCCCCGCGGCCGCCTCGGCCGTGTGATGCGCACCCGCCTTCGCGTGTTCGCCGGCACTGAGCACACCTTCGCTGCGCAGAAGCCGACCAAGCTCGTCATCAAGTCACGAAAGGCACCGGCCACGCGCTGAGCAACTCCATGAGAAACCAAGACAAATACCAGGATCGAAACCAGGATCGCGACGAGGGTGAGTTCGCCCCGGCGGTCGCCGTGAAGGCCCCGCCCGCTCCGCGTCCGCTTCGCGCCCAGGAGCCGGCCGACAAGTTCGGCTGGTGGTGGGCCACCGGCCGCCGCAAGACTTCCATCGCCCGCCTGCGCGTCAAGCCCGGAGCCGGCGAGTTCAAGGTGAATGACCGCGACTTCGAGCAGTTCTTCGTCGAGGAGCGCGATCGCAAGAACATCCTCGCCGTGGTCGAGAAGACCGGCATCAAGGGTCAGATCGACATCCGCGCCAGCTGCAACGGCGGCGGCGTGACCGGGCAGACCGGCGCCATGATCCTGGCCCTGGCCCGCGCCGTGATGGCCTATGACCCGACGCTGGAGACCGTGCTCCGGGACAACAACTTCCTCACCCGCGACGCCCGCAAGGTCGAGCGGAAGAAGTACGGACAGTCCGGCGCCCGCCGTCGCTTCCAGTTCAGCAAGCGTTGATTTGATTCTGTCCGCGTTGAACGCGTCTGCGCGATCGCTCTGTTGCGGCTGCGTCGATGTGACCGCTGCGCTCAGTCGCGCGCGGGCCGCGTGAGTTTCTGATTCAACTCGCGCAGGGCGCTCGCCGCGATCATCGCGGCCCGCCGGGGATGGATCCGAAGCAGCGACGCGGCTTCATCCAGGGCGAGCGGCGCCCGACCTTCCCAACCATATCGAAGTCCCAGCAAAACGCAGCCCGGGTCGCCGGCGACCGCCCACGGCGCCAGATCGTCGCGCAACGGCGACACGCGCAGCCAGGGCACGCACCTCAATTGCAGCGCGTCGGAAAGAAGCGTCCGCTCGCCCAGTGCGGGGAGTTCCCGCGGTTTCCATTCCTGCGCGGCGCGCTGCTCCGCGAGGGCGGCCGCCAGGGAACCCAGTCGGATGGCACGGTCGCTCGGGGGAGCCGACATTGCCTCGTCCAGCACCGCGCTGGATGCGTCAATCGCGATCTCGATCGCCTGACGTCGTCGCGCCTCGGGCAGCGCGTCGAAGGCGACCCACGCCATCGCCTGCAGCCGACCGAGCGCCTCCCCGACGGTCCGCTGCAGGAGGGAAAGGCGCAGCCTCGCCGCCCAACGAAGCGCGGTTTCGCTCCGGTCCAGGGCGGACCATTCACCCGCCGCGCCGGCCTTGCCCAGCTCCTTCGACGCCTGCCAGAGCAGGAATCGAAGCGCCGCCAATTGCACCCGGTCGAGGGCGGCGGCCTGCCGCGGACCCTTCAGGAGCGGCGGATAGGCGGCAAGAAATTCGCGCGGATGCGCCGGCCACGATCCCTGGGCGAGCTGCTCGCGCACCCCGCGCGGCGCCAGGAGCGTTTCCGCGGCGTCGGCCCGCCCGAAGGTTGCCAGCGGCGCGACCGGGATCCGGCATGCCTCGATTCCCTTCCGCCGCATCTTCGCGATGGAGCGCAGCGCGGCCGCGTGGCTCTGGCCGGTGCGCTTGGCGATGGTGCGCAGATCGACCCCCCGCATCCAGCCCCGCCAGGCCAGCGCCGCCCGGGCTTCCGACAGGGCCACGCGCCGTCGCAGCGGTTCAATCTTTTTCTGCCGCTCCAATTGCTCGATGGCCCGCCGGGCGACATCGACCGAGATGCCCTCGCTCCGCGCCAGCCGCGTCGCCGCCGCGTTCAGCGTTCCGCCGCGCTGTGCGGCGAGCTCCGCCTGCGCGAGCAGACGCTGCCGCGCATGCTGCGAGGAGGCAGGCCGCCGGATCCGGGCCAGCGCTTCGGGGTGGTGCGAGCGGAACCAGGCAATCGCCGCGCCGGTGCATCCCACCCGGCGATTTCGTCCGAACTGGATGCGGACGCTGGTCAGTCCAAGCTTTCTCCAGCGCTGGACGCTGCGCACGCCCACACCAAGCTGCTTGGCCGCCTCCTCCAGCGTGAAGGCTCCACCCTCGGCGTCGCCCGCGGCGATCGGCGCTCGGTCCGTCAATCGGATCGCCAGGGCCGCGAGATCCTCGATCACCGCGGAACCCACCAGCGAGGCGGTGGCGTCCGCGCTGCGCGAGTGGACGCCGGTCACCGTCTCGATGAGCCAGGACTCGCTGACCAGCTGGTCCGCGCCGAGGCTCCGAGCCAGGCGCTCGGCGCTCATTGCCATGCGCCGCAGCACCTCGGGCTTGGCGTACTCGACTTGCGACAGAAGATTCGCCGCGGCTTTCGTTCGGAATCGTGGGCGCCGGGCCACGGGCTACGCGCCGAGGAAGGCGAGGGGCCGGCACGCCGGGGTCAGTCCGCGCTGCCGGGACTCGAACCAGAATCGCTCGAGCCCCTGCTGCTGGCTTGGAGTCCAGGCGTAGCGCAGCAGCTCGCCCAAGTAGCGCCGCGCATGGGCCGCCTCCCATCCGCGCTGGACCGCCTCGTTGGCCGCGATGCAATCGATCCGCGAGGCGTTGCGCCGCCGCTGATGATCGAGAATGCTCGACAAGGTCTGCAGTCGCGCGACCGACTCGGGGTTTCGCGGGGATGGGGCCATCCAGATGGCGAAGGTGAAGGGAAGCCCGGTCCACTCCTTCCAGGCGGCGCCCAGATCCAGTTGATGGGGGAATTCACTCATTGGCGGCGGACTCAGCACCGCCTTGTCGCCGATCAGCAGCACCCCGTCGGCAAGGGGCCAATGGCGCTGCTCGCCGGGGTCCTGAGCGTCGGAGAGATCGACCGTTTCCGGCCGCACGCCGAATCGTTCCTCCAGCAGGATCGCCGCAAGCACGCGGCTGGTGTGGCTTTCGGCGTCGGCGGCGAGGGAGCGCATCTCCTTCAGGGGCTTGCGGGAGTAGAGGCGCACGGTCAGGGTCTCTCCGTCGCACCCCAGCAGGCCGCAGGGCAGCACAATCATCGGCTCCTCCGAACGCTGATAATCGATGCTCGAGCAGAGCGCCGCGTCGACCTCGCCCGCGGCCAGCCGGCCGAAGAGGCTCGCCGGGACATCGCGTCGCAAGTGAAGACCGCGCAGATGATCGAGCCCGGCGATCAGCGGCAGCGTGTTCAGATATTGCACCACACCCAATCTCGTCGCGGCGGCGGCGTCGCGGGCGCTTGGTGCGGGCTGTTCGACGAGCAGGCTCATGGGATGCGGAATGTAGCAGCGTCGGCGGCGGCTTCCACGACGAGGCATCCGGCGAGGCGCCCTTCATCCACCGCGGGTGGCGCCGCGCAGAGGTCAATGCGGTCGACGGTCAGGCCCGGGCCGAAGGCGATGGCGGCGAGCTCGCCGGTCGCGCCGCCCTCGAGCAGGCGGTCCAGGACGAAAAACACGCTGCCGCTGCTCATGTTGCCATGGTCGCGCAGGACGCCGCGCGCCGCGCTCAGGCTTTCCGGTGCGAGTCCGCCGCAGGCGCGGGCGTTGGCCCCCCGCTCCATCGCGTCCAGAATGGCGGCTCCGCCCGGATGAATCGCGCATTGCCTGAGATCGCCGAGCATGGCCGGGGCGGCGCGCTCGAGCTGCTCCGGCACACCGCGGTCCAGGGTCATGGCGAACCCCGCGTCGGTCACCTTCCAGCTCATGGCGTCCGCGGTGCCCGGCACGCGCATCGCGAATCGCGGGCCCACCGTCGCCGCGCCGCCGCGTCCCGGCTCCCCGCGCGAGACCACGACCGCCGCGGCCCCATCGGCGAAGAGCAGGCTGGCGACCATGTTCTGCACGTCGCGGTCGTCGCGCAGATGCAGCGAGCAGAGTTCGACGCACACCAGCAGCACCACCGCCCCCTCGTGGCGCAGGGCGGCACCGGCCGCGGCATCCAGTCCGCAGATGCCGCCGAAGCACCCCATGAATCCGATCTGCGACGTCCGCACGCGATGGGGCAGGCCCGCCTGCACGCAGAGGTCGTGGATCGGCCCCGGCGACTCGAACCCCGTGCAGGTCACCACGATCAGATCGGTGATGTCGCCGGCGCTGCGGCCGGCGCGGGCCAGCGCCTCGGCGACGGCCCGGGCGGCCAATGCGGGCGCGTGGCGGGCGAAGCATTGCATGCGCTGCGCGGTGGTGAGCGTGACGATTTCATCCAGCGGCATGACCGCCGCACGGCGCTCGATGCCGCAATGGTCGATCATGCGCTCCCATCGATCCTGCGACGAGGCCTTCAAGTTCCACAATTTTGACTGCTCGCGCCCGATGTCCCGCTGGGTCCTGGAAAGCGCCGGAGTGGCGAAGCCCATGGACTCGATGCGGACGCTCATCGTGTCATGCTACCGGCGAGCCACGAGGCGACCCCGGGGAAGCGCTTCGCCGCGCGGCAGGTCAGCGCCGCCCGCGCCGGATTGCGCAGCAGCCAGGCGGCTTGAAGCGTGCCGCGCTGCCGCCGCGCGATGCGTGCGCGATGCCAGTGGGCGTACTGCTGCGCGGCACGCGGCGTCCATCCGCCCTCCTCGCGCCACGCCCGGGCGAGGCCGCCGGCGCACTCGAAGGCCCAGCGCATCCCTTCGCCGGAATAGGGCTCCGCGTATCCGGCGGCGTCGCCCACCAGCGCCGTCGATTCGTCGGCAACGCGCGTCGGTCGCCACGGCAGCGGTCCTGCTGCGATCCACCGGTCGGGGCGCCCCTCATCGATCGCCTGCGCCAGCAAGGGCCACGACCGCGCGACCTCAATGAGAAGTTCATCGGGACGGCTCACCCCCGAGGTGCGATCGATCATGCCCGCGACATGGATGCGCTCACGGGACTCGGCGACGATGCCGAGGTAGCCGCCCCGCGCCACGCGCATTTCGATGCGCCCATCGGGCCACGGGAGCAGCGCGCGCGGCGCACGCCAGGAACCCGCGAAGCCATATTTGCGGCCGGGCCGCGCGGGACTCCAGCCCCGGGCCCGCGCGATGCCGCTGCCCAGACCATCGGCCGCGACCACCAGACGTGCTTCGACGAAATGTTCCTCGCACTTCTGGCGGACCCCGATCAAGCCCTTGGAGTGCCACCTTGCCGTGGCGGACTGGATCACGCGGACTCCGACTCGCTCGGCTTCCTCCTGCAGTCCCGCATCCAGGAGGCTCCTTGGAACCAGGATGCCCGAATGAGGCAACTTCATTTCAAATCCCCGCGTTCCGCTGCGCCAGGCGACCTGCCGCGTGACGCCTGAGGCGCTCGATTCGACTACGTCCCGAACCCCGAGTTCCTCCAGCGCCGTCCAGGCGCCGCCGGAGAGACAGTGCCCGCAGCACTTGTCCCGTCCGCGTGCTCCGGCGTCGATCAGCACAACCTTGGCGCCCGCGCGAGCGAGCGCGATGGCGCTGCAAGTTCCCGCAGGACCGCCGCCAACGACCACCGCGTCCACCGTTTGATTCGCCACGCCAGGATCCTAGGGCAAGCGCCCCGAGGACGGCGACGCATCATGAGCGCGATGGAGCCGCGCGGAGTCGCACCGTCGGGAGGACGCAGAACGAAATTCAGGAAGCTTGCGAGATGGCGTTCGTCGGCGCCTCGGACGAGTCCACGCGGTCCTTGACCGAAGGAAGCGCGGCGGCGATGGGTTCGACGAACCTTCGCGGAACGCGCGACGGGATCCGGCAGAGCAATTCGTAGGCGTGGTGCCCGGTCATCGAGGCGACGCGGGCCGCGTGGTTGGTCGCCGCGACATCGGAGCTGATCAATTCGACGGCCGCGTGATTCCAATCCGTCGCCAGGGAATCCGGCAGCTCGGTGAGATCGACCGCGATCTGGTCCATGCTGATCGCGCCCACCACCGGCGCGCTCATCCAGCGCGCCGCCCCATCCACGGCCACTTCGACGCGCACCGTGCGGCGCTCCTGCCCGAGCGGCCGCCGCGTCGTGGGGTTCATGGGCAGCAGCGGATAGCCGTCGCCGTAGCCGACCGGCACGAGTCCGATCCGACTGGTTTTCTCGCTTTTCCAGCGGCTTCCATAGCCCACCGCCGTCCCTGCCGGAACCGTGCGGACTTGCACGAAGGAACTGCGCCAGCTGAAGACCGGGCGCAACCTCCGCGCAAAGTCCATGAATTTCCCGTCGCGCGTGCCTTCGAACGCCAGACCGGTCCAGGCCAACCCGACGCGCACCATGTGGTGGTGGAATCGCGGCCCGCGGATGGCGGCGAAGGTGCTCGCCGAATGCACGATGCAATCCTCCGGCAGCGAGGCGCTCTTGCACCACGACTCGAAGTGCCGCCGCTGCTGATCGGTGGCGCTCTCGCTGCCGCCGGCGTTGGCGAAGTGGGTGAAGACGCCGGCGAGGCGCAGATTCTTGTCGGTGCGGATCCGTGCGGCGACGGCGGTCGCGTCGGCGGGCAGGCAACCGCCGCGGCCGAGCCCGGTGTCGATTTCCAGATGCAGCGGCAGCGCCGCGCCGAAGTCGCGCGCGCAGGCCGCCAGCGACTCGACCTGGTCAAGGTCATGCGCCGAGAGATGCAGGCGCCCCTTGAGCCACATGCCATGCGCGATGGAGCCGCGCTCGATTGAGCGGATCGGCATCAGCGCGATCACCGGTGTGCCGGGGTCGGCCGCCCCCACCACTTCGGCCTCCTCGATCCCGTAGACGATGAGAAAATCGGCCTTGCCGGCCATGCGCCGGGCCAGCCGGGCTGCGCCCAGGCCGTAGGCGTCGGATTTCAAGACAAGTCCAAGCCGCACCGAGGGTTCCAGCGCCTCCCGGATCACCGAGACATTATGATCCACGGCTCCAAGATCGACGACCACTTCGCTGCGGGGGCTCATAAGGTGTGCGTTGTATCGACTTTGAAAGGGAACTACCATTAGATTCCCAAAGGATTTCATGAACTCAACAGAAACTTTCGACACCACCAAGCGATTCGCAGACCTCGGACTTCCAGAATCTCTCCTCAAGGCCATCACGGAAAAAGGCTTTGAGCACCCCACGCGCATCCAGGCCTCGCTGCTTCCCGTGGCTCTCTCGGGCCGGGACTGCCTCGGGCAGGCCAAGACCGGCACCGGCAAGACGGCCGCCTTCGCCCTGCCCATGCTCGCGCGGCTGGAAAAAGGCGCGGCCTTCAGCGGCCTGGTCCTGGTCCCCACCCGCGAGCTGGCCATCCAGGTCGCCAAGGAATTCCTTGAGTTCGCCCAGTACAGCGGACACAAGGTGGTCGCGGTCTACGGCGGCAGCAGCATCAACACCCAGACCGCGCAGCTGAAGCGCGGCCCCGAGATCATCGTGGGCACGCCGGGGCGCGTGATGGACATGAACCAGCGCGGTCTCCTGCCCTATCACCAGGTGAAGATCGCGGTGCTGGACGAGGTCGACCGCATGCTCGACATCGGATTCCGCGAGGACATTCGCAAGATCCTCGGCAGCATGAAGCAGCATCCGCAGACGGTCTTCGTCTCCGCGACCATCAGTCCCGAGATCGAGAAGCTGGCCCGCAGCTACATGCGCGACGCCGAGAAGATCGTCAGCTCCGAGAAGAGCCTGACCGTCAGCCAGGTCGATCAGAGCTACCTGCCGGTGGACTACTGGTGCAAGCGGCGCCTGCTCGTGCATCTGCTGACGCACGAGACTCCCGAGCTCACTGTGGTCTTCTGCCGCACCAAGCGCACGGTCGACGATGTGACCGAGTACCTGCAGAAGAAGAAGATCGACGCCTTCGCCATCCACGGCGACATGTATCAGAAGGCCCGCGACAAGGTGATGGAGCGCCTGCGCGGCGGGCACCTGAGCGTGCTGGTCGCCAGCGACCTGGCCGCGCGCGGGCTCGATGTGGACGACATCAGCCACGTCATCAACTACGACATTCCCGAGGATCCCGAGGTCTACGTCCACCGCATCGGCCGCACGGCCCGCGCCGGTCGCCGCGGCATCGCCTGGAGCTTCGTCTGCCCCGACCAGGGCGAGCTGCTGACCAACATCGAGATGCTGACCAACGTCGAGATCGTCCGCAAGGAATATCCCGATTTCGATCCCGGTCCGCCCCCGGTCGAGGTGCAGGCGCGGCGCGATCAGGAAATCCAGCGCCGCGAGAAGAACGAGTCGAGCAAGAACCGCTTCAGCAACGAGGTGGCGGCACCAGCTCCCGCGGCGGCGGCGGCGGACCCGACCAAGTTCCCCGGCGGCATCGTGCCCACGAGCAGCCACATGAAGCGGCTGGGCGGCAGGGTGAACTCGCGGCGCCGCAAATGATGACGGGGCCGCGCATCCGGATCCATCCCGAAGTCGCCGACGCCCTCACCCGAAGCGCGCCGGTGGTCGCATTGGAGACCGCGGTGCTCACGCATGGCCTGCCGCGCAGCGCGGTCCCATCTCTGCGCGAAGTCTCCGCGCTGTGGAGCGAAACCAAGCCGGCCAACTTGGCGCTGGCCATGGCCATGGAGTCCGAGGTCCGCGCCGGCGGCTGCGTTCCCGCGACCTGCGCCGTGATCAAGGGAGAGCTCGTCGTCGGCCTCGCGCCGGAAGAGCTTGCATCGCTCGCCTCGATGTCCGAACCATTGAAACTGAGTGCGCGGGATCTGGCGCCCGCCATCGCCAACGGAAGTTCCGGAGGGCTCACCGTCGCCGCAACGCTTTCCGCGTGCGCCGCCGCGAACATTCGCGTCTTCGCCACCGGAGGCATCGGCGGCGTGCACCGGGGATGGAACCGCACGCTCGACATCAGCGCCGATCTGGCGGCGCTCGCCCGCATTTCGGCCGTCACGGTCTGCGCCGGAGCCAAAAGCATTCTGGATCTGCCTGCCACGCTGGAAGCCCTTGATTCGCTTGGAGTTCCGGTGATCGGCATGGGAACCCGCCACTTCCCCTGCTTTTCCTCGCCGCCCGATCCATCGCTGCCGCTTCCGTCCACGGTCGAAAATCCCGAATCGATTGCACCGATCGCGCGCGCCCACTGGTCGCTGGGACACCGCACGGGAGTTCTTGCCGTGCAGCCCTGCCCCGCCGAGCACACCGTGCCGCGCGACGAATTCGAGAAATGGTTCGCCCTCGGTGAAGCCGCCGCGAAAGCCCGCGGCGTCCGCGGTCCTGAGGTGACTCCCTTCCTGCTCGCGCATCTCGCGGAACTCTCCGGCGGCCGCACCCTCCGCGCCAATGTCGCGCTGCTGCTGGCCAACGCCCGGGCCGCCGCTGCCATCGCCCGCCGCATCTGAAATCACGCGCGAAATCTGAAATCGAACTTGACTTGAGGCCGGTTCTGTGCTCCACTGTGGGCGTCGAGAATCTCTCGACGACTCGTCAAACCCAGATCGGTGATGGGGCCTCAAGTGGTCCGTCGGTAATCGGTTCTTGTTTGGAACCATCCGGTTTGTGGCGGGAAGAATGATTTCGATGAACACCAAAAGTGGAGTCCTTGAGCTGCATGCGAGCGGCGAGGCGCGTCTGAGACAATTCGAGCAGGGACTGGCCGACAATCCCGGCGATCCCTACATCCCGGCGGAGCTGGTGGCGAAGTTCTCGCTCCGCGCCGCCCAGCAGATTTCGGTCGAGGTCGAGGAGCGCCACGCGCCCAATCGGCCGGAGGGCGTCAAGCGCGTCGCCCTCAACGTGCTGGACATCGAGGGCCTGGACCCCCAGACCTATCTGGCCCGCAAATCCTTCAATGAACTGACCGCCCTCGATCCCTCGCCGCGTCTCACCCTGGAGCACCGCGGCTGTGCCCCGGCCTGCCGCCTGATCGATCTCTTCTGCCCCATCGGCTTTGGCACCCGCGGCCTGATCGTGGCCCCGCCCAAGGCCGGCAAGACCATCCTGCTGCAGAACATCGCCTCCGGCATCAAGCACAACAACCCGCAGGTGGAGCTGATTGCCCTGCTCATCGACGAACGCCCCGAGGAGGTCACCGACTTCAAGCGCAACGTCCCCGCCCACGTGCTCGCCAGCAGCAACGATGAGTCCGTCGAGCGCCACACCGCGCTGGGCATCCTTGCGATCGAGCGCGCCAAGCGACTGGTCGAGGCGGGACGCGACGTGGTGGTGCTGCTCGACTCGCTCACCCGCGTCGGCCGCGCCTTCAACAACAACCGGCGCTACGCCTCCGGCGGCCGGACCATGAGCGGCGGCCTGGACAACCGCGCCCTTGAGGTTCCCAAGCAGCTCTTCGGCGCCGCCCGCAAATGCGAGGAGGGCGGCTCGCTCACCATCATCGCCACGTGTCTGGTCGACACCGGCAGCCGCGCCGACCAGGTCATCTTCGAGGAGTTCAAGGGCACCGGCAACATGGAGGTGCACCTCGACCGCGCCCTCGTCGACCGCCGCATCTTCCCCTCGATCAACATCGAACGTTCCGGCACCCGCAAGGAGGAACTCCTCTACCATCCTGACGAGTACAGCCGTGTGGTGCTGTTGCGTCGCGCGCTCACAGGCGTGCCTCCCGTCGAATCGATGGAACTGCTCCTCGGCAAACTCAAGAAGACCCGCAGCAACATCGAGTTCCTGCTGGGCATGGGGGCGTTCAAATAAACGTAAGCCGCGTCGAGGGCGAGAGCCCGAGTCATTGGTACATGCAGGCCTGACCTTCAATCGATCCGTCGATCCATCGATCAACCGACCCATCATCCATGAGCGCCGTCAAAAAACTGCTTCACACCCGTTATCGGCTCAACGATCTGGAACGCAGTGTCCGGTTCTACACCGAGGTGCTCGGCCTCAAGGAAATTCGCAGACATAAATCGCCGCGCGGTTCGGAGCTTGTGTTCCTCGCCACCCCCGGGAGCGAGGAACTCATCGAACTGTGCTCGTTCCCATCGAGCGGGCCTGTGCAGGTCCAACCGGACCTC